>CAYTBB010000018.1:0-25253 GCA_964435965.1 uncultured Dehalococcoidales bacterium
TGAAAGAAGGCGAGCCTATGACTTATGCCTATTACCATCAGGTCAAAAGAGGTACCACTCCCAAGACAGCTCCCAGCTATATTGAGGAGAGAAAGGAGGCAGCACCAAAAATGGCGAAATACAAGTGCACTGTTTGTGGTTATATCTACGACCCCGAATTGGGTGACCCCGATGGCGGCATAAAGCCGGGAACGCCTTTCGAGGAAATACCCGATGACTGGGTATGTCCTGTCTGTGGGGCAAGCAAGGATAAATTTGAAAAGTTACCGGAGTGATGGTGGGGCAACAATGATAGAAAACCTGAGCGAAGAGCAATTAGAAGGGATATTAGAAGCAATACCGGTAGAAATTTCTTTCGTTGATGAAAATGATTTAGTTAAATTTTGGAATAAACATGAAACGAGGATTTTCAAACGACCGCTTTCTGTGATTGGCAAGTCAGTGCAAAATTGTCACCCAAAACACAGCTTGGGTAAAGTGAACCAAATATTGTCCGATTTCAAGAGTGGTAGAAGAGAGTCAGCGGAATTTTGGATAAACCTCGGAGAGAGGAAGGTATATATTAGATATTTTGCTGTGCGGGACAAAGCAGGCAAGTATCTGGGTACTTTGGAAGCCACTCAGGATATCACGGAAATAAAGAGAATTGAGGGAGAAAAAAGACTGTTAGAATATTGAAGGAGAAATAAGATGAAACCACGAGAAATAAGACCTAAAATCTACTCGGTTGGAGCAATTGACTGGGATAGAAGATTATTTGACGCACTCATCCCACTCCCTGATGGCACGAGTTATAACTCATATCTAATTGAGGGCAGCACAAAGACAGCGCTTATTGATACGGTAGACCCCACCATGGATGATGTGCTGATAAATAACCTGAATCAACTTGGGGTTGAGAATATAGATTATGTTATTGCCAATCACGCAGAGCAAGACCATTCCGGCGCTATCCCTCAGGTTCTAGAGATATATTCCAATGCTAAAGTGGTGACAACGACCAAAGGCAAGGGCATGCTTATGGATCTACTACTCATTGCAGAGGATAGGTTCATCACTGTAGGCGATGGTGAGACTTTGTCCCTGGGGGATAAGACCTTAGAATTTATCCATGCCCCCTGGGTTCACTGGCCGGAGACCATGCTTACGTACTTACGAGAAGACAAGATGCTATTTTCTTGTGATCTTTTTGGTTCTCATCTGGCTACCACAGCCTTACACGTAACCGATGAAGGACAGGTCTATGAAGCGGCCAAGAGATATTACGCGGAAATCATGATGCCTTTTCATACCAGCATTGAAAAACATTTGGAGAAGATAAAGGGTTATGAAATTGACATCATTGCCCCCAGTCACGGCCCCATGTACGATAAGCCCAGCTTCATTCTGGAGGCGTATCGGAGCTGGGTGTTCGACCCGCCCAAAAACATCGTGGTCTTGCCTTACATCTCCATGCATGGCAGCACCCAGAAAATGGTGGAATGTCTCGTCGGAGCTTTGGCTGATAGGGGTGTAATGGTTAAGCAATTCAATTTAGCTGTAACAGATATAGGAAAACTGGCCATGGCACTTGTAGATGCAGCTACTATGGTTATTGGCACACCTACTGTTCTGGTTGGTCCTCACCCCAATGTGGCGTATGCTGCATTTCTAGCCAATGCCTTAAGACCCAGACTTCAGTTTATCTCTATTATCGGCTCCTATGGCTGGGGCAGCAAGGCTGTGGAGCAGCTCAGTGGAATGATTCCCAATCTCAAGGTAGAAGTATTAGACCCTGTAATCAGCAAAGGATTCCCCAAAGAAGCGGATTTCAAGGCTCTGGATAACCTGGCTAACACCATTGCCGAAAAGCATAAGGAGCACAACCTTGTTTGACAGCATTAAATTGAAGAAAGGAGGCAAGAAATGAAATTTGGAGACATTCTGAAAGGCAAGGATGCTGAGGGGAAGGAGAAGCATGTCCCAATAATCGAAGTTGGCAAGGGAAAGGGCGAGGCAGGTGCAGACATTGTACATGTAGTAGTAGGCAAGGAGGTTCCCCATCCCAATACCGTGGAACATCACATTGCCTGGATAGAGCTCTATGGGGTGAAGAAAGATGGACAGGTAATAGACCTTGGTCGTTCCGCCTTTGCGCCTTCCTATACCAACCCCAACGTCAGGTTTCAGGTGCCGGTAGAGCAATTTAAATCTTTCTATGCTCTTTCCTATTGCAACATTCATGGTTTATGGGAGAACTGTATAGAAGTCTAAGGAGATGTAACATGAACAAGAAAGTAGCCATCTTTGCTTTCAACGGAGAGACAATGTATTTTGCTCATGCTTTGCTGAATGTCTTAGATATGAAGGGGAAAGGCTACGATGTAAAGCTAATAATCGAAGGCAGTGCCACCAGGCAAATAAAGGAGCTATTAGAGCCTGATAAGCCGTTTGCCAAAATCTATGGGAGGGTCAAGGAAATGGGATTGATTGATTGTGTCTGTCAGGCTTGCTCGGCTCAGACAGGTTCTTTAGAAAGCGCAAAGGAGCAAAAACTTCCCTTATGTAAGGAAATGTCGGGGCATCCCAGCATAGCTCGCTATATTGAGGCGGGATATGAAGTTTTGGTCTTCTGACCATGCATGGATATCCTGAAACTTGGGTGGAAAGGACTGAGGTTCGTCCAAAGATAAAGAAAGGAGGTTGGTAATATGTAGACTGAGCAAGTAGGTTCATAAGAAGTGAAGAACCAAGAAGAAAGGAGGATCAAATGGAAGAAGTGAGAGAGCGAGTAATCAGTCTACCTCGGCTAGGTGAGCCAGCACCAGCTTTTGAAGTGGTAACCACCCACGGGGTACTTAAGCTGGAGGACTTTAAGGGAAGCTGGCTGATTCTATTTTCCCACCCGGCGGATTTCACCCCGGTGTGCACCACTGAGTTCATAGCTTTCACCGAGATTTATCCCGAACTGCAGAAGCGTGGTGTAGAGCTTCTGGGCCTGAGTGTTGACAGTGTTTCCTCGCACATCGCCTGGGTGCGCAATGTAGAGGAGAAAACTAAGGTAAAGATACCATTTCCTATCATCGCTGACCTTAACAAGGAGGTTTCTCTCGCCTACGGAATGATTCACCCTGGTCAAAGCAAAACCGAGACTGTCAGGTGCGTGTTCATAATAGACCCCAACCAGATTATCAGGACGATACTCTATTACCCGCTGACTACTGGCAGGAACATGGACGAAATACTGAGAATAGTAGATGCTTTGCAAACGACGGACAAACACGCGGTAGCTACTCCAGCTAACTGGAGGTCGGGCGATCCAGTAGTCGTACCGCCACCAAACACGCAGGAAATGGCCGAAGAGAGACTCAAGCAGGGATACGAGTGCATTGATTGGTATCTCTGTAAAAAGAAGCTGTAGGCAAAAGTAGGAGGAGAATATGGCATGCATTAGCCCTGACGGAAAACCTACGGAGTCAGGCATGAGGATGCTTCATGCATTAAAATCGGGGCTGGGGTCTCCTGAAGAAATTGCTGGGAGCGTTGGGCTCCCGCTGTTCAGAGTTAGGAGTGGGCTTAGGGAACTGACCCAGGCTGGTTTAGCTATTGAGAAGGATGCTAAGTATGAACTCACTGAAGAGGGAGCCAAATTAATTGGGTAACAATTTACAAAGACAAAATAACAGGAGGTGGAATCATGAGTAATGCAAAGGTATGAGCGCAACTCTTGGACTTGTTAAACAAAGCAATAGCAAGGGAAATACAGGTCTCAATACAGTATATGTGGCAACATGTCCTTTGGAGGGGGGTAAAGGGCTTTGCGGTGAAAGACGAACTGGAGAAGATAGCAATAACCGAGATGAAACACGCTGAGGGAATTGCCGAGAGGCTTGTCTATCTTGGGGGGACACCAAGCACTAAACCAGAGCCGGTCTTCGTTGGGGAAACCTTAAAAGAAATGATAGAGCAGGACAGGAAAGACGAGGAAGGGGAAATTCAGTTATACAAACAAATAGTAGAAGTAGCCAGAAAAGAAGGAGATGAGACAACCAAGAGGTTATTCCGGCAAATTTTGTCGGATGAAGAAGAACATCATGATACATTCACAAGTTTACTGGAGGAAATATAAGTTTTAAGGAGGGAACATGGCTAAAGTAGCACGAGAAATGGTAGAAAGGGCCGGTATTGATGTTGACCAGTTGTTAGAACTTCTGGTCAAAAATGCCGCGGCAGAGCTTACGACCTACTATTATTACACTATCCTTCGGTGCAATCTCATTGGACTGCAAGGCGAAGGAGTAAAGGAGATCGCTGAGACGGCTCGTGTTGAAGACCGGAATCATTTTGAGGCTCTGGTTCCGCGTATCTATGAACTTGGTGGTAAACTGCCAGAGGATATGAAAGCTTTCCATGACAGTTCTGCTTGCCCACCAGCCAGCTTGCCTAAAGCCCCGACTGACATTAAGGCAATGTTGACAGTGCTTGTGGAGGCAGAGAGATGCGCGGTGCGTGGATACACCCACATCTGTAATCTGACTGCTGGCAAGGATCATCGTACCTATGACTTGTCTCAGGCGATTCTTAACGAGGAAGTAGAGCATGAATCGTGGTTCTCTGAATTCCTGGGTGAGGGTCCTTCGGGGCACTTCCTGCGTCGCGGCGAGACCTCCCCCTTCGTATCCAAATTTCTGAAGTAAGGTCACAATGGTGCCGAGGGAGTCTCGGACTTGTTCCCGGTCTCCCTCGGGAACAGGAGGCTCATATGGGAAAGCCGGGTAAAGGGGTTTGAAAGGATGATAGATTTCCTTCAGAACCTTCACCCTGTACTACAGGCTTTTGTTGCCACATGTTTTACTTGGGCCCTGACTGCTCTTGGGGCAGCTGGCGTATTTATGGCCAGAGATATCAGCCGAAGGATATTGGATGCGATGCTTGGTTTTACTGCCGGAGTGATGATTGCTGCTAGTTACTGGTCGTTGCTCGCTCCAGCTATTGAAATGTCAGAGGGGAGGGATATTCCCACATGGGTTCCGGCCTTGGCGGGTTTTCTATTGGGAGGTATTTTCCTGCGGGGTATTGACAAAACACTGCCGCACCTCCACCTTGGCTTTCCTATGGAGAGTGCTGAAGGACTCAAAACAAGCTGGCGACGGAGCACTCTGCTCGTTCTGGCTATAACATTACACAACATCCCCGAGGGGCTCGCAGTTGGAGTCGCCTTCGGTGCTGCTGCTGTTGGTTCACCTTCGGCTACCTTGGGGGCAGCTATCGCCCTGGCTATTGGTATCGGGATTCAAAATTTTCCCGAGGGACTCGCTGTTTCTATACCTCTTCGCCGCGAAGGAATGTCGCGTCGGAAAAGTTTCTGGTATGGGCAACTATCGGCAATTGTTGAACCAATTGCCGGCGTTATTGGAGCAGCAGCTGTTATTGTTGCCCAGCCTATCCTACCATATGCTTTGGCTTTTGCCGCCGGTGCTATGATATTTGTGGTCATTGAAGAGCTAGTTCCGGAAGCACAGCGGGGTGGCAATACAGACTTAGCTACCATGGGCGGGATGGTTGGCTTTGCGGTAATGATGGTGCTTGATGTAGCCTTTGGCTAGTCAGAAATGTTTTGCCGCGGATGAGAATTTTTACTAAAGAGGAGCTAAAGAAATATGATGGGCGTAACGGCCTCACTTACATTGCCTATGGCGGCAAAGTATATGATGTTTCGCGAAGCTTCCTCTGGAAGAAGGGTGTTCACCAAGTTATACACAAGGCCGGATGCGATCTGACCGAGTCCTTAAAGGAGGCTCCCCATGATACTAATATGCTTGAGCGGTTCCCCATAGTGGGAGAACTATTAGCCTCAGAGGTAGGTCAGTGATAATTGATAATGTTTATATAAGGAAGCGAGGTAGATTAATAATTTGGTGGGAATCGGCAAGAAACAGGGGGTTAGATGAAGAAGGCGATAAGAAACTATGTTGTAGACTTCATTATTTTGCTGCTAGCCCTGTTTGAAGTTGTATCTGGCTTTGTCCTATGGCTTGTGTTACCCAGGGGTGGAGGCTATATGGGAGGCAGAGGTTTAGTGGGAGAAACCACCTTTCTGTGGGCAAGGGATACTTGGCTTGATCTCCACAATTGGGTTGCCGTTACCCTGGTGGTTGTGGTGGTAATACATCTGATCCTGCACTGGAGGTGGATAGTCCATATGACCAGAGGTGCTTTCAGGGTGAGATGAGATAGCCCGTGGGAAAGTCATTAAAGACGGCATCGTAAACTAAAGGGGCAAGAATATAAAGCAAAAATGGCAGCAGGTGGCGAGGCGTTTTAGCTCATCATTATTAGTTGGGGAAGGACTAATGGCTGATAAAACCAGTTCCAAGAAGTCTGAGAAAGTTTCAGCCCACGTAATTGGGATGACCCGCACTACCTGTGCTGCTACCATTGAGAAGGGGTTGTCTGAAACTCCTGGCGTAGAGCAGGCTAACGTTAACTTCGCTTCGGAGAAGGCTTCGGTAGAATCCGATCCCACTAGAATAGACCTTGCCAAAATTAAAAATGCTGTCTCTGAATTAGGTTACGGGGTTGCAACCAAGAAATCTATATTCCCGGTGGGGGGGATGACGTGTGCTTCCTGTGTCACTCGGGTGGAAAATGCTCTTGCCAGCGCGCCCGGAGTGATTTCAGCTGATGTCAACCTCGCTTCGGAGAAGGCCACTGTAGAGTATTTAGAAGGAACAAAGTTGGCTGACCTGAGACAGGTAGTAAGGGACGCCGGTTATGAACTTGGTCCTGAGGTACAGGCTCTAGAGGGTGCGTTCACTACTGCTCAACGGGAGACTCAAGCGTTAAGAAATAGACTTATCATCGCTGCTATCCTTGGCTTATCAATTATGGTTCTAGGCCAAGGTCCTTCTTTTGCCGGCAAGCCCTATCTACTGTGGGCCCTGGCTACTCCAGTGCAATTCTGGGCAGGCTGGCGATTTTACCGTGGAGCATGGGGAGCACTTAAACACAGGACCTCCGATATGAATACTCTTGTTGCTGTAGGCACTTCAGCAGCTTACTTTTACAGTATGGTAGCCGTTATTTCCCCTGGTCTCTTTGCCAGCGCGGAGATAGAGCTTGGCCTCTACTTTGATACCTCAGTCATGATTATTACCATAATTCTCCTTGGTCGTTTTCTGGAAGCCAGGGCCAGAGGACAAACCTCGGAGGCAATAAAGAAACTCATCGGTATGCAACCGAAGACTGCTCTGGTCATTCGTGAAGGTGTGGAAAGGGAAATTCCCGTCGAAGATGTTCTGGTCGGTGACCTCATCTTAGTACATCCAGGTGAGCGATTGCCTGTGGACGGCGTAGTTCGCCAAGGGTATTCCAGCATTGATGAGTCCATGATTACCGGAGAGAGTATCCCCGCGGAGAAGAATGTTGGAGACGAAGTTATCGGTGCTACTATCAACAAGACAGGCAGCCTTCAAGTCGAAGCAACCAAGGTGGGTAAGGACACAACCCTGGCTCATATTATCAGGATGGTGGAGGAAGCTCAAGGAAGTAAAGCTCCTATACAACGCTTTGCCGATGTCGTTGCTAGCTATTTTGTGCCCACAGTGATTGGCATCGCCATCATAACTTTCGTGGTCTGGTACTTCGTAGGACCATCTCCAGCCCTTACCTTTGCTATCCTTAACTTTGTTGCCGTGCTCATTATCGCTTGCCCCTGCGCCATGGGACTGGCGACTCCCACTGCGATAATGGTAGGTACAGGTAAGGGAGCTGAGCATGGTATTCTCATCAGGAGTGCTGAGGCCCTAGAGAGAGCTCACCGGGTAAATACAGTGCTCTTGGATAAGACAGGTACTCTGACCCGTGGTGAGCTTGCGGTGACTGACATAGTCACTGCCTCTTCTTCCTCGTGGGAAGAGGTACTCCGGCTAGCTGCCTCCGCTGAGCATAACTCAGAGCATCCACTCGGTCAGGCTGTGGTCAAGGCTGCTTTGGAGAAGAAACTGGAACTATCTCCACCCTCAAATTTCAATGCTATCCTAGGACACGGTGTAGAGGCTTTGCTGGCAGGTAAGAAGCTTCTCTTGGGCAATCTTAGGTTAATGAAGGAAAGGGGCCTTTCCTTAAACGAGATGGAAGAGGAAGCCAGCAAGCTCTTTGAGGCGGGTAAGACGGTAATGTTCTTAGGTCTGGATAGTCAGGTAGTGGGAATTATCGCTGTGGCTGACACACTTAAACCGAACACTAGAGAGGCGTTGGAGATATTACGTAAGATGGGTATTGAGGCGGTGATGCTTACTGGGGACAACCGGCGCACGGCTGAAGCCGTTGCCCGAGAGGCAGGTATTGGCCGTGTCCTGGCTGAGGTACTCCCGGAGCGTAAAGCCAGAGAGGTCAAGAAGTTGCAAGAGGAGAAAGAAGTTGTGGCAATGGTGGGTGACGGGATTAACGATGCCCCGGCATTAGCCCAGGCGGATGTGGGTATCGCTATTGGCACAGGTACTGATATCGCCATGGAAACCGGAGACATTACTCTGATTAGTGGCGATTTGATGGGAGTCGTAACGGCTATATCTCTAAGCAAGCGTACCATGAGGACTATCAAGCAAAATCTCTTCTGGGCCTTTGCTTACAACACTGCTCTCATCCCCGTGGCAGCCGGGGTATTGTACTTTGTCTTCGGGAGTACTGGTGTACCCCCCGGGCTCCATTTCATCCTGGGTAGCTACGGATTCCTGAATCCAATTCTGGCTGCGGCAGCCATGGCGGCTAGCTCTATTACTGTGGTATCTAACTCGCTGCGTTTAAGAGGGTTTAAGCCAGCCTAGTTCATCAATTAGTGAAAGGAGGTGTCCAATGGCAATTGACCCAGTTTGTAAGATGAAGGTAGAGGAGAGCAAGGCAGCAGCTACCTCTGAGTATAAGGGGAAGAAATACTACTTTTGCTCTCTCGGTTGCAAGAAAGTTTTCGACCAGAATCCCGGGAAACACGTCACTGCAGAAAAGAAGTAGATTTGCTGGGGAGAAACATAGTACATGCAATTGCCCTAATTGGCCCCAGATGGAATTTACCACTGGCACCCTGCGGTGGCTCAAAGAAAATTTCAGAAGAATGGGTTGGCCTAAACAAAAAATTTATTGAAGGAGGTAGGAAAATGTACAAAAAGATATTAGTACCGTTGGATGGTTCAGAATTATCTGAGTGTGTTCTGGATCATGTTACAGCAATAGCTACAGGATGCCGTATTCCAGAGGTGATTTTGCTAACAGTAATAGAGCCTGTTTCCCAACAAGTTTACGCGGAGCTTGGAGAGCAGTTAGCTCGTGATATACAGAACAAAGCCCCAGTCGATGTTAACAATTACCTTTTAAAAGTAGCAGATAGCCTGAAGAAAGATGGCCTGGTTGTGCAGACAGCCGTAATCTCAGGCAAGGCTACTGAAAAAATACTGGACTACGCCAACAAAAACCAAGTTGATCTAATTGTTATGAGCACCCATGGAAGGTCAGGGATTTCGCGTTGGGCGTTTGGTAGCGTGGCTGACAGAGTTCTGCGTCATTCTCGAGTCCCCGTGTTGACAGTCTCACCGGCTGGCTGCAGAAGTGGCTAGTTATATGACTGGCGAAGTGCATAGTTGCTGGGAAAGCAAAGAGGTTTTATGATTCTGTTTATGCCTCTTCTTGGTAATAAGAGGCATAAAGTTACCGGCTCAAAAATTTGGATTTTATGAAGGGAGGTGTCTCATGAGTGAATTTGTAGAGGTTTCTAAAATAGACGAGTTGAAAGACGGGATGATGAAAGCGGTTAACGTAGCGGGCCGTGAAATCCTCCTGGCTCAGATTGGGAAGAGGTATTATGCTGCTGATAACCAGTGTACTCATATGGGAGGGAAGTTATCGCAGGGTAAGTTGGAAGGGACTGTGGTCACCTGTCCCCTGCATGGCTCTCAATTTGATCTCAGTGGAGGTCAGGTAGTCCGTTGGTTAAAAGGGGGTGTAATATCGAAGGTTGGCAAAGTATTTAAGCCAGCCAAAGATCTTACTGTGTATGATGTGAAGGTCGAAGATGACAGAGTCCTGATAGAAATCTAGTTCTCAGCTCGGTGAAGAGGAGACAGAGCCTACAATAAAGAACGCTGGCAAAATTTAGTGGATAGAAGCCAGGCGAATTACGGTCATTGCATCTAAGGTGAGTGAATATTGCACTTGCTACTTTGGCTATGGTTTTCTAATCAACCTTATTAGCAAACCTGCTCTGAGGAGCTGATTACAGCCTATGATGGATATGAGTTACGGCCAGTGAAGGACAGCGTGACCACGAACTGGTGCCTATGGCTTAATATACACTGGGAGCAAAAGCCAAATTAAGCTCCTGGGAGTACTACCATTACCCCGCTAGCGCCGATTAGACTGGTGATACCACTACTGCAAATCCCTACCAACCCTAGTGGCAACAATAAGTAGGGGCTCAAGGTTTAAAACCCTGGCTTATTATGAATTTGACATTTTAACCAGCATTAATTAAACTAGCAAGTTTCTGTTGCTCGATAGATTAGTATGAAAAATCATATAATTTTGAGCTCAATATTAACTTATTAATAGTTTATTATGACTATATAAGGGGGAGTGAATGGAACACACAGATAGACGAGCAGTGGGCAAGTGTTTTGGCTCTACCATAGTTGGTCCACGGGGACAAGTAGTGATTCCAGTCGATGCCCGAAGAGAACTCGACATAGATGTTGGCAGCAAAGTTCTGGTTTTCAGTCACTTTGGGAATAGGGGACTTATCTTTGTCAAGGTTGAGGCAGTGGAAGAGCTACTTAATATCATGAGCCGCCGGCTCGATGAGTTTGCCAAGTTACTAAGGGGAACCGAAGCTGCTGATACAGGGGCACAAGGTGAAGGTGATTAAAGTCAAGAACTTGATAATAATGCCTATATTTTTCTTGTCAGGCGCCTTTTTCCCGTTGGCTGCCATGCCAACAGGGCTTAGGTATATAATGTATGTTGACCCTCTCACCTATGGAATATATGGATTAAGGGGGGGCCTTGTTGGTGGTGCTGCCTTCCCACTATGGCTTGATTTCGTTGTTCTTCTCGTCTTGTCAATAACCTTGGCAAGTTTGGGTGCTTATTTCTTTTCTAGAATGGAGGCTTAGGTAAAAAATGAAAAAATGGCTAAGTTTAATAGTAGCAATCTGCTTGGTTAGCGCAGTTTTCACTGGCTGTGCCAGTTCAGAAAGCGATGCTCAGGAAACCGCTGAGGTTACCCGAGGCGACTTAGTAGTAAGTGTTTCTGTCAGTGGCAACTTAGAAATGCCACACAAGACGGATTTATCTTTCGGCACCACGGGCATGGTGGCTGAGGTGCTGGTGGATGAAGGAGATAAGGTAGTAAAAGGCCAACTGCTAGCCAAGTTAGAAGCTAGCTCTTTGGAATTAAGTGTAGAAATGGCACAGGATAGATGTGAAGCAGCACAGGTTGAATACGAAATCGCAGAAAATAAGCTAGTGGAAACGATCTATCCTCATTATACCAGTATTTACGCTACGGATTTACCGGGGGCATGGCTGGCTTTGGAGGAAGCTCAAGATAACCTAAAAGAGGCTCAGGAACTTCTTGGGCAGGGGAAAACTGAGGAGGCACAGGCTCTATTGGACTTGGTTGAGTCGAGTATAACTAAGGCACAGGAGAAATCGCAATCCAGAACATGGGCGGTGCCTCTTTCGGTTAAGTTGCTAGAGTTGCAAATGGATGGAGCTAAGGCAGCCCTGGATATAGCCAAGCTGGAGTTAGCCAAGGCCAGGGTTGAATTAGGTAAAGCAACAATCACCGCTTCTTTCGATGGCATTGTAACTGACATTTATATAAATGAGGGACAACAGCTTTCATCCATGACATACGCCAATCCGGCAATCTGCTTACTTGACCCTAGTGAGATAAAAATGAATGGTGTCATTGATGAGATGGACATCTCCAAGCTGAAGCTGGGACAGGAGGCAGATATCATTTTAGATGCTTTGCCTGATAAAGAAGTAAAGGGCAGGGTAACTTTCGTCTCTCAAGCAGGCACAGTTCAGGCTGGAGTGGTATCCTACAAAACCATCATAACTTTGGAAAATCCGGGTGAACAGCTTAGAGATGGCATGAGTGCCACTGCTGAAATTATCATCGACCGGCACGAGAATGTATTGCTGATACCAAATCGAGCTATCCAGGGTAGTTGGGATAGTCCGTGGGTGGAAGTTCTTGCAGATGAACAAGTCGAGCAAAGGCCAGTTGAGTTGGGCTTGAGCGACGGGATAAAGACTGAGGTACTATCCGGGCTGGAGGAAGGAGAAAGTGTAATCTTTCCTGAGTCACAGTTGCCCTTCAGGATGTTCGGTGGCTGATAGATGGTTGAGCTTGAGAGTATAACAAAAGTGTATAAAGCAGGTCGGACAGAGGTTCCTGCTCTGCGGGGAATAAGTTGTCGCATCAAGCCAGGGGAAATGGCAGCTATTATGGGTCCTTCTGGATCGGGGAAATCTACACTGATGAATATCATCGGATGCCTTGATAAAGCTACTTCGGGGCAATATCGATTAGATGGTATTGAAGTAAGTAAGCTCAGTGATAATAAGTTAGCTGAGATAAGAAATAAAAAGGTAGGTTTTGTCTTTCAAAGCTTCAACTTATTGCCCCGGACTACGGCTCTGGCAAATGTGGAATTGCCGCTTATTTATAGTGGGAGTGGTAACCGGCGTCAAAGGGCTTTACAAGCTCTGGAATCTGTGGGACTAGCTCATCGAATTAAGCATAGGCCAAGCGAACTAGCTGGTGGAGAGCAACAGAGAGTGGCCATTGCTCGGGCTTTAATAAATGAACCTGCGCTTATTTTGGCTGATGAGCCTACAGGTAACCTTGATACCCAGACCAGCAAGGAGATTATGTTGCTTTTCCAGCAACTTAACAGGCAGGGAATAACTATTGTTTTGGTTACTCATGAGCCATATATCGCTGCTTATACCCAACGCACTATCAGGATTCGTGACGGTCAAATTGAGGCGTCAGCATGAGGATCTGGGATTGCTTCGCCACTGCATTGAAGACTTTGTTAAGTCACAAAATGCGTTCAATCTTGACCATGTTGGGCATATTAATCGGCGTAGCTGCAGTTATCTCCATGGTATCTCTTGTTAGGGCAGAGCAGGCTATGGTGCAGCAATCATTCAAGTCGTTGGGTACTAATCTTATATTTGTCACTCCTGGTGCCCCTAGTGGTGGGATGGGAATGGGGGGCGTGCTCGGCACCACCCAAACGTTAACTTTAGAGGATGCTGAAGCAATCGCCCGTGATGCACCTTCTGTATCGATGGTGGCACCGATGACGCAAACCACGACGCAGATAGTGGCTGGAGGGGAAAATGTTGGCTGCCTGACCCTTGGTGTAACCCCTGAGTATCAGCATGTGCGTAACTTTGAAGTTGACCAAGGTTCCTTTATCACTGAGCAAGATTACAAGGGAAAAGCCAGAGTAGTTGTTTTGGGGAACCAGCTAACTAAAACTCTTTTTGGGCAAATGTCCCCGGTGGATCAAAGTGTAAGAATTAACGGACGCCAATTTAGAGTTATTGGTGTTCTTAAGAGTAAAGGAGAGGCTTTTGGGGTTGAGGACCAGTCAGCGATGGTCCCTCTAAGCACAGCACAGGCGGTTATATCGTCTGAGCGTGCTGGCAGTGGTGGACATACTGTTCAGTCTATTTCTGTCCAGGCGCAAAGTAGAGAAGCAACAGACGCGGCGCAATGGGAGATTAGCAACATTTTGCGGCAGCGCCATCGCATCATAGAAGGGGAGGATGATGACTTCACCGTTATGAGTATGGATGCCCTATTAGGCACCGCTGACCAGATGTATGTGATAGGAGAGCTTATTATGGGGGCTATAGCTGGCATTTCCTTGCTTGTTGGTGGTATTGGCATTATGAACATCATGCTGGTTTCCGTAACTGAGCGCACCAGAGAAATTGGTCTTCGTAAGGCTGTAGGGGCAAAGCGTGGTGATATTACCACTCAGTTTCTTACCGAAGCTACTGTGTTAAGTTTTTGTGGTGGTGCTATGGGGGTGGGCTTGGGATGGCTTATAGTTAGAGTCAGTGCTAATGCGTTGGCAAATATGGGACTTCCTTTTCCAGCTATAGTTCCGAGTGATGTCATTGCTCTGGCGGTAGGGGTAGCAATCTTGGTTGGACTTGTCTCTGGCATTTATCCCGCAGTCAGGGCGGCGCGCCTCAATCCCATCGAGGCCTTACGCCACGAATAAAAAATTAAAACTCAAAGATAAGAGATCAAAATGACAAATCAAAATGTAAAACTTTTTGATTTTTGCTCTGTATTTTTGCCTTTTGCATTTTAATCTTTTATTTAGCTTTTCCCTTGAATAAGGGACAAAAACTCAGAGCGGGTAACTGCTTTGCTGCGAAAAGTTCCTCTCATTGCTGAGGTTATCACGTTCGTCCCCGGTTTTTTTATCCCTCGCATAATCATGCATAGATGCTCCGCTTGAATAACCACACCTACGCCATCGGGTTGAAGAGCTTCGAAGATAGCATCAGCAATCTGCTTAGTCATTCTTTCTTGAATCTGAGGACGCCTGGCGAATATCTCTACTACTCTGGCTAGCTTACTTATCCCTACCACTTTACCATCTGTGCCAGGGATATAGCCTACGTGAGCCACTCCGTAAAAGGGAAGCAAATGATGCTCACACATAGAATAAAAAGGGATATCCCTTAATATCACTAGCTCTCGGTGACCTTCCTCAAAGCCCACCGTTAGCTCAGTTTTTGGGTCGGCATCCAAACCAGAAAAAAGCTCAGCATACATTTCAGCGATGCGTTGCGGGGTATCTTTAATAGCTTCTCTAGAGATATCCTCCCCGATAGCCTCAATTATAGAGACTGCCGCAAGCTTGATTTTATCCTGGTTAACCATTTAAACTCCTCTCTTTATAAGGTGGCTACTATGCTTATCTGAAGAGACATAGAACTCTAAACCAAGATAGAGAAGCGGTTTTACCTTATTTAGGTCGAGAGCACCTTCTTCAGTGAAGGCTTCCTCAAGGAGATGCACAGCCACAATTTCACCAACCACCCAAATATGGTCACCATAAGGCTTACTATCCACAAGTTTACATTCATAAGCGGCATAAGCATCTTTCAATATAGGTACCTCAGTTCTTAAGGGCTTCTCCTTCTCAATATCAAACCTTTCAAATTTGTCCATTTCCTGTCCTGAAGTGCCGCCAACTCTGGCAGCTAGGGAAGCTTTTTGCAAGGGCATAAAATTAATGCCAAACTCCTTGCTCTCAGTGATAAGCTGGTAGGTGAATCTTTTGGGTGAGATAGAGACGCCGTAAAGAGGGGGATTGCGAGAAATTGAGCTGTGCCAGGCAGCAGTCATGGCATTATCTTTGCCGCGAGCACTGGCAGTAACTATGACCGCTATTTTAGGGTAATGCTGGCTAAATTTTCCCACTTTCTCCGTAACAATCTTCGGCATATTTGAACCTCCTTAAGCTTAAATCTCAAATCCTAAATTCCAAGCTCCAAATATTTTGGGATTTGGATATTGATATTTCGTGCTTCTTCATTATTATAATGTCATTCTGAGAACAGCGAAGAATCTCTAAGATTCCGAGACCCTTCCCTTTCACGGAGTTTACCCTGAGCAAGATTCTTCGGTCGCTGTGCTCCCTCAGAATGACAAAAAGTGAAAGGGTTAGGGTCAGGGTGACGAAGGGAATAGTCCCAACCTAGAGCTTTCTCGACTGCAGCTAAGTCAGCCGGGAGCTCCATTGGAGGTTTAGCATATTTAGCTGGCACGCCAGGGTCTTTCAGCCCTGTTCCAGTAATAATGCAAACCACTCTTTTGCCGGAAAAGTCTTGTTTTTGTGCTAGCTTAATAAGTCCAGCTAGAGAGGCAGCTGAGGCTGGCTCACCAAAAACACCTTCCTTGCTTGCTGCCAATCGGTAGGCGTGCATAATTTCATCATCAGTGACGCAATCGATGATGCCCCTCGACTCGTCTCTGGCTGCCACTGCCTTGTGCCAGCTAGCAGGGTTGCCAATGCGAATGGCGGTAGCGATCGTTTTGGGCCGCTTGATAATTTTCCCCTGTACTATGGGAGCTGCCCCAGCAGCCTGGAAACCCATCATCTTTGGAGTATGGCTTGCTTTGCCAACCCGGTTATACTCCACAAACCCCTTCCAGTAGGCAGTAATGTTACCAGCGTTGCCTACAGGTATAAAGAGATAATCAGGAGCATCGCCCAGGTCATCCACAATTTCAAAGGCAGCAGTCTTTTGCCCTTCAATCCGATGGGGATTTATTGAGTTAACTAGGGTGACCGGGTATTTTTCACTTAAAGTGCGGACTATTTGAAGTGCTTGGTCGAAATTACCCCTTATGCCTATAATCTGGGCATCATAAGCTATAGCTTGAGCTAGTTTTCCCAGAGCTATTTTTCCCTTAGGGATGATGACAATAGCTTTCAGCCCAAATCTAGCTCCATAAGCGGCCGCTGAGGCACTGGTATTGCCGGTGGAAGCACAGATGATGCTGGAGCTACCTTTTTCTACTGCCTTAGCCACTGCTACCACCATACCACGGTCTTTAAAGGAGCCCGTAGGGTTGCAACTTTCAAGCTTAAAATAAAGTTCACCACAATTAAGCTCTTTCTCCAGTGTTCGTGACCTTACTAAAGGTGTATCACCTTCACCAAGTGTAATTAGAGGGGTTGATGGAGTAACTGGGAGGAGGTCACGATATCTATTTAGAACGCTTTGCTTCATCCCTCAACCCTGATAAAATTGCTGATTTCATTCACCACTGTCAGCTGTCTTATTTCCCCTAGAGCCTTTTGCACTGCCTTCTCCTCTGCTGGATGAGTCATAATGACAATCACAGCAGTGTGAGATATTGGGTTGCTCTCCTTTTGAATCACGGCTGAGATGCTGATGGAATTGTCGCCCAAAACTTTTGAGATTTGAGCTAAAACGCCAGGACGGTCAGCCACATTCAGCCTGAAATAATAGCGTGTCTTTATATTGGTCATAGGCTTAACAAGTAGTTTCTGGTTTAACTCTATTTTGGGAACATTGGTTACTCCGTGACAAATGTTCCTGGCTATGGTTAACACATCTGCTATAATAGCGCTGGAAGCTGGCAAAGCTCCTGCTCCTTGTCCATAAAAGACCAACCTGCCAGCTAAGTCGCCTTCTACTTGAATGGCATTATAAACGCCGTTAACCTTGGCTAATTGAGAATGCTCGGGAATGAAAACAGGGTGGACACGCAACTCAATAGCTTCGTCCGCTCGCTTGGCAATAGCCAGAAGCTTGATAGCGTAACCAAATTCTTTGGCATACCTGAAATCGCTGACCTGAAGACGAGAAACCCCCTCGCAATATATATCTTGGGGCTTTACCGCGGTGTGGAAGGCTAAACTGGACAAAATAGCTAATTTATAAGCAGCATCTATGCCTTCAATATCATTAGCCGGATTGGCTTCAGCATAACCTAGTTCCTGGGCTTGCTTTAAAGCTAAAGAGAAATCCAATCCTTCTTGTGACATCCGGGTCAGAATATAGTTGGTAGTGCCGTTGAGGATGGCATAGATGGCTGAGATATCATTAGCGGCCAAATCTTGCTGGAAAGGGGAGATAAGTGGTATGCCGCTACCCACGCTCGCCTCATAGCGAAGGCCTACATTATGTTTCTGGGCTAAAGATAATAGCTCATATCCATACTTGGCTATTACTTCCTTGTTGGCAGTAACCACATACTTACCGTTAGTGATAGCTTGTTTTATATATTCAAAGGCAGGATGCTCACCCCCGATAACCTCAATCACTATATCTACCTCGGGGTCAGCGATAACTTCATCAATATGATTAGCGAGCATACGAGGTTCAAGCTTTAGTGCACGCGGTTTAGTTATGTCACGCTCCAGCACTTTTTTCAAAACAAGTGAGGCTCCTATTTGTTCTGCTAGGCTGCTAGCTTTGTCGCGTAGAACCCTAGCTACACCACTGCCTACAGTACCTAGCCCCAATAAACCGATGCCAATATCTTTCGTCATAGTGCTATCTCCTTTTCAAAACTCTGTCTACAGCCCAGGCTCTCTTTTCTTCGTCAAGATAATTGTTAATGGTGTTATTTTCCCTTTGCTCCTGAAGCCACTGAGCAAAGTCGTTGCTTGTGAGCCTCTCCTTAATCTCCTCACTGAGTTCATGCTCACCTTTCTGCAGAACCTTAGCTATCCAACAACCACCCTCAGTTTGAGCTGATTCATCCTTAACCGGCTCGCTCACACTGTTGAGGGGCAGGTTAAACGCAATCTCATCGAAAGCCTCGCTGTTCATATCCCCTTGTTTTAACCAACCAAGCTCGCCCCCATCATCTTTGCTACCATGCTGGGAATATTCTTTTGGCAGCGCGGCAAAATCTTCACCTTTATCAAGCTTGCTCTTAATTTCCAGCGCTTCCTGTTCACTACCCAGTAGCATGGCTCTAGCCTTTATCCCCCCTTCTTCATTCTTATCAGTAACCTCTATAAGCCAATAACCGACGTTTTTAATTACTGACTCATCATAAATCTTGCTTGTCTCCCTAGGCTCAAGGCTGAAAGCAACCTCTCCAATAAGGGAATTGGGCATTAATTCTCGGGGCAGCCAGCCTAAATCACCCTCGATTTGGGGATTGCAGGAGAACTCATCAACCAAGGCAGTGAAATTCCCGCTGCTTTCGATTTTAGCCATTACCGCATCGGCCATTTCTTGACTCTCCACAAGCATCACTTGAACATGTGCCTGCTCCATTGTATCAGGTAACGCAGAGTCAAAATACCCCGAGAGCTTCTCGTACAATATGTCGGTTTCCCCTATATCCCGATATATCTTATCATTGGGGTATTCCTTCTCCTCGATGGCTGTGTCTATTTCTTCTCTGCTCGCTACTATATCCAAAGCTTTGGCTCCCTGCCTCATCAGCTCTGCATCCTCAATATACCGGGCAATTATATCTGTCCAGTAATACACATAGCTTGTTTCCATGTTCTTGGTCTGGGCATCGAGCATTTTCATATAATAGCCCAAATTAAATGACACATCATTTACCTCGATTACAATCCCGTGAGAAGGCTTAATTTCACTATTATAGTATCCATAGCCCACATAACCCAAAATGCCAGCTAGAAAAATAGCGACGGCGATTATTGTAATATGGCGTATCCTTGTCTGGCGTTGCCATTTAGAGAGCTGACGCTTGGTAGGGACTTGCTTGGGTTTATTTTCCTTTTGCTTCTTAGCCAAGGCTACGAATCCTGTATGTCATTCTGAGCCCTATGGGCGAAAAATCTCTTGTATGGACTCCTCGCTTCGCTCAGAGTAAAATTTCTCAGCTGGTAATTGTTGTCCTAGTAGCGCCATTATGATAGCATATGAGGGAAGGTTAAGCCACGGGGTGTAGCGCAGCCTGGTAGCGCACCTGAATGGGGTTCAGGTGGTCGGAGGTTCAAATCCTCTCACCCCGACCATAGACAGGGAAAATGGTGGTTAGCCCACCTGAATCGGTAGAAAATAGGCAGGTCCGCAAAATGAATAATGGTTATATCAATCAAATCAGGGGCACCACCAGGGGCATCCCTCAAGTCACTGGTGACGGGATTTCTGCTCACAAAACAAACAGAGGGAAAAAGTCCGAGGACGGTAGAATACTAGCGAGGTAACCTTAAGCGTTTTCTGTGGTACGCTGAAAAGCAAGATTGGTCTGATGATGCCCGACTTATCACTGAATGGGACATCCGCGAGTTCCTAGGCTATGTAGGGAGTGAAACACACCGCTGGGGGCTGGAAGGCAATGGTTCTGAGACTTCCCAGCCTAAGGCTTTCTATTCCACTGTTCGTCATTACTTCGTCGTTCTGTCTTGCTTTTTCAATTGGGTAACCCAGGAAGCTTTGCTCAAAGAGAATCGTACCTTTGTGTTTATCACGTTGCGGAGGGACACAGAGACAGAGGACACGTCGACGCGAGGATCAAGGAGCACACGTACGCAATCCCCCTGTCCAAAGACATTCTAGAACTGGCGGTATGAGGCCAACCCACTATTTCTAGGAAATATGTATTGAATGCAACAATTCGATGAATCGTGCAACGACCAACATTCTGGCTTGTATTCTATTTCCCTTGTCTTCCATTAGCTAATTAAGGCTTGACGTCAGTTAGGAAATCTAATTCTTACCAACAGCATGTGATGCTCTACACATGCATTGAAGAAGAAAGTAGACAATTCAGATGAAATGCCCTTGTGTCAACTTTCTCTGTAGATAACCCATGAACTCTTCTGCTTTCTCTCTCGGCGGTTTGGTGAGCAGGCTGACAATGATGAACATGGGAAGGCAGATGACGATGCCCCAGGTACCTGGCCACCATCCCAGAGGCTTCCAGCCGGTGACCTGCAACAGCAGGACAACAATGGCGCCCGCGATGCAGCTCACTATGGCGCCCACTGCTGTCGCTCTTTTCCAGAAGAAAGCGCCGAAAATGGTCGGAACGACCATCAAAAGGCCAGCGGAGGCGGCAGCGGAAAGAGGAGCTATCATGAAGGCTAACCCTGCTTTGCCCGCAGCCCACCAGGCAAAAACAAAAGCGATGGTGGCCATGATTGGAATAACCCATTGGCCTACCCTTAGTTCACCCGCCTCGGAAAGCCGGGGATTGATCAAGCCTTTGTGGATGTCACGAGCCCACATTGAGGATAGGGTAAGCAGGACAGAATCGATGGTGGTGATGGCTGCTGCGGTAATGCCAATCATAACCATTATGGCTAGAGCCATAGGTATTATCGGCAATGCCAGCAGGCTCGGCGTGGCCAGGTCTGGGTTTTCCAATCCTGGGACCAGCAGACGGGCGCTAAATCCCCACAGCACTGAAATCAAGGTATACATGAAGCCAAAGATGAAGAAGCCGCCCACCATCCGTTTCATGGCAGCGACCGATTTCGGAATGAACAGTCTTTGGCTTACCTGCGGGTTGGATATCAGGAAGAAAAACCAGGGCAGGGAAAGGCCGATAAACATATTGATATTCCAAGCTCCGGTGGTAGTGGGCACCCTCAGTAGCTCAGGCACCTCCGACTCGAGCCTGCCGAAGAAGGACGCAAATCCACCTAATACGGTGACCACAACTCCGAGCACAGCAGCGGAAACCAGAATCATGACTAGGGCCTGGAAGGCATCCGTCCAGGCGACGGAGCGCAACCCGGCGATGCTGGACCAAGCGACGGCGCACAAAGTGGCGATGATAATGCCACCAAATACAGGAATAGCCCCTTGGCTGATGCCATTCATCAGAAAGCCGACGCCCATCAACTGGACTGCTGCATAAGGTACGAGAAAGATTAGCGACAGTATGGTAGCCGTAGCACCTACCGCTTTGCTCTGGTAGCGGTCGCTCAACAGTTCCCCCGGTGAGATATAGCCATATTTTTGCCCTACCAGCCAGAAGCGAGGCAGGAAAAATACCATCATGAACATGCCACACAGGTAAGTCAGCTCAAAACCGAGGGCACCGACACCGCTGAAATAGGTCAAGCCAGCGAGGCCGATCATCATAAAGGCACTGTAGGTGGTGGCGCTGTAGGTAAGCGCCGATACGAAGCCGCCAACCCGTCGGTTGGCGAGGAAGAATTCGCTCACTCCCACACCCAGTTGGCGTCGCGCCATCATGGCGATGGCCAGTCCCAGCACTATGTAGGCGCCGATGCTAGCCCATACCCAGAAGGTGGCGCCCATCACCGAACCTCTCTCCATCTTAGAAAGATGACGAAGGCACTAATGATTGCCACTGTTGTCCATATTGTCCAGAATAAGAAGGAACCGCTCATGCGTTCCACACGGGTGAGGATAAACCATGGGATTACTATATCGAGGATTACCAGAAACACGAGCCAGGCCCACGCCCACTTCAATCTACTCATCGGCTGCTTCTTTCTTAATCCTGTCATAATAATGCTAAAACTTCATTCCCTGATCGACTTACTGTGTGGGGCACAATCATACTCCTTACTATTTAAGTTGACAAAGGGGCAGCATTACGACGAACGGTTCACTACGGGCCCTGCGCACAGCCTTGGCTTTCCCGGAGAAAGGTTGAACAGAGAAAATTAGTGACTTTTCTACTAATGAACGGGTACTACAGCCAGACCATGGTGTGCGTAGCAGCAAACCATGAGATGAAAAGTCCAGGAATGACTTCTTGCCATACATTCGAGTCAATACAAAGACTTTCAGGCAAAACATATTGGCAAGCAGTGGACATGGATTCAGGATAGGCTTGATATAAAAATAGGCAAACTAAGGGGGGGGTATGATTATGCCAGTAATGTGGTTTAGCTTGTGAGGTGTGTGGATTTCCTGATAAAGGATTGTGCCCTATAGACCGTTGTGTACCAGGAACTGACGCAAAGGCTCTGGAGAAGCTAGAAAGATTTACGAAAGTAATGGGACACCCTTGCTCTATACTTGATTCCGCAATCAAGAATAACGTTGATCATTGTTTCAGATGTGATAAATTCCCCTGTGAGATTCACTATCAACAACAGATTTGTGGCCAGAAGCTGCTTGATATGATTAAGGGTATGCTACAAAAGCAATAAGTTTGATCGCAGTCTCTGTTTAACTTTCTGGCTTTTTGTTACATCCAATAAGATAAAATGCAGCGCCGCCTAATTCTCACGCTTCACCTTGGTATCTCACTTTGTACGCTATTCTAGGATTATTGGTATGATACCAAGGCATATTGGTTACCTCTTCGGCTCAATTATTACCTTGATAGAATTCTGGGCATCGGCGACAAGCTGGAAACCTAAGCCTGTCTCTGCCAGACCCAGACGATGGGTAATCATCTGACGCACTGGGATAGTCCCAGCCCGAATTAGTTCCAGCCCCGTTTGGTAGTCAGCAGGGCTGCCGCCATAGGAGGTGGTGAGTGTTGTATCAGTGCGCCAAAAAAGCTCATTTATTGAAATTGGAATAGTAACGCCGGGGCTTGTTGGTGCAAAGAGGAGAATAGTGCCCCCACGTTCCACCAACTTTAATGCTTGGTCAATGGCTGATGTAGCACCGGTGCACACTATCACTAGGTCAGCCAGGCGATCTTGATTGACCTGACGCAGGCGGGTGGGCAAGTCCTCTTTAGCATTGATGGTGGCATCAGCCCCAAGCCGTCGCGCTGCCTCCAGCCGATAGTCATTTATGTCTGTCGCTATCACCCGACTTGCCCCCAAAGTGTGGGCGAGCTGCACATGGAGTAGGCCGGCAATGCCACTGCCAATAACGAGCACACTGTTGCCAGGCTGCATGTGTGCCAGCCTTTGTCCGCGCAGTACGCAAGCTAGGGGTTCAATAAATGTCGCTTCTTCGTAAGATACCTCGCCCGGCAGCAGGAATACTCCACGGTCCACATTGATGGCCGGCAACCGAATATATTCAGCAAGACCACCGGGATCAAAATTCGTCCGGCGGAGCATCTCACAAACGGTGTGATGGTCACTCAGGCAGTAGTGACATGTGTTGCACGGGACATGATGAGCGGCAGATATGCGGTCGCCCTCTTTGTAGCGCTGCACTCCTTCTCCTACAGCCACAATTTGCCCGCCAATCTCATGACCCAGCACTAGCGGCGCCCGGTCAAGGCGATACCATTCCATGACATCACTACCGCAGATACCACAAGCTTCTACTCGCACCAGCAGCTCACCAGAACCAACTTGTGGAATAGGCATCTCCTCTATCCGCACATCTCGGTTGTTATACCACATGGCAACATGCATTCTATGTTTCCTTCTGCCAGTCACGGCTTCTTGAGATCCCGCTCCTCTTCATTGTTGTATGACTCTTGAGCCTCTTTTGGGGTTGCATTTTGGTGAACAATGGCACGTATCGCCTTAATCATCGCCACCGGGAAATCATTTTGCCAGATATTCCTTCCTAGATTCACTCCGATAGCCCCTTTTTGCATCCCGTCATAGACAAATTCAAACACCTTAAGCTCAGTATCAACCTGAGGCCCGCCGGCCATAATCACTGGAACGGGACAACCCTTTACCACCATTTCAAAGTTTTCACACCAGTAGGTTTTCACCACCCGTGCGCCCAACTCAGCGGCGATGCGACAGGACAGGGCAAGGTAACGGGCGTCTCGTTTTTCGAGCTCCTTACCCACAGCGGTAACCGCCATTACTGGTATGCCATACCTTTCGCCCTCGTCAACAAGTTTTGCTAGATTCAATAACGACTCTTTCTCGTAGTCAGTACCAACAAAGATCGAAATTCCTACTGCCGAAGCGTTAAGGCGGATAGCCTCCTCCATAGAGGTGGTAATTCCTTCATTAGCCAGGTCTTTCCCGACCATACTAGTGCCACCAGACACTCGGAGAATAATTGGTTTGGCGTTATCGGGGTCTACTGATGAGCGTAACACGCCTCTAGTAATGAAGATGGCATCAGCATAAGGCAGGAGAGGCTCAATAGTTTTACGTGGTTCTTCCAATCTTCTGGTGGGACCCTGAAAGTATCCATGGTCTACCGGCAAAAACAGAGCATGCCCATCCGATTGGATTAATTGTGCTATACGATTTGCCATTCCCCATTCCATCTGGTAATCCTCCTTCCTGAGTTTATCATTTGTTACCCAGTTGTAAAAGAGCCATCCTAACTAGCTCCACTATTATGCTAGAGGACGCAAAGCGATTCTTATTTGCCAAGTTCGTAAAAGTGCTAATTATTTTCTCAGTCTTGTTATAAGCAGGAAATTCCTTTTTTTGTTGGCATCTTTGACAATCAGCATTATTAAAAGAGGATGTAACGGAAGATAAAGCGTGAGAATCCAAGCATTCCACAAGCCTATTTCAAAATCTGGTACAAGCGACATGATTCCCCCTTCCGTTATTTTCTACACCTAGGGTGTGTTTCTTCCCTACGCATTGTCTGTAGGCTACATTCTACTTTCCTTCCCTGTTTGTCAACCAGTTTTCACTAAATAAGTGGTGGAAATTTCAATATGGCTTTATTCTTTGTCTGAATCTGTTTTAGGTGTTGAAGTGGAATGCTGACATTTTCCCCTCTTAGCCTTTGGAAGAATAAATCATAGCTTCCTAAGGGGGATTTTCGACTCTTTCAGGGATAGCAGGGTTAACGATTCGAAGAAAGGTGCAAGTATACCGCTCACC
>CAYTBB010000019.1:0-24541 GCA_964435965.1 uncultured Dehalococcoidales bacterium
CCTTTTTCAGCTTGATACCATTGTTATCTACCGGAATAATCTTAAAAGATATATCGTGACTGCCGTGGACCATGCCACTAAGTTAGGCTATGCCAGGATGTACAAAAATAAGAGCTCAAGGTCTGCAGCAGATTTTCTTTATCGTCTCCGCTACCTTGTTGGTCAGCCCATAGAAAACTTGCAGACGGATAATGGGAGTGAGTTTGCCTGGGAGTTTGAAAAGACTACCGCCAAATTGGGTATTCAAAGGTACTTCTCCAGAGTCAAAACCCCAAAGGATAACTCTGAGATAGAGAGATTCAACCAGACCTTAGAGTATGAATGGCTTTACAACTTTAATCTATCTTTAGACCCTGAAGAGCTCAATCCCGGGCTAACTGAATGGCTTATTGAGTATAACTTCAACCGCCCGCACCAATCACCTGGCTATCTTGCCCCCTGTGGAGTATATTGAAAGGAAACTTGCTAAGATCCGTAGTCCAGTGTTACCTATGTGGTCAGCCAGCACAATAGCTAGATTTTGAGGTTAAGGTGAGCTATAATACCACACTGTCTGGCAGTTGTATGATATGCACGAGCTGGGGATAACGGAAAGTATTGTCAATATTGCCTTGGATAAAGCTAAAGAGGCACAAGTTAGCAAGATTACTAAAATCAACTTAGTTATTGGCGAGTTGTCAGGTTTCGTACCTGATTGTATTCAATTTTATTTTGATTTCCTCAGCAAGGATAGCATCGCTGAAGGAGCAAGCCTTCACTTCGAATTGGCACCAGCTCAATTTCGCTGCCGAAGTTGCTCCGCTGTTTTTTGCCCTCAAGACACCATATGGACTTGTCCCAAATGCCAAAGCCAAAGCGTGGAAATAACTGGAGGGCGTGAGCTATATATAGAAAGCATAGAGGCGGAATGAGGAAAATAGAAGTTATACAAAACATTCTGGAGGCCAACGAGTCTATAGCCTCTCAAAACCAGTGTCTTCTGGACAAGCACAAAGTTTTTGCTATTAATATTATGTCATCTCCTGGTGCCGGCAAGACAAGCCTCATCTTACAAACTATAGCTAAGCTGAAGAATAAGCTAAGAATTGCAGTTGTCGAAGGCGATGTGGCCTCAACGCTGGATGCGGAAAGGGTTAAAAACGAGGCAGTGGCAGTTGTCCAGATAACCACAAGAAATATGTCAGAGAATTGCACCTTAATTGCCAATATGATTAGCCATGCTCTCCAGGGCTTACCACTAGAAGATATAGACCTACTTCTCATTGAGAATGTAGGCAATCTTATCTGCCCCTCTGAGTTCATCCTCGGGGAACATAGAAGAGTAGTGATCTCCAGTTTGCCTGAAGGTGATGACAAGCCTATCAAATACCCTATGATATTCGCTGATGCTGACGCAGTGGTGATAAACAAGATTGACCTTCTGCCCTACGTTGATTTCGATATCCCCTCTTTTCAAAATGCCCTTGTGGGGCTGAACCCGAAGGTTAAAATTCTTGAGATCTCCTGCAAGACCGGCACCGGAATAGAAGACTGGTGCTCTTGGTTATTGAATGAACGGGGGTGTTCAAAAATGTAGTGCGCGGCTTCAGCTTAGTGCACAGCCTCAAAGGGTCACACTACGAAAATCTTGGGGGTGAAGATTATTAAAACTGAATGAGGCAAAATTAAACAACCTCACAAAACTCAAAGGAGGTAATGATGACTGAATTTGAACCAAGAATAGTCGGCTTCTTGTGTAATTGGTGCTCTTACCGGGGGGCTGATTTGGCTGGTACTGCCAGGATGAAAAGCTCCCCCAATGTCAGAACCATCAGAGTAATGTGAAGTGGTCGAGTAGAGCCAACCTTCATTCTCAAAGCTTTTCAACTTGGAGCTGACGGTGTCTTGGTTCTGGGTTGTCACCTTGGGGATTGCCATTATATTCAAGGAAATTATAAGACGCTACGACGTATGCCATTGCTCAAGAAAATGCTGGCTCAATTAGGGATTGAGGAAGAGTGCGTTCATCTCGATTGGGTATCAGCATCTGAGGGTGCCCGCTTTGTATCCATAGTCAATGATATGACAGAGAAGGTTAGGGCCTTAGGTCCCTTCAAGCAAAATTCTCAAGAGGCAAAACATGGCTAAGCTGAAACTGGCTATTTATTGGTCGGCTAGTTGTGGTGGTTGTGACGTGGCTATTTTGGATATCAATGAAAAGATTCTTCAAGTGGCTGAGATAGCTGATATTGTTTTCTGGCCAATAGCCCTTGACTTCAAACGACATCATGTCGAGGCAATGCCAGATAAGGATATAGATATTTGCTTATTTAATGGGGCAGTCAGGACTTCAGAGCAGGAGGAGATAGCCAAATTGCTCCGTGCCAAATCGAAGACAATGGTTGCCTTTGGTTCATGCGCCCATCTTGGAGGAATACCGGGGTTATCTAATTTCTCTAATAGAGTTCAGGCTTTCGAGCGAGCTTATGTCGAAAGCCAGAGCTGTGATAATCCTGATAAAGTATTTCCTCAAAGTGTAACCAATGTCGCTGAAGATGAGTTAGAATTGCCTGAATGGTGGGACACAGTGAAAGCCTTAAACCAAGTGGTTGATGTCGAATACTATATCCCAGGATGTCCCCCCACCGTGCCCATTATCTCCCAACTTGTGGATGCCTTAGCCGCAGGAAACCTACCACCGGTGGGGACAGTATTTGGTTCAGACAAGGCGCTGTGCGAAGAGTGCCCTCGAACAAAGGAGGAGAAAACAATCGACAAAATTTACCGTCCTCATGAGATTATCCCCGACCCTGAAAAATGCCTTCTTGAACAGGGGATAATATGTATCGGGCCAGCAACACGAGGAGGCTGTGAAGCTAGATGCATTAAAGCCAACATACCATGTCGCGGCTGCTTTGGACCGCCTCCGGGAGTCACTGACCAAGGAGCTAAAATGGTGTCTGCCATAGCTTCAATCTTAGGACTAGAGAATGAGAAAGATTTATCCGCTGAATACGTAGAGAGACTTATGAACCAGGCTAAGGACCCAGCCGGCACTTTTTACCGCTTTGGCTTGCCCACGGCAATGATAAATAGAAAACGAATATAATCCGAGAGGAGATATTATGAAAAAGATTACTATTGACCCATTTACTCGCCTCGAAGGTCATGGCAGGATCGATATTTTCCTTGATGACGAGGGCAATGTGGCTAACCCCTATCTTCGAATACCTGAGTTCCGTGGCTTCGAGAAATTTTGCGAGGGTAGACCGGTAGAGGAACTCCCCCGGATTACTACCAGAATCTGTGGTGTTTGTCCCTCAGCCCACCGCATGGCGTCAGCCAAAGCCGTTGATGCCGTCTTTCATGTCGAACCACCGTCAGCGGCCAAAAAGGTAAGAGAGCTATATTATTCGGCGCATATGTGTCATTCCCATATCGCTCACTTTTATGTCTTAGCAGCACCTGATTTTGTCCTAGGATCTACTGCTGAGCCGGCGGAGAGGAACCTCTTAGGTCTTATTGCCAAGCTTGGACTGGAAACAGGGATGGAGGTTATAAAGCATCGAGCTTATGCCCCGGATATTCAGGCAGTTATCGGTGGCAAAGCGACTCACTCAGTGTGTGGTTTGCCCGGCGGCGTCAGCAAGGCAATTACTGAAGATGAGCACTGTGATTTTGAGGAAAAGTCCAAATCTATGGTGGAATTCAGCAAACTATGATTGAAAATCTTTGATGACGTGGTTCTTAAGAATAAAGAGTGTGGTTGACCTTATTTTGAGCGATATGTATACTATGAAGAGCTATTACATAGGGCTAGTTGATGCCAACAACAAAGTGGTATTCCGATCAACGTGATGTACGTGTAGTCGACTCTGATGGAAAAGAATTTGCTAAGTTCAAGCCAGCCAATTAACTTGATTACATTGCTGAACATGTTGAGCCGTGGACTTATTTTAAGTCTCCCTTCTTGAAGAAGATTGGTTGGAAAGTACTGATTGAAAGCAAAGACAGCGCTATCTATAGCGTAGCGCCTTTGGCTGAAGCCGAGTATGAAAGAATGTATCAGACTTTGGATAGCAAACCTGTGTATCGTGCTCTAGCCACGCATTGGGCAAGATTAATTGAGTTACGATATGCTGCTGAAAGACTGCTTGAGCCGTGCCGAGATCCGAAAAATGCCGATCCTAACATCCGCATCATCTCAAGAGCAACCACAGTTGACGGTGTTGGCATACCAGAAGCACCCAGGGGTACTCTTATTCACCATTATCAAACTGGTGAGCGTGGTATGACCAACAAGGTGAACCTGATTGTGAGTACTGGCAATAATAATGCTGCCATATACATGTCTATTAAGAAAGTCACTCAGGCTCTAATTCAAAAAGGCAAGGAGGCAACTGAGGGCATCCTCGATATGGTTGAGATGGCATACCGAGCCTATGACCCATGTTTCGTTTGTGCCACCCACGCGCTACCAGTCAGATGCCCCTAGGTATTATCATTCGCAACGCCGATGGTAACATTGTAGACAGACTAAGCCAATGTATTCCGTGCTAGCGAAACGGGAAGCGCTAATATGTTGACATTCCATCTTTTGTGGTTATATAGTGTACCGTTTGGGACTAGGGAATCAAGCTTATCTGGCACATTTGTGACTTCTGCTGAGTTGAGCTTCATCCCTGTTAGTATGTCTAACTTATGAGAAAGGTGTAATCGAAAAATAGGGCATGGCTAGAATCGGAGTTTTCCTCTGTCACTGTGGTAGTAACATAGCTGGGAGCGTAAACATCCCGGAAGTGATAGAGGCAGTAAGAAAACTACCTCAGGTAGTTCATGTTGAAGATAATAAGTTCACCTGTAGTGACCCCGGTCAGGCATCTATTCGTCAAGCTGTAACCGAGCACCAGCTCAACCGTGTGGTTATTGGCGCCTGTTCACCGCGCATGCATGAGATGACCTTTCGCAGAACAGTAGCCAGTGCCAGTTTAAACCCCTATCTTCTGGAAATCGCAAACATACGGGAGCATTGCAGCTGGGTCCACCCTGACCGAGTTGAGGAAGCCACGGCTAAGGCAATAGATTTGGTGCGGAAAGCAGTCGCCAGAGTCACCTGGCAAGAGCCTCTCGTTCCCAAACAGATTGGCATTACCAAACGTGCCCTGGTCATCGGTGGTGGCATTGCTGGCATTGAGGCCTCTCTAGATATCGCTGATGCCGGGTACGAGGTAGTCCTGGTTGAGCGGGAGCCCTCTATCGGGGGGCGTATGGCCCAGCTAGATAAGACCTTCCCTACACTGGATTGCTCTGCTTGTATCCTCACACCCAAGATGACTACAGTGGGACAGCATGCCAATATTAAGCTAATGAGCTATAGCGAGGTGGAGGATGTCTCAGGGTATGTGGGAAACTTCCGGGTTAAGATTAGAAGCAAGAGCCGCTACATCGATGTGAGCAAGTGCACTGGCTGCGGTGAGTGCGCTAAGGTTTGTCCCATTGAGCTAAAGAGTGAATTTGACCAGAACCTAGGTAAGCGAAAGGCTATCTACATTCCTTTTCCCCAGGCGATTCCAAATAAGTATACTATAGACAAACGAGGCTATCCACCCTGCCGGGTTGCCTGTCCTGCCGGGGTTAATGCCCAAGGCTACATCGCCCTTATTTCCCAAGGCAAGTTTAAAGAGGCCCTGGAGGTAATTAGAAGAGCCGTGCCCTTCCCAGGAGTTCTTGGACGGGTCTGTACACATCCTTGCGAACTGGACTGCGAGCGAAGGCATGTTGATGAACCTCTTGCCATTCGAAGCCTGAAACGGTTCGTTACTGATTACGAGCTAAGGGTAGGGAGAGAAAAGGCGATCCCAGTCGAAAGGACAAAAGAAGATAGAGTGGCCGTTATTGGCTCTGGGCCTGCCGGGCTTGCCTGTGCTTACGATCTAGTCAGGGAGGGTTATGCTGTTACCGTGTTCGAGGCTCTCCCCCGGGCAGGTGGCCTCCTGAGGTATGGTATCCCTGAATATAGATTGCCCAAGGAAATAGTGGATAATGATATAAGTTACATACAGGAACTGGGGGTGAAGATCCAGACGAATAAGCCGGTGAAAGACCTCGGCGAGATTTTCAACCAAGGATACAGGGCCATTTTCCTAGGCAGCGGTGCCCAGTCAAGCCAGAAGATAGGGATCCTTGGTGAGGAAACCAGCGGAGTGATCCACGCTCTCGACTTTCTGAGGCTGGTAAATTCCGGAGTGAAGATTAGCCTAGGGGGTCGGGTTGCAGTTATCGGTGGTGGCAACGCCGCTGTTGACACCGCTAGAGTAGCCTTGCGCCTTGGAGCTAAGGGGGTGACCATTGTCTATCGTCGCTCACGAGCCGAAATGCCAGCCATTCCCAGCGAAATTGAGGAAATGGAGCGTGAAGGAGTAAAGATTCATTTCCTGGCAGCACCAGTCAAGGTAATATCCAAAGATAATCGAGTAGCCGGCATACAATGTATTCGTATGGAGTTGGGCGAACCTGACGCTAGCGGTCGTCGCCGTCCCGTGCCTATTAAGGGCTCAGAATTCACCATAAATGTCGACAATGTCATCATCGCCATTGGTCAGGCTGTGGATAAAACAATGCTGCCGAGGGAACTGGACTACACTGGTTGGGGCACACTAGAGGTCGATCCCGTTACCTTGCAAACAAATATTGATGGCGTCTTCGCTGGTGGCGATGTGGTCTCTGGCCCGGCTGATGTCATTGCCGTTATCACCGCGGGTAAGGAAGCAGCCATTTCTATCGATCGCTACTTGCGCAGCCATGACTTAAGAGAGGGTAGACCAGAGATCCGCGAAAGGGTTAAGGATGTGCCCAAAGAGGGCGTAGTAAAAAAAGAAAGAGCAGTCATGCCCACGCTTGAGTTGGGAAAACGGGTCAGCTCCTTTACTGAGGTTGAACTTGGTTTCGGTGAGGCCGAGGCTATAGCCGAAGCCAAGCGCTGCCTTAATTGCGCAGTCTGCTCCGAGTGTCGGGAGTGTGAAAAGGTTTGCGAGGCTAAGGCCATTGACCATGAGATGCAAGACGAGGTAGTCGAAGAAGATGTAGGAGCAATAGTAGTGGCTACCGGGGTCGAAGCCCTGGACCACACCCAGTTTAGCATCTACGGTGGTGGTGTATATCCTGACGTCATCAGTAGCCTACAACTGGAGAGGATGATGAGCGCCGCGGGACCCACTGGTGGTGAGGTAATCCGCCCATCCAATAGAGCTCACCCCAAAGACATAGTCTTTATCAGTTGTGTCGGCTCTCGCGATGAGCGCACCGGGAATGGCTATTGTAGCAAGGTATGCTGCATGTATATGGCTAAGCACGCTATTATGCTAAAAGAGCATGACCCGGAGGTCCAGAGCCATATCATATATACCGATGTCCGGGGACCAGGTGGTAAGATTTTCGAAGACTTCTTGACGCGAGCGGAGAAAGCAGGAACCACTTACTTAAGGGGTCGAATTGACAATGTATCTCAGCACAACGGCAAGCTTTCCGTTTCTGGACGAGACTTCCTTAATAATAAGGAGTTTGACATTCCTGCCGACTTGGTGGTTCTAGCCACAGGGCTGATGCCAAGCGACGGGGTTGCCACACTATTCCGAACACTCCATATAAGCTACGATGCCAAGAATTATCTCCTTCAGGCGCACCCCAAGCTGCGCCCAGTGGAGACCGCTGCGAATGCTATCTTCATTGCTGGGTGTGCCATTGCCCCCACCGATATACCGGAATCTGTCGCCCAAGGCGGCGCTGCGGCACAGTATGTGCTAAAGCTATTTAGCCAAGATACTATTGAGGCTGAACCGATGACCTCTGTGGTAGACACTGCTCGGTGCAGTGGCTGCCTGCTATGCCGCCAAGTTTGCCCCTTTAACGCTATTGAGGCTGAAACCCTCCGGGATGGGCGTGTTGTTGCCTCTATCAATGAGAGTCTGTGTGAGGGATGTGGTATCTGTGTCGTTGCCTGCCGCCCCGGAGCAATAAAGCTCAGAGGCTTCAGTGACCAGCAAATTCTGGCTGAAGTGATGGCATTATGAAGCTGGAATATCAACCCAAGGTTATTGGTTTTTTATGCAATTGGTGCAGCTATGCTGGCGCTGATCTGGCTGGGACCAGCCGTATGAGTTATCCACCAAATATTCGTATTATTCGCGTTCCCTGCTCTGGGCGGATTGACCCTCTTTTCGTGCTGAAGTGCTTCCAGCAAGGGGCTGACGGGGTCTTGGTTTCGGGCTGCCACCCTGGGGACTGTCATTACACCGATGGAAATTATCACGCTAGGCGCAGGTTTGCGCTGCTTCGCAATTTCCTCGACTATCTAGGTATAGAAAGGAAACGGCTGCGAGTAGAATGGGTTTCTGCCTCAGAAGGCGGGAGGTTTGCTGAGATAGTATCCAGTTTCACCGCGGAGCTGGTCAAGCTCGGGCCAAGGAGCAATGTCTAAATGGATTTGGAGTTAACCCAAGAGATCCGGAATCAGGCCCGAGGCCTTTTGGAAAGCGGGACAGTCAAAGGCGTCATTGGCTATGAGCGAGCTAGCGATGGGCTTACTGCCCGCCCCCTCTTTGCTTATGAGTCCGCTGCCGTGGAGCGGCTTATCTTCGACGAAACCTGCACTCATAATCTAGTTAAATACCTTCTGAATAAGAAGAATGAAAAGATGGCTGTCGTGGTCAAGCCGTGTGACTCACTGACCATCAACCTGCTCTTGAATGAGGAGGAGATAAAGCGGGATATGGTATTCATTATCGGAGTTAGCTGCTCCGGTGTGGTGGAAACAGGATGGAACCAAAAGGGCGAAACATTGCAGGCGAGATGTCAAAACTGCAAATTGTCTAAACCGGTAGTCTATGACTTCCTGGTTGAGCGGGCGCCTGTAGAACGGCCGGAGGGTGAACTCTACTCCGATATTCTAGAAATGGAAACTAAGCCTATCGCTACCAGGAGGGAATTCTGGCTGGAGCAATTCGGGCGATGTATCCGCTGCTATGCCTGTCGCCAGGTCTGCCCAGGCTGCTACTGCCCCGAGTGCTTTGCCGAGCAGCTCAGCCCCCTATGGGTAGGCATCAGAATTGGCCCAAAAGAGAATGAACTGTGGCAGACAATTCGTACCTTCCACCTAGCTGGACGTTGCGTCGGCTGTAATGAGTGCGAGCGAGTTTGCCCGGTGGACATCCCTCTGAGCCTGCTCAACCGCAAGCTGGAGAAGGATGTGAAGGAACTTTTTGCCTTCCAGGCAGGGCTAAGCTCTGAAGAACAGCCCCCTTTTGCCACCTTCAAGAAGGAAGAAGAACTGGGATTTGAAGAATGAACTTGTTTGCGTCTAAAGATGACCTGATTCGCTGGCTTGATTTGCTGCTTCACGAGCGCATTGTCATTGCACCAGTCCATATTCAGGGGCTAACTCTATTTCAACCTATCTCCAAACCGGAGGAGGTTGTTCTTGATTTCGATAACAGCACGCTTCCACCTAAAGAGTGGCTCCTGCCCCCTACAGAGACTCTTTTCTCAGTGCACAAGAAAAATGGGCAGACTGAGCTGGTGCCAGCCACAGTGGAAAGAGACGCAGTCATCTTCGGGGTGCGCCCCTGCGATGCTAGAGGTATTGCTCTAATGGACAAGCCCTTCCTACAGGAGCCGGGCGATGCCCTGTATCAGGAGCACCGTGCTCACACGGCCCTTGTTGGAATCGCTTGCCGTCAGGCCCGGCCAGAGTGTTTTTGCACTAGCATGGGCACTGCGCCGAATGACCCGAGCCATGTAGATATCTTGCTCACCGAAGTGGAGGATGGCTACATTGTTCAGGTTGTTACTGAGAAAGGAGAGGGGTTGTTGCCCAAGGGCTTTGTAGAGTATAAAGGAGCACTGCCTACTCCACCCAAGCCTCAGGCTGTCCCCACCGAGAGGATCACCGCTGTAATAAGGAAGCTCTTTGATAACCCTTATTGGGAGCGACTTGCTGACCGCTGCTTGCATTGCAACATCTGTGCCTATGTTTGCCCCACCTGCTATTGTTTTGATGTGAGGGACTATCCTGATAAGGGAAAAGTAGAACGAGTACGGAGCTGGGACAGTTGTCAATCCCCAGGTTTTAGCCATACCGCCGGGGGTTACGACCCCCGGGCTACAAGGGGGGCTCGGCTGCGGCAGCGCTTCTCTCACAAGCTCCTCTATTTCCCAGAGCAATTTCAGGATATTGCTTGTGTTGGGTGTGGCCGATGCATTAAGGCCTGCCCAGTGAATATAGATATTCGAGAGGTTATAAGTGACCTTCAGCAGTTGGAGGTTAAAAGTGGGTCTTGAGAGTCCTTTTGTTCCATATCTAGCAACTTTAAAGCTGGCTATCCATTTGACTCCTGATATCAAACTTCTAGGTGTGGAGCTGGAGGATCCTGACATCAGAGCTAGTTTTGACTACAAGCCCGGGCAATTTGCCTTTCTCTCCGCTTTTGGAGAGGGGGAGGCTCCCTTTGGCATCGTGTCTTTGCCTCAGCAAGGAGATAACTTAGAATTCGCCGTGCGGCGCATTGGCACAGTAACTAGAGCCCTCCAGGAGCTCGAGCCAGGAGGCATTCTAGGAGTGCGGGGACCCTTCGGCAATTACTTCCCGCTGGATGATTATGTTGGAAGACACTTGATCATCATCGGCGGTGGCATTGGGATGGCACCACTACGTCCGGTGATTAACAGAATACTCCAACAGCGAGATAGTTATGGTGAGCTGCTAATCATAAACGGAGCACGCACACCTCAAGACTTGGTGTTCCAACCGGAGTTCCGAGCATGGATGCAAGCGCCTGGAACCAAACTGGAACTCACTGTTGACCGGGGCGACGAGTCTTGGAAAGGGCGGGTGGCTTTGATTCCTGATGCGTTAAAGGAGCTAGCACCCTCGCCAGATAACGCCATCGCCATTATCTGCGGACCCCCGATAATGATTCGCTACACCTTGGGAGTGCTAAGGAATTTGGGCTTTAAGGACACCCAGATTGTCACCACTCTGGAGGCTAAGATGAAGTGCGGTCTGGGTAAATGCGCCCGATGCAATCTCGGTGACAAGTACGTTTGTCAGGACGGTCCAGTATTCACTCTAGAACAGATTTCGCAGTTTTTGGAGCAACCATGACGAAATATCAATTCAAGGGTTAAAGGATTGGAACCAGTATGGACGAGATAAGAACAGGAGTATATATCTGCCACTGCGGCAGCAACATTGCCGGAACAGTAGATGTGGCTCAGGTAAGCCAGTATGCTAGTACTCTAGATTCAGTAGTAATAGCCCGGGATTACAAGTTCATGTGCTCCGAACCCGGTCAAGAGACGATAAAGCAGGATATCAAGGAGCTTGGTCTGAACCGGGTTGTGGTTGCCTCTTGCTCCCCTCATATGCATGAACCCACCTTCCGCAAGGTATGTGAGCAGGCGGGGCTGAACCGTTATCTATTCCAGATGGCTAATATTCGCGAGCATTGCTCCTGGGTAACTCATGATCGCGCAAAAGCCACGGAAAAAACCAAGGCGCTGGTGCAGGCAGCAGTGCGCCGAGCCTTCTTCCATACTCCCATTGAGGTAAGAGAGGTTCCAGTAAATCCGAGCACTCTAATAGTAGGTGGCGGTATCGCCGGCATTCATGCAGCCCTGGAGATCGCTAACTCACGTCACCAGGTTTACTTAGTGGAACGGGAGCCTTCCATTGGGGGACATATGGTCCAGTTGGACAAGACTTTCCCTACCCTGGATTGTTCTGCCTGCATTCTCACCCCGAAAATGAGTGAAGTAGGTTCACATCCTTACATTGAGTTACTCACCTACAGTGAGGTCGAAGAGGTGTCAGGCTATGTTGGCAACTTCAAGGTCAAGATCAGGAAGAAAGCCAGGTATGTTGATGAGGAGAAGTGCACTGGTTGTGGACTCTGTCAGGAGAAGTGTCCCTGGAAGGTAACCAGCGAGTTCGAAGTAGGTTTGGGGCAGCGGAAGGTTATCTATACCCCCTTTCCCCAGGCAGTGCCCAACGTCCCCGTTATTGATCGGGAGAACTGCGTCTATTTCCAAAAAGGCAAGTGCCGCGCTTGTGAGAAATTCTGTGAGGCAGGGGCTATTAATTTCGCTGATGAGGACAAATTAGTGGAAGTGGAGGTAGGCAATATTGTCCTGGCTACTGGCTTTCAGACCTTCGACCCTTCTCCTGCCACTCAGTACGGCTATGGGAAATTTGACGATATTATCACCGGGCTTGAGTTTGAGAGGCTATGCAATGCCACCGGTCCCACCGGGGGTAATATTCAGCTCAAGGACGGCTCTATTCCACGAACTGTGGCCATTATCCACTGCGTCGGCAGTCGCGATGAGGAGTATCACGATTACTGTTCACGGGTATGCTGCATGTATGCCTTGAAACACTCCCACCTAATCAAAGAAAAGACTAACGCCGAGGTGTATCAGATATTTACTGATATCCGCTGCTTTGGCAAGGATTATGAGGACTTCTACCAGCGAATCGTCAGGGAAGGGGTCAACTTTGTCCGGGGCAAGGTGCGCAAGATCATTAGTGCCAATGGAAAAGAGGCAGACCGGGGCAGATTAATCATCACAGCTGAGGACCCTGATAATGGCAAGGTGACCCAGGTGCCTGCTGACATGGTCATCCTGTGTGCTGCCATTGAGTCACAGCAAGATGCCGATGAAGTGGCTCATACTTTCTCTATCAGTCGCAAGGCTGATGGTTTCTTTTTAGAGCGCCATCCCAAGCTTGACCCAATAGCTACCACGACTGCCGGAGTCTACGTGGTGGGTTGCTGCCAGGGTCCCAAAGATATCCCAGACACAGTAGCTCAAGCGTCAGCAGCAGCAGCCAAAATTCTAGCCACTATCACCAAAGGCAAAGTAGAGCTTGAGGCAAACACAGCAGTTATCAATGAAGCTCTCTGCTCAGGGTGTCAAATCTGTAATCTTCTCTGCCTTTATAACGCCATTTCCTTTGATGCTGAAAAGAGAGTCTGCAATATCAATGAGGCTCTGTGTAAGGGCTGTGGTGTATGTGTAGCAGCCTGTCCATCAGGAGCTATCACTGGTAGACATTTCACCACTGAGCAGATCATGGCTGAAATTGAGGGAGTGCTGGTATAAGCTTCAAGATGATCCCTGTATTTCTTGTTCAATGCATTTCCCAAAGGTAAAATTGTTTAAGCTGCCTCATAACTATGTAGCGCCGAGGATAAACCGCGGCGAGAATAAATGGCGGACAAGCCCCCGCGCTACACTAGCCCGCCTCAGTGTGCGCGGTGTTGTTCAGGGAGTCGGCTTCAGACCTTTTGTTTATGGGCTAGCCACCAAACACAACTTAAAGGGATGGGTATGCAATACCCCTGAGGATGTCAAAATTGAAATAGAGGAGAATACACATTTCTAACAGGGATGATCTTAATGCTTGTGGGCCCCTGGGTTGGAGGAGAGGTTGGAAACCTGCTTGGCCCAGCAACAATAGCACTATGTATTATAGGAATCCTACTTATATTAAGCGCGGCTTTCGATACTGGTGCATAGGAACAGGCAATAGCATCTATTGATAGCAGAGAGGCAAAACACAAATATCAATTTGCTGGAAGACAGAATCCTCAAGGGGGTTCATGATATTAGATAGGTGAATAGAGGGAGGAGAATTATGAAGAAAATACTAACTACGTGTGAGTTTTGTGGCTGCGGTTGCAACTTTTACCTAGGCATAGAAGAAGGTAAAATCGTGGCTGTTTACCCCAGCGTCTCTCACCCCGTTAGTCGTGGGATGTTATGCATCAAGGGATGGCAGGGGCATGAATATGTCAACAGTCCCGCGAGGTTAACAACTCCCTTGATCAGAGAGACGGATGGGTTCAGACAAGCTTCCTGGGATGAAGCTTACCAACTAGTTGTCAGCAAAATGCAGCGAACTAAGGCGCAGTACGGGAGTGACTCCATAGCTACTCTGTCATCAGCGAAGTGTACCAATGAGGAAAATTTCCTTATGCAGAAGTTTGTCAGAGCTTGCCTGGGCACTAACAATGTTGATCATTGCGCACGCCTGTGTCATTCCTCTACAGTAGCTGGCCTAGCAGCCACGTTCGGCAGTGGAGCTATGACCAACTCTATCGGCGAAATTGAACGGGCAGACGTAATCTTTGTTATCGGCTCCAATACCACAGAACAACATCCCTTGATCGCAAGTCAAATACTAAAGGCGATAAAAAATGGGGCCAAGCTAATAGTCGCCGATCCCCGACAGATACAGCTAGCAGAGCTGGCTGAGCTGTACTTACAACACAAGCCTGGTAGCGATGTAGCCCTCCTCAATAGCATGATGAATGTTATCATCACTGAAGGCCTAGAAGACAAGGAGTTTATCCAGCAACGAACTGAGGATTTCGAATTGCTAAAAAGTACGGTTGCAGAGTATACTCCAGAAAAAAGCTCCGAGCTAGCCGGAGTGCCTAAAGAGAAGATTGTCGAGGCAGCACGAACATATGCTCAGAGCAAAAAGAGCATTATTATCTATTCTATGGGTATCACGCAACATACCACTGGTGTTGATAATGTCACGGCAACGGCAAATCTAGCAATGCTGACAGGAAACGTTGGGAAAGAGTGTACCGGGGTGGACCCTCTGCGAGGGCAGAATAATGTTCAGGGGGCTTGTGACCTAGGGGCACTACCCGATGTATTTTCTGGCTATCAAAAAGTGGCGGATGAAAAGATCAGGGATAAATTTGAGAAGGGCTGGAAGGTGAAGCTTCCTCCGAGCCCGGGCCTCACCGTGGTAGAAATGATGAACGCCGCTCTGGAAGGCAAAGTCAAGCTGATGTATATCATGGGTGAAAATCCGATGGTGTCAGATCCCGATATAAACCATGTTGAAGAAGCTCTAAAGGCCGTGGACTTCTTAGCTGTGCAGGATATATTCCTGACCGAGACAGCCTCACTGGCAGACGTAGTGCTTCCCGGCACCTCCTTCGCAGAGAAGGACGGGACTTTTACCTCCACGGAGAGAAGAATACAGCGGGTTAGAAAAGCCATAGAGCCCATAGGAGATAGCAAGCCTGATTGGAAGATAATAATTGAGTTGTCATCCCGCATGGGTTACAAGATGGATTACGGCTCGCCGGGTGAAATTATGGATGAAATAGCTAAACTCACCCCGATATATGGAGGCGTCAGCTACGCAAGACTGGAAAATTTCGGGCTTCAGTGGCCCTGCCCCAACCCAGATCACCCCGGTACCCCATACCTTCACAAAGGCACCTTCACCCGGGGATTAGGCAAATTCTACCCTGCAAAATACAAGCCGCCGCAGGAACTACCGGATAGTGATTACCCATTCACGCTCACCACAGGCAGAATAGCATTTCATTTCCACACGGGGACAATGACCCGCAGGGATTGGGCACTCGATCGAGAATACCCCAGGGGCTATGTGGAAATTAATTCCCAAGATGCCAAAGAGCTGGGATTAAGGAATGGACAAATAGCAAAAATAATTTCAAGGAGAGGGGAAATTAGCATCCCCGTCAAGTCATTGGATACTATTAGAAAAGGTGTAGTTTTTATTCCTTTTCACTTTGCTGAATCAGCTGCCAACAGGCTCACCGCAGCCAACCTCGACCCGGTGGCCAAGATACCAGAGTATAAAGTCTGTGCTGTAAGGGTAGAAAGGGTATAAAGTATATGAAGATATTAAAGAAATCAAAGCTAGTACCTTTCCTAGAGGGACTGGAACCTGAATTCGAAGTGATTGCGCCTCTATTTGAAGGTCAGGATGTGCTTTTTGGTGACTTGGACTCATCGAGATTGGCAACCGAATTCCTGGGGAAACCACGGCTTTCCCCAAAGGAATATTTCCTGCCTCAACGTGAGACAATCCTCACATTCCGGGAAAACAAATCTGTCCAGGTCGAAGCCCACCTCAACAATTCGAAGCGAGTGCTCTGGGGAATCAGGCCTTGCGACCTCTATGGGCTCAAATTCCTGGATAAAGTCTATCTATCAGATTACATTGACCCATATTATGAGGCCCGGCGGTTGAACACGCTCCTCATTGGTCTCAATTGCAACGAAGCTGAAGAATCGGCCTTCTGCAAATCACTAGGAACAGGCCCATTCGCCAAAGAAGGATATGACCTCCTTTTCACCGACCTGGGAAACAGCTTCCTGGTAGAAGTAGCCACCAAGGGCGGCGAACAAATGGTGCAGAAACAGGCTTCGCTTTTCACCGATTCCACAGCTAAAGATAAAGAACAGGCTAACATGCTGGAGGAGAGCAGTAAGAAAACTTTCAAGACCTCTATTGACGTGGACAGAATAAGTGCCAAGATAGGCGTTTCCACTGCTAATCCAGTCTGGGCTGAAGAAGCGACTAAATGTATCCTGTGTGGAGCCTGTAACTGGGTTTGTCCCACCTGCCAGTGCTTCAATGTGGAAGACATAAAGGTTGGCAACAACACACAAAGAGTGAGGTACTGGGACAGTTGCCAGCTCGGAGGATTCACTCAAATGGCTGTGGAAAACAGCAGGGCTACTCAATCACAGAGGCTGCGCCAGAGAATACTCCACAAGTTCTCCTACAATCCCGAGCAGTATGATGGCGACATAGGATGCACAGGATGTGGGAGGTGCATTGAGGTTTGCCCAGTTGATATTGATATTACCTATATACTTGGGAGGATAGCGAATGAATAGCAATATATATAAACCTGCCTTGGCAGTAATAAAAAACATATGCAGCGAAGCCGGCGGAATAAAGACCTTTACAACAGAGTTCGAGGACAGAGAAGTCCAAGAGTCATTTGACTACCGCCCTGGACAGTTCATAGAGATCACAGTATTTGGCGTGGGCGAAGCACCCATCTCCATAACCTCCTCACCAGTGAACAAGGGTTACCTTGAGCTAAGTGTTGCTGCGGTAGGAAAGGTCACCAATGCACTGCATCTCAAGAAAGAAGGAGATATCATCGGCGTCAGAGGCCCCTATGGCAACGGCTTCCCATTCGACGAGGTGAAGGGCAAGGACATCCTATATGTAGCTGGCGGCATCGGCCTCGCGCCACTTCGCTCCCTTATCAATCAGATGTTCGCCTACAGAAACGAGTTTGCCAGGATAACCATTCTATATGGCGCTAGAGAACCAGGGTTGCTCTGTTTCATGAATGAGGTCTGCAGATGGAACACTATAGACAACACCAAAGTCCTAATGAGCGTCGACGTTCCTGACTCCCAATGGAAGGACAATGTAGGAGTGGTAGGCTCATTGCTTCCCAAGGTCAATATAGATTTGGAAAGCACTGTGGCCTTCGTTTGTGGCCCTCCCATTATGATCCATTTTGTAATTTTGGATCTACTCAAAATGGGATTTGGCGAAAATAAGATCATAACCACTATGGAGAGAAGAATGGAATGTGGCTTGGGTAAATGTGGGCATTGTAATATCGGCAAGAGTTACGTTTGCTTAGATGGGCCGGTATATTCCTATCAGCAATTAAAGAAGCTAGGGGAGGCTATCTAGAGCGATACGAGTTTATGCCTATGAATGAACTTGATCCATTAGTGATTTCGGTAGTGGGAAGTTCTGGCGCTGGCAAGACCACACTGATCGAGAAGTTGCTTAGAGAGCTTAGTAAGAGAAAATATACCACCGCGGCTGTGAAGCACTGCCCCCATGGATTTGACCTGGACGTTGAGGGAAAGGATTCCTGGCGGTTCGCGGAAGCAGGAGCAAGAGGGATATTTCTTACATCAGCTCGGCGGATTGGTCTCATTAAGAGCCTAGAACATGTTCCCACTTTGAGAGGTATCGCCAAACACTACTTTTATGACTTAGATATCGTGTTTGGAGAAGGATTTAGTGAGGAGAAGGAAGTAAGCAAGATAGTAGTAATCAGGAAAGCAATCAGCAAATCTGTTCCACCTCCGAGAGACGATATCGTAGCCCTGGTGAGCGATTTTGAGATAGAAACAGAGAAACCTGTGTTTAAGTTTGATGACGTGTCCCATTTAGCCGATCTTATCGAGCATCTCGTTATTCAACAGAGGCAGCTTCTCGTTCAGGAGAACCGAGCAGATGGTTCAGTCAGTCTTAACATCAATAAGAAAACAGTTCCGTTGAATGCCTTTGTTCAGAGCATTTTTAAGAATGTGATTCTGGGGGTTGTAGCTACTCTTCGAAAGGAGGACAAGGAATTGGAGGAAATCGAAATAAAAATTCGTCATCATAAAGGGGTGAAGCAAGATGAATAAGAAAAATGCATTAATCATCGTTTTAGTTTGTGGGACAGTTTGGGGTTGCGTTGAAGCAGGTTTGGGACTAAAACCCAAATATCCTTTCTCCTCTGTTTTACCAACATTGATAGGCTTCATGATTTTGGCTCTGGCTCGGACCTACCTACCCCAACCAGGCTCCTCAACGGGTATAGGGGCCATTGCCATGCTTTATAGGGCAATGACCGCCAATGGTTGGCCTTGCCATTTATGGGCGGTACTCCTGATTGGGATTTCCTTCGATGTAGTAGCGACGTTGGTAGGTAAAAGGAGTGAAACTGAAACTTGGAGAAGTATCACTGGACCAATTAGCGCTTATTTGGCTTATGCTTCCTTTGCACTTACCATGACTTATATCATGATTCATATACCTCCTATGGCGCATTGTGCCCATTGGTGGGTAGTGCTAGGATTACCTAAGGTTTTGGATTATGTTGCTATCAGTGGAAGCTTAGCCGCTATAGGCGCCTCGGTCTTTGTTCCCCTAGGCTACAAGTTTGGTAAGTCGCTTATGGGATTCTCAGATGCAAGGCTCAAACCAGCATTCATAGGTGCAATGGTTCTCACTTTGCTCTTGTGGCTTATCGGGATTGTTTTCTAAATTTAGCCGAGGTTCTTGACCTCGCAGAACCAGGGAGTTCTTCTGCAACTCCTAAGAGGAACCTGTAAAGACACCCGATCCAAAGATTTCGCAAGAGGCCAGATGTCAGGAGATGCGATAAAAGAATTTAAACAGGTCAGGATACAAAGGGTATCAGGCCAACACAATGAAGTTGACTCTGATGCAGTCACTTGCGAAGCTGAAGTGCTGCTCAGACTTAACGGCGAAAGATATGGATTATTTCATTGTCTGCCAACCAACCTAGAAGAGTTGGCCCGAGGGCATCTAACCTCTGAGGGAGTATGCAGCTCCCACGAAATAGAAGAGATAAAGTCCAGGCGTGATGGGAAGAAGTACGTGATTGAAGCTAGCATTGTCGGCTGTAACGCAAAACTCAACCGGATAAACACCACAATAAAGATAAGTACCGCTGATGTCTGGACAGCAGTGAAAAAACTCAACGAACACAGTGTGCTATTCGCCAAGACTGGAGACGCACATATCGCCGCCATACTAAGCAAAACCAATTCAGTATTTGCTGAAGACACAAGCAGACACTACGCCATAGGTAAGGCTATAGGACTCGCAACCCAGAGGGCGATCAATCTCAACGAGAGCATATTGGCAGCATCTTGTCGGCAGACAGCATCGACCATCAGAAAGGCGATATATTGCCAAATCCCCATAGTCATAAGCACTTCAGCCGTTACCAGTCTGGCCATACAGAGCGCCCACAAATATATCGTGACTCTTATCGGATTTGCCAGGGAGGGCAGATTTAACGTCTATTGCCATAAAGAAAGAATCCTGGGGCTTGACTAGCCAAGATATGGTTCAGCCAGTGTAAATCAGGCAATTTTGGGATGGTTACATCAATCGTACTTGCCGGCGGCAAGAGCTTTCGGATGGGCGGGGGCAAGGCAATGGAGATTCTCCATGGCAAGAGCCTGCTTGAGTGTGTTATTGAACAACTCAAGCCATTAAGCAGCCGAGTTCTGATAGTGACTTCTCAGGACCAAGCTAACCTGCTGCACACTTCCGAGGCAGAAGTCGTGGTAGATGTATACTCTGGCAAAGGCCCTCTGGCAGGCATCTATACGGGGCTGCTGACTTCAAACTCCACATATAACATCGTTGTTGCCTGTGATATGCCTTTTCTGAAGGTCGAACTACTGCGCTATATGCTAGAACTATCCCAAGGCTTTGACGCAGTCATCCCTCGGCTGGGGGAAGAGAAGATTGAACCACTCCACGCTGTATATTCCAGAAGCTGTCTGAATACAATAAGAACAGAATTAGAGCACAACCGTCTGAAAATCAGCTACATGCTAGATAATTTATGTGTTCGATATATCGAGCGGGTAGAATGCCAGAGGTTCGATCCCCAACTCTTAACTTTTTTCAACATAAATTCTCTATCCGATATGGAACAAGCCATTGCGATCACCCCAGATAGGTAAAGTTTGACCGGAGAAATAAAATAGCTTAAATACCAACAGCTGGTTTATAATTATTGCCTTTGACCTTTTTCAGCAACCAGTTAAACTGTACAGAGTCGATGGATGGTTAGAAAAGATATCCCACAGTTAGCTCATATCAACGTTCGGGGCGTAGTTCAGGGGGTTGGCTTTAGACCTTTTGTTTACGGGCTAGCCACCAAATACAACTTAAAGGGATGGGTATGCAATACCTCTGAAGACGTCAAAATTGAAATAGAGGGGGAGACAGAAGCTATCGAGCAGTTTAAGCTGGAGCTGAAAACAAAAGCCCCGCCTCTAGCTCACATCGAAGATATAGCTATTAGCTACCATTCATCTATTGGCTACAAAAACTTTGAGATCCGTAGTAGCATTGCCGAAGAGGGAAAATACCAACTCATTTCCCCAGATATTGCCACTTGCCAAGCTTGTCTGAGCGAACTACTAGACCCAAATAATAGGCGCTACCACTACCCCTTCACTAACTGCACCAACTGTGGCCCACGATTTACCATAATTGAAGATATGCCCTATGACCGTCCCAAAACTACCATGCGCTATTTCCAAATGTGCCACCAATGCCAGGAGGAATATGATAATCCGCTGGATCGCCGCTTTCATGCTCAACCAAATGCCTGTCCAAAATGTGGTCCAAAAGTTGAACTAGTTGATGCCCAGGGCAAGCCTGTAGCCAGTCCAGACCCTATAGCTACCGCCAGCCAGCTCTTGAGAAGAGGGAATATCATCGCTATTAAAGGTTTAGGGGGATTTCTGCTTGCTTGTGATGCTACCAATAAAGCGGTGGTCAAAACCTTGCGGGAAAGAAAAAGGCGGCCTTTCAAGCCATTTGCCATAATGGTAACCAACATGGCAGAAGTCAAAAGGCACTGCTATGTCTCCCCAGAGGAGGAGAAACTGCTCACCTCATCTCAAAGCCCTATCGTGCTTCTGAAATGGAAGGATGGCTCACCTGTATCTCGAGAAATAGCTCCAAATTTAGCCTACCTGGGAATTATGCTGCCTTATACGCCATTGCACCACATCTTGCTTAGAGATACCCAACTGCCTTTGGTGATGACCAGCGGCAACCTCAGTGAAGAGCCTATTGCTAAGGATAATGATGAAGCATTGAGGAGATTAAAAGGAATTGCCGATTACTTTTTAATTCACAATCGGGATATTTATTCTCGTTATGATGATAGCGTGGCCATGGTAGAAAGAGGAACAAACCAGCTTGTCAGGCGAGCTCGCAACTGCGCCCCTTACCCCATCACTCTGCCTTTCAAAACTAAACAAGTGCTCGGCTGCGGCGCTGAGATGAAAAATACTTTTTGCCTAACCAGAGATAATTATGCTTTCTTATCACAACATATTGGTGATATGGAAAATGTGGAAACCTTAGAGCATTTTGGTAACACTATTTCCTTGTATAAAAGCTTGTTTCGAATTGAGCCTGAGATCGTCGCTCATGACCTTCACCCCGACTATCTTTCCACCAAGTATGCCCAGGAACTAAGTGAATCTGGCATGAAGGTCATCCCTGTGCAGCATCATCATGCCCATATTGCTAGCTGTATGGCAGACAATGGATTACAGTCCGCGGTAATCGGTGTCGCCTTTGATGGCACCGGAATGGGTGCTGACAGGCATATTTGGGGAGGAGAATTCCTGGTAGCTGACTATAAAAGTTTTAACAGAGTAGGTCACCTAGAATACCTCCCTTTGCCTGGAGGAGATGCAGCTATAAAGAAACCCTACCGCACTGCCATTGGCTATATTCTCAGCCTATTAGGAGAAGATGCTTTAAGGCGATTAGCCTTTGTGGAACAAGTTAGCGAAGCTGAGGCAGAAGTTGTAAAGCGTCAAATAGAAAGAGGACTAAACTCTCCACTGACTTCGAGCATGGGGCGCCTGTTTGATGCTGTATCAGCCCTGATAGGCATAAGGGATAAAATAGATTATGAAGGGCAAGCGGCCGTGGAGCTGGAAATGGTTGCCTACCCCTGTCATTGCGAGGAGCGAGATTCCTCGCTTACACCCGGAACAAGCTCCGCAATCTCCGCTGACAATGAAAGCTATCCGTACAATATAACTGAGGATAAGGGAATGAGGACTATTAAACTAAGGGAGCTGCTTCAAGCTATAGTAGAAGACTTAAAGCAAGGAAGCTCTAAAGCCAGAATATCAATCAGATTCCATAACACCATAGCTCAGATGACTAGCCAGGTGTGCCGGTTGATAGCCAGTGAAACTGGGATTTACCAAGTAGCCTTAAGCGGCGGAGTATTCCAGAATCGACTGCTACTAAACAAGACAGCTAGCCTATTAGAAAAAAGCGGCTTCCAGGTATTTATCCATAGACAAGTGCCTTGCAATGATGGCGGCATCTCTTTAGGGCAGGCAGTTATTGCCGGTTTTGTTAAATAAAACCTAATTGTTCAATTCCATGTCATTCTGAGGGAGCGTAGCGAACGAAGAATCTCGGAGACCCTTCGCGGAGCCTGTCCTGAGCGCCATCAGATTCTTAACTTCGTTCAGAATGACAGGAAGCGAAGGGCTCAGGGTGACATAAGGGGTGGCTGAACACTTACGCAAGCTGACTAGTGTGTCTTAGGGAAAAAGATAGCTTGTGGCATGATAAAACTCCCCTTGCCCTTTGTATGGAAGTGCTAGTGCTTATGATGGGACTAGGATTTCTTAGCCCTATTTTGCCTAAGTTTGTCCAAGCGCTGGGCATTGCTCCAACACAAATAGGAACCATGGTAGGCCTAGTTATAACCGTCTTTGGCATAGCTCAAGCTACTATGGACCTGCCCGCTGGCAGGCTAGCTCACCTCTGGGGGCGGAGACCTCTTCTCATCCTCGGTCCAGGTCTGGTGACTATCAGTGCTATTGGTTGTGGCTTGGCTATGGAATACTGGCAATTAGTGGTATTCCGCTTGCTCCAAGGGTTAGGCTCAGCCCTTTTCAGTGTAGCCGCCATAATTGTCATCGGCGAAATCAGCACCCCGGCCAACCGGGGACAATATATAAGCCTTTACTGGGGAGCTTTGCTTATTGGCTGCAGTCTTGGGCCGACATTAGGTGGATTCGTGGGGGAGTATTTAGGTTATCGAGCCCCTTTCTTCTGCTTCGCTGGACTCGCCTTACTAGCCGCCCTGTGGTGCTACTTCCGCATCCCAGAAACTAAAGGAAGGCGACCGACTGGCGTATTTGCCCCAAGCAATCTCGCAGTTAAGAACAGTTCAATAGAGAAGCCAGCTCCTCTACATAAGAATTTAAACTTCATACTCATCTCCATGGTGTCTATATTTACCTTGATTACCTTGAGCGGCAACCAGATAACTCTGATTCCCCTCCTTGGCTATGAACGCCTCAACCTAAGGGAAGGGCAAGTAGTAGGCTTGACCCTTACGCTGGTAGCCGCTATGCACTTTGCCTTTGTTTTTCTTGCCGGTAGGCTTTCAGATAAGGTGGGAAGGAAAACTATTATTGTCCCCGGGGGAATAATAACCGCCCTAGGGCTAATTTTGCTCATCCATAGCCCTAGCTACCAGTTTTTCCTGCTCAGTGCTGTAGTGCTAGGGGTGGGAAGGGGATTTGGTGGCGCTGTCCCTACTGCCTATGTCGCTGACATCGCCCAATCACAAAATTACGAACATACTATGGCGCTATATCACACGGTGAGCGATATCGGTTTTGTAGTAGATCCCATTCTCTTAGGTTGGCTTAAAGATACTCGTGGGCTAGATTTTCCCTTCTTTCTGGGCGCTGGGCTTCTCTTTGTGACAGTAATACTCTTTGCCGCATTCGCCAAGGAGACAGTGGACCGCAGCACTAGCCAATAAGCTCAGTTAATCGAGACCCTTAGCGTAAATTAGCTACTGCCAGCCTTTCTCTTGTTCTCGTTCAGATAAATAAGTGATAGTCTCAAGTATAAGGGCATCTTATGTGCCCTAGGTTTGTAATAAGCCTTCACAGTTCGTTGTCGGCCTTGCGACGAGCCTTGCAACAAAACAATACACAGCGGCAGAAGCTAGTCACCGGTTACGTAATGAAGCACGAGTTATGTGGTGAAGCCAACATCAGAGTTGACAAACACCAACCGCGTGTTACTATATATCCAAATAGCCCCCAATTCCAGTACCCTGCTGCCAGACAGTTTTCAAAG
>CAYTBB010000020.1:0-22427 GCA_964435965.1 uncultured Dehalococcoidales bacterium
TACAACTATCATTTTATTCAATGGACTCAGCCAAGGGAGGAATATATTCCTGTTAGTGTCTCAAAATGAATTAGCCGTGTAGTCTATCCACCGGTGAATAACGTTTGTGACTCTCTATCGCGTCATAGCATCCAACAGCCTGACAATACCTATTCGTCATTGTCAGTGTAGTATGTCCCAGCAAGCTCTGTAGCATAAGGCTATGTCCGCCATTATTTAGCCGCAGAATAGCAAAGACATGAGTAAGCCGAGGATGTAGAGAAGTCCCTTGTTCAACAGAACCCTGTTTATATTTGGTGGTGGCAATGGGCTGGGTTTGAACCAGTGAGATTATTCTAGTTAGGTATTCACTCGACGATTGATGGAAATTACCTTAAAGCCCCGCCCAGGAAGTAAGGCCAAATAACTATGCCAACTATGATCTTCCACCATACTAACTGAGCGTAGGAGATTGTAAACAGCCACCCGATGAACCAGATTACGCCTGCCACAACATTCGATGCACCGTACTTGTTCATATCATCCTCCATTTAACCTAATTCTTGCCAATTCTGAATCTTAATTATACCATTCTGGTCTTGTTTTTCCTTTTGGTAAATCATAAACACCTGGCAACGGGTGGATTTGAATAAGGTTAAGCCCTGATAAATGCATTATAATACATTTGGTGGAGAAGAAGTATTCAAAGGAGGTGCATTATGACCAGTAAAAAACATTTTACCGCTGCGGAAGCTAAACAAATCGGAGAGGCTCTAGGTATTGATTGGAGTAAGTTTGATATTGAACAATATCGCATGGGGCTTGATGTTGAGCTTGAGCATGGTACGGTAGACCAGCACACTAATGTTACCAATGACGATTCTATCATGACAGGAAAAATAGCTTTAGCTCATCTTAACGAATTTCCGGACTATTATACTCGGCTAGACAAAATGGAAAAGGAAGCTGAAGGGAAGCTGTAAAAAATGGGTGGCAGCGGCTGGGTTTGAACCAGCGACCAAAGGCTTGTTGAGTCCTTGGTCTATTTGAGCCTAAGATTGTCTGCCGGACTATACCCTATTATGTTTTATATAAGACTGGAGCATGAACAATAGAGCAAAGAAGAAGCACGCACCAACGCAGAACACTTGTATTGAAAATAGTCATATCAAGTGCTAGACTTGAAATAAAGTAAACATAACACAACCATCGGACGAGCGGATGAGTAGAAAATATTGGTCAAATTTATTTACTGGTAAGACCTGGGAGGAATTTCATAAACATGGAGCCAGTGTTAGCGGATTCAGAGAGCGTAGAAGGAATATATCAAAGAGAATTCACCCAGGTGACTATCTCATATGCTACCTTACTGGTCTTGGTAGGTTTATCGGTGTATTAGAGGTTTTATCTGAGAGCTACTTTGATACCGAGACTCGCATTTGGGAAGACCAGCTTTTCCCCGTAAGGTTTAAGGTGAAGGTGGTACACGCTCTTGATGCTAAGACAGCAGTACCAGTTCATGAACTAAAAGACCAGCTATCCATATTTAGAGACGCAAAAACGCCAAGGTCTTGGTCTGGTTTCTTTAGAGGTTCACCAGTTCAATTTGAGCAAAAAGATGGAGAAACAATAGTAGAAGCAATTAGAAATGCCACTGTGAATCCTGTTGAAAGGGAATTTGATGATAGGAAATACTGGCGACGTCCAAAAATCTATGAGTCAACGGTTGGAGAAGTAACTGTGCCAGAAGAGGAGGAAGTCGCTACAGAGGAGTTGGAAACTGAGGTCATAAAGACGACACACGAGGAAATGCAGTGGTTATTGTTGAAGCTCGGCTCTGATATTGGACTCGATGTTTGGGTAGCAAGGAATGACCGTAATAAGCAATATAATGGTGTTGCTTTCAATAGTATTCCTAATCTGCGTAGAGAGTTACCGAGGCAGTTTGATGAAGCAACCAACAGAACAATTGAGTTGATAGACGTATTATGGTTACAGAAAGATGCAATTATAGCGGCATTTGAGGTTGAGCATACTAGCTCTATTTATTCAGGTTTGCTCAGAATGTCAGATTTAATAAGTATGCAACCAAACTTGAAAATAAACTTATACGTCGTAGCACCCGATGACCGTAGTGACAAAGTAATTGCTGAGGTTAATAGACCTACGTTTGCAAGATTAAATCCATCCCTCCCCAAGATTTGCAAGTTCATACCCTATTCACAACTAAAGAAGGAGATTGAGCGAATCGGGCATAGGGTTCGCTATATGAGACCTCAATTTGTTGATGGTTTTGCAGAAAGCTGTGAACCCGATGAAGCATAAGATTACACCCATACTGCGTGGGGATAGAATTTAGGTAGTTATGATTAATCTTGTAAATTAAGGGGAATATTATGGCGATAACAAAAATCATAGTATCTAACTTTAAGAGCTTCGATAAGATTGATGTCAATATTGGTAATTTTGGAATCCTAATCGGCGCTAACGCATCTGGCAAATCCAATTTCATTCAGGTTTTCAAATTTGTAAGGGATATATTGAACTTCGGTCTTGAAAACGCAATATCAATGCAAGGGGGACTTGAATACCTTGCCAATGCTAAAGTTGGAGCTGCTCAACATATTTCTATAGAAATTAGCAGTGATATAGCCGAAGAGCATATTCCACAAGTATCAAATAAGAGTAGTGCCCTACCAGGTATATCAGTGCTTGAGACTGTCTATAAATTTGCACTGCGAATTAATGACAGAAAGACTAGATTTGAAATTATCGAAGATAGTCTGACACAGAAATGCAGCTTTCACAGCTTCGTTAAATATCGAAGAAAGCCAAAAATTAAGGATGAACTCGGAAGAGGAAGGATTCAACTTAGCAGAGGTAAAGACCAAATAGAATTTACCTTGACACCACCAAAGGGGTCTAATGTAAAAATTGATGATATATTTCCTTTATTTGCGACACGCACTATAGCAAGACAATATAAGTTAGGAAATAGGGAACTCCTTATAACTACTCCATGTCTATACTTCATAGGACCTGGGATAGTGGAAAGTCTTAAGAATATATCAATATATGATTTCGACCCTAAATTATCTAAAAAGCCGCAGGCAATAACTGGGAGAGCTAAATTAGAGGAAGATGGTAGTAATCTTGCTATTGCTATCAGTAATCTCTTACAAAGCGGGACAAAAAAGCGGAAACTATTTAATTTAATAGGTGACCTCTTGCCTTCTGTAGACGAACTAGGAATACAAAATCTAGCTAATACGGTCAGTATTAGACTAAGAGAGAAATATTTTGATAATAAATACTTTCCTGCCTTTTTGATTTCAGATGGTACGATAAACTTAACTGCACTTACTATTGCTTTGTTCTTCGAATCAAACCAGTTCACTATAATTGAAGAACCTGAGAGGAATATTCATCCTTACTTAATATCTAGGGTTGTTGAGTTTATGAGAGAAGCTTCTCAAAATACACAGATTATCACTACCACTCATAATCCTGAGATGATAAAACACTCAAGCCCTGATGAACTTTTTCTCGTTTCTCGCAACAAGGATGGTTACTCGTCTATTACAAAGCCTGCCAAGAAAAAGGAGATAAAAATATTCTTGAAAAATGAAATGAGTTTGGATGACCTTTTCACACAAAACCTATTGGAAGTATAGTTGCATGGTTTTGGATACGTCATACAGAATGCTATATATCCTCATCGAAGGTGATGATGACGAAAGGTTTGTGAAGACTATACTAAAGCCGCTATTTGAGAATAGCTATAACTATCTGAAACCTTATAAATATGCTCAAAAACCAAAAAGGAAAGTAGTAAGGTTTATTAGAAGCATCCGCTCTATGAGAGCTGACTTTCTTTGCTTGGCAGACTTCGATAATTCTCCTTGTATAACGCACAGAAAAAATAAAGTTAGAAAAGAGAAAATAGGAAAAGTCGAAGACTCCAAGATAATAATAGTCAAAAAGGCAATAGAAAGTTGGTATCTAGCTGGTATGAGCGATGATTGCTGTAAAAGACTAAGAATACCCATATTGGACACAACCGATAGTGTGAATACAGGGCAACTTAGAGACTTACTTGCACGTAGTAAGTTAGGATGCACGGTTAGTTGTAAAATAGAGATATTGCGGAACTACAATCTAGATGTTGCAAAGCTAAAGAGTCAATCTTTTGAACGTTTTCATTGTAAATACCTCTCATGATGGGTTATTTTGCTACTAAGTAGAGCGGGCACAATAAAAGGGAGAACGTATTACCGCTCTCCCCAACTAGTACAACTATCATTTTATTCAATGGACTCAGCCAAGGGAGGAATATATTCCTGTTAGTGTCTCAAAATGAATTAGCCGTGTAGTCTATCCACCGGTGAATAACGTTTGTGACTCTCTATCGCGTCATAGCATCCAACAGCCTGACAATACCTATTCGTCATTGTCAGTGTAGTATGTCCCAGCAAGCTCTGTAGCATAAGGCTATGTCCGCCATTATTTAGCCGCAGAATAGCAAAGACATGAGTAAGCCGAGGATGTAGAGAAGTCCCTTGTTCAACAGAACCCTGTTTATATTTGGTGGTGGCAATGGGCTGGGTTTGAACCAGTGAGATTATTCTAGTTAGGTATTCACTCGACGATTGATGGAAATTACCTTAAAGCCCCGCCCAGGAAGTAAGGCCAAATAACTATGCCAACTATGATCTTCCACCATACTAACTGAGCGTAGGAGATTGTAAACAGCCACCCGATGAACCAGATTACGCCTGCCACAACATTCGATGCACCGTACTTGTTCATATCATCCTCCATTTAACCTAATTCTTGCCAATTCTGAATCTTAATTATACCATTCTGGTCTTGTTTTTCCTTTTGGTAAATCATAAACACCTGGCAACGGGTGGATTTGAATAAGGTTAAGCCCTGATAAATGCATTATAATACATTTGGTGGAGAAGAAGTATTCAAAGGAGGTGCATTATGACCAGTAAAAAACATTTTACCGCTGCGGAAGCTAAACAAATCGGAGAGGCTCTAGGTATTGATTGGAGTAAGTTTGATATTGAACAATATCGCATGGGGCTTGATGTTGAGCTTGAGCATGGGAAGGTAGACCAGCATACCAATGTTACCAATGACGACCCTATCATGACCGGAAAGATAGCTTTAGCCCATCTAAACGAGTTTCCGGACTACTATACTCGGCTAGATAAAATGGAAAAGGAAGCTGAAGGGAAGCTGTAAAAAATCGGTGGCAGCGGCTGGATTTGAACCAGCGACCAAAGGCTTATGAGTCCTCTGCTCTACCCCTGAGCTACGCTGCCTGAGGGTAGTTTACCATCGGCTATCAAAGACGGTCAAACTAAGTACGATAGGTTTTGTCTTTTTAGTAGTAAAGTCCTTGACGAGTCGGCAGGCAATGAACTATCATGGTTAGTGGGTAGGGAAGATGAGCGGGCGGATTGCAAGCATTGTTTTACCCATTATCTTGGCTTTAATCCCCTCATTGCCGGCGCTAGCCGGCGAGACCAGCACCGAAACTGTAACTATCACCATGACTACTGAGACAGTGCTGGAAATCGAATTAACTCCCGCAAGCTGGCAAATAGGACAAGTAGAGCCGAACACGGAGTACAAGACAAATCCAGAAAAAACCTGGTGCACTATGACTAACAGGGGCAATTGCATGCTGAATACTTACATTAAGGGTGACGACGCTGTGTGGACTGAGAGCCCTAGCGTGTATAAGTGGACGCTAAACAATAGTTGGAGTAACGGCATGCAAGAATATGTATTAGCGTATTGGATGTATGAATATAGTTCTAGCTATGTGCTGATCGCTAAAGACGAAAGCGGAGGGGGAGCTGAATTTTATTCCGGGCTTGGTATGGGTGATGGGAACGAGAAGCAATTTGGACTTAAATTGTTAACTCCCCCGTCTGATTACACTAAAGGCGGAATTGGATATTTCTATGGTGGTGGGGAAATGGAAACCACTATCACCATAAGCGGGGTGGCTGCCTGATGCTGTGGCAAACTGGATGCCTGTTTTGGCTAAATTTGTGAAAAAGTTCTGGGAAAGCAGTGGGTAGATGAACAAGCGAGCTGCAATTATTGCACTGGCTATTATCCTGGCTTTAGCTCCTTGTTTGTCGGCACTAGCCGTGGATAATAGCACGGTAACCATTACCATGCTTACTGATAAGTACGTAGAAATTACACTGGAACCAGCAGAGTGGAATATAGGAGATGTGGAGCCAAATGGACCATATGTGACAAGTCCAACCTGGTGCACGATGACTAACGAAGGCAATTGCGTGGTGAATATTTATATCAAGGGTGAAGATGCTAGCTGGGTTGGTGGTTCTGGGTATGCATGGACTTTAAGCAGCGATAATACTACTGCCGTAAAAAAATATGCATTGTGGTATCACATAGCATATGACAGTGCAGATAGCTATACCTCGATCACCAAAATTGATACGCAAATGAGAAAAGCAAATGGAGATGCAATACAACTTATCGGTAATGGCGACCAGAAGCAATTTGGGCTTAAATTGCTAACCCCTCTAGCCGATACCAGTACCGGCCATTTCTATGGTGATAGACAGATGGAAACGCATATCGCCATAAGCACTGTGATTGCCTGATGGTGCGTCAGATAAAATACATTTGTCTTATTGTAGCTTTATCAGCCATCTTTTTGCCCTCCACTGCCTTGGCTTGGAGTTTCAGCGTCTCCCCGGTTGAGGTGAAAATAGATAATTTACCTCCCGGCGAAGAGGCTGAATTTAACCTTACTATTTATAATAAGGACGATATAAGCCATACTTTTATCTTAACTACCCACAATCCCGAGGAATCGGAAAGAAGACAGGGAAGGGCTGAGTTTCCTGAGAGTAGCTGGGTCAGCTTCCCTCGGCAAGTTACAGTGCAAGCCAATGCTGAAGCCGAGGTAAAGGTAAAAGTAGCTATTCCATCACGGCAAAAGTGGGCCGGTAAGGACTGGGAGATATGGCTTGCGGTTGCTCCTGAAGAGAAGGAATTATTGGTGGTAAATTACTATATTCGCCTCTTAGTATCAACGGGCGAGGAAGTAAAGGGTGGGCCTAATGTAGGCTTGATTGTCGGGATTGCCGCTGGTGTATTGCTCCTAGGTTGCGGTGTCTATTACTTTAGATGCAGGACTAAGCCCAAGCACCCTTAGAGGAGTAAAAGCTCTACAGGCTTGAGTTGCTTGGCTTTTGATTAGTTTGAAGCTTGTTTAACTATAGCTGCTGAGTCAGTTTCCACAGCTTATCCGGACTTTCTATGTGGTCAATATAGAGGGTGCCGTTGAGGTGGTCTAGCTCGTGCTCTAAGGCGTGGGCGAGCAGCTCCTCGCCCTTGAGGCGGATTTCTCTGCCCTGCCGGTCCTGTGCCTTGACCTTAACCATTACCGCCCGCTTAATCTCCCCCTGATAGCCAGGCACGGATAAACACGCCTCTTCAACTATACGTTCACCTTGCCTCTTAATTATTTCGGGGTTAATTAGAGTGATAAGTTCCTCACCAGGTAGTTCAATAACGGCTAGGCGCAATGGCACTCCTATCTGTGGGGCAGCCAATCCCACCCCCGAAGCAGCGCGCATGGTATCAATCATATCATCAATTAGCTTCTGAATAGAGCCATCAATATTGGCTACTCTTTTAGCTTTTTGCCGCAGCACTGGGTCAGGCAAAATGCGAATCTTTAGGACTGCCATGGTTGCTGTCGAATTATACCCTAGTTTTTCCCACAGTGTAAACTAGACTATCTCTATGAGGTTAGCGTTCACAGCCCAGCCTTGGGGCAGTGTTAATAACCAGTCAAAATGACCTTAAGAATTAAGAGGTGTCATTCCTGCGCTGGGAAAATCATTTGGGAAGCATTTACACCTCTCTTTTAAGCTCTTCGTAAGCTCTCTTGACCTCCTCTACCGAAGCTTCGTCTTCTAAAGTAGACAAATCACCAATGCTGGCATTGCTAGCCACAGCTCTGAGGACTCGCCTCATGATTTTCCCACTCCTTGTTTTGGGTAGTTTGCTTATGAAATAGATTTCCTCAGGTATAGCTACTGGCCCTATTGTGTGGCGTATGTGCTCTTTTATCTCTTTGTTCAACTCTGGCGAAGGCGATACTCCTTGCTTCAGTATGGCAAATATGACCAAGCTTTCCCCTTTGATTGGGTCGGGCTTGCTGGCCACCGCTGCTTCAGCTACGGCCGGATGTGATACGGCAGCATCTTCTATCTCTATGGTGCCTATTCTGTGTCCAGCTATTTTGAGAACCTCGTCAGCCCTGCCAAGCAGCCAGAAATAGCCATCATTATCTCTAATTGCGTAGTCGCCAGTGTAAAACATGCCGGGGAACTTGGACCAGTATGACTCGCGATACCTTTGTGGGTCTCCATGGATGCCCAGCAGCATTCCCGGCCACGGAGCTTTTATGACCAAATATCCTTTTTCTCCGGGGGGTACTGGTTGGCCTCCTTCATCGACTATATCAGCAGCGATACCGGGTAAGGGGAAGGTTGCCGAGCCTGGTTTGAGAGGCACGCGCTCTATGCCCGGGGTAGGTGATATCATTATGCCACCGGTCTCGGTTTGCCACCAGGTATCAACTATGGGGCATCTTTCTCCACCAATATTTTTGTAGTACCACAGCCAGGCTTCTGGGTTGATTGCCTCACCAACACTTCCCAATATTTCCAGACTACTTAAGTCGTGCCTTTTGACTGGGTCTTCACCATATCTCATTAGCATCCTGATAGCTGTAGGCGATGTGTACAATATGGTAACCCCGTATTTCTCAACTATGTCCCAGTACCTGTCTACCGCAGGATAATCTGGAGTCCCTTCGTAAAGGACCTGGGCCGCACCGTGGATTAATGGGGCATAAACTATTGAGCTGTGCCCAGTAACCCAGCCAACATCGGCAGTGCACCAATAAACTGACTCCTCCTTTATATCGAAAACCCATTGATACATAGCATAGTTGAAAACAGAGTAGCCGCCGGTGCTATGCACAATCCCCTTAGGTTTCCCAGTGGTTCCTGATGTGTAAAGGATATAAAGGGGATGGTTAGACTCAACAGGCTTAGGAGCTACATAATAAACAGCCTTGTCAAGCAAATCGTGAAACCAGAAATCTCTCCCAGACTTCATTTCCACAGGTATACCAGCTCTTTTGATCACTATTACCTTCTCTATCGAGGGTGATAGTTCCGTGGCTGCATCAGCGATTTCCTTTAATTTTAGCGGTTTACCACGTCTGAAGCCGGCATCAACTGTAACCAAGACCTTAGCCTGGGTATCATTAAGCCTGTCAGCTAGAGCCTGAGCACTGAAGCCAGAGAATATTACAGTGTGAGTGGCACCAATTCTGGAGCAAGCCAACATAAATATAGGTAATTCAGGAATCATTGGCAGGTACAAGGCAACCCTGTCTCCCTTGTCCACCCCCAAATTCTTGAGGACTGAAGCGGCTTTATTGACCTCTCTATATAGAGTGGCGTAGCTTAAAACACGGCTCTCCCCTGCCTCGCTTTCCCAGTATATGGCAACCTTGCTCCTCCGCCAGGTTTTGATATGGCGGTCAAGACATTGATAGCAGGTGTTAAGTTCGCCGCCGACAAACCAGCGAGCGAAAGGCGGCTGCCAGTCAAGCACAGTGTCCCAGGTTTTGAACCAGTCTAATTTTCGAGCCTGTTCATCCCAAAAGCCTTCAGGGTCTCTTAGCGAGCGGTTGTACATCTCAGAATATTTCTTGTAAGGCCAATATTTGGATTCGAAGGGTAAAGATACTTCTGCCATCATCACCTCCCTTTATTGATTAAAGGCTTCGTCTCGAGTTAGTGACTCTATCTAAAATTATATCACTCCCACCGGGTCAATGTCTAAAATCCACCCTTGGGGGAGGGTTATCCCTGGCAGAACCTGAGCTGGTTTGGAACCTTTAAGAATGAGCTGCCAGCGATATCTGCCCCTAACCCTGGCGGCAAAGGCAGGCATAGGACCAATTAAACTCAGGTCGGCTATGCCTTTCCTCTCTTGTTCATTCAGAATAATATCCCTTACTCGCTCTACCTCGCGGCGACATAAATCATTATTGGTATGGTAGTATACCAAGCGGATGAAGTGGCTAAAGGGAGGATAATTATACTGGCGGCGATAAGCTATTTCCTGATTATAGAAGCCCACATAATCATGTTTGGCCGCAGATTGAATGGCATAGTTCTCAGGTGAATATGTCTGGATAATGACTTTCCCTGCTTTAAGCCCACGTCCAGCCCTACCAGCTACCTGACATAAAAGCTGAAAAGTGCGCTCGCCAGCTCGGAAGTCAGGCAGGTTGAGGCCAGTATCGGCGCTGATTATCCCGGCTAAGGTCACCTGGGGCAAATCTAGTCCTTTGGCTATCATCTGAGTGCCAATGAGTATATCTGCTTCATGGTCGCGAAAACTACTCAGCAGTCTCTCGTGAGCATATCTCTTGGTAGTTACATCTCTATCCCACCTGAGCAAGCTTGTTTTTGGGAGAAGTCGTTTTACTTCATCTGCTACTCGCTGAGTACCAATACCGAGAAACTTAAGGCGATGACTGAAGCACTGAGGACAAGCTTGAGGCACTGGAATGGCATAATGGCAGCGATGGCAGGTTAGTTTTTTCTCTGCTGAATGGTAGGTAAGGGCTATGGAGCAGCGCGGGCAACGAAAGACGAAGCTGCAAATGCGGCATTGGATAAAAGTGGCTGTGCCGCGCCGATTGAGGAAAAGGATTATTTGTTCACCTTGGGCTGAGGCTTTCTTCATGGCGGCCAACAAGGAGCGGCTAAATAAGCCTGTGTTTCCAGCTTTAAGTTCCTCCTTCATATCTACTATATCTACTTTAGGGAGGGGTGAATAACCGTGGGGAGTAATTCTCTCCTTTAGCTCCACCAGGTGATACTCACCCAGTTGTGCTTTGTGAAAGCTATCAATATCGGGTGTAGCGCTGCCCAAGATAACAACAGCCCCGCTGAGCTCAGCCAATTTGAGAGCTACATCCCGAGTGTGATAGCGGGGGGATTTGTCCTCTTGCTTATATGTCCATTCATGTTCTTCGTCAATTATAATGAGACCCAGGCCAGGTTGGGGGGCAAATAAAGCGCTTCTTGGTCCGATAACCACATCGCATTCCCCTTCCTTTATTTGTTGCCATTCATCGAACTGCTCACCTAAGGAAAGGCCACTGTGAAGTATCCCTACGCGTCCGGGAAAGCGACTGGCAAACCTCTCTACAGTTTGTGGTGTGAGGGCAATCTCGGGGACGAGGCAGATACCTCGCTTGCCCATAGCAATAACTTGGGCCAAGGCTCGCAAGTAAATCTCAGTTTTGCCGCTGCCGGTAACACCGAAGAGGAGGAAAACTGGTGGTGAGCCATGGTCATCCCGTTTGGTCCAGTTATCTGCGATTATTTTCCAAGCCGCTTGCTGAGATGAAGTGAAAGGTGGTGGCAGACTAGGCTTGAGCTTGAGATAAGATAGTGGGTCACGCCTGATATTAACTAACTCTACGGAAAGTAAGCGGCGGCGTTCCAAAGCTCTGATGGATTCAAGAGAGCAATCAAGGCGTTTTCTCACCTCATTGGCAGCAATGGGTTGAGTTTGCTGGCTTAGAAATTCCAGGACTGCTGCTTGCTTATAGGCTCGACTCTTGTTCAGCCGGGCTGTTTTATCCTCAATCTCATCCTTGCCAGCTATCAGCTTGACATAGGGAAGTGATTTTGGCTTTACCTTAGCTTTTTCAGGCTCCTGGCTCTTCATTACTAAATGGTAATGAAGAAGCTGGTCGCAGATTTGCTTTGCCTTCTTCGGGCCAAATTTTCTCTCCAGTTCCTTGAAGCTCATCTTCTTTTTTTCTCTTATGAGACGAAGGGCTTGTGTTTGTTCTGGAGTGAGCGGTGGCAAATCTTTCGTAGGGGAAGGACTTGTCCCCTCCCTATATTGAAAATAGGTGATAGTCTGCCTCTCAAAGCCGGGGGGGAGCATCAAGGCAATGGAGTTGAACAAAGGGGAGAGATAATGCTGGCTTACCCAGCGGGCGAGTTCAATTTGCCTGGGGGAGAGTAAAGGATAGGCAGTAATGATTTTGGCTATTTCTTTAGTTACTTCAACTGATGGCTGGGCAGATAGCTCGACGACAATGCCTTGGATGACCCTGGAGCCGAAAGGAACCCATACCGCTTGCCCGACATCAATGTCTAGCTGAGGTGGGATGGCATAACAGAAGGTTGACTGGCTTCCGGGAGAATTAACCGCTAGTTCAGCGTATCTCATTTAAGATACTTATGGGGGTTCTGCTCCCTGTTCTTCGGGCACGGCTTGCTCGATTACCTTTTCTCGTCTTTCCTTAAGTCGAGCTCGCTTACCACTGAGTCCACGCATATAATAAAGTTTAGCTCGCCGCGTTTTACCATGCCTGAGCACCTCTACCTTTTGCAGCAGAGGAGATTGGAAGGGAAAGGTTTGTTCTACTCCAACGCCGTAAATTACGCGTCTTACAGTGTAGCTTCCGCCATCAACACTTTTCCTAATCCTGATCACCATTCCCTGGAAGTGCTGACTACGCTCTTTATCCCTCTCCACGGTTCTCAAGCTAACCTTAACTGTGTCGCCAGGGGAAATTTGAGGGATGTTAGGATTTATTTTGGGTTCAATAAGCTCTCTGATATCCATTCCTTCTCCTTATCTGAGAGAGTTGCCTTTTTGAGAAGATCGGGGCGTTGTTTTGCTGTTCGTAAAATAGCCTGATGGCGCTGCCAGCAAGCTATTTCGCGGTGATTTCCTGAGAGTAAAACCGAGGGTACTGACCAACTTCGATATACCCGGGGCTTGGTGTATTGGGGATATTCCAGAAACCCATCACTATGGGAATCGTTATTTGCTGACATGGGTGAGCCGAGCACTCCTGGTATAAGCCTGACTACGGCATCCACTACCACCATGGCGGCTAGTTCGCCACTGCTAAGCACATAATCGCCAATGCTAATTTCATCCGTAGCTAAATGCTCGTGCACTCTCTCGTCTATGCCCTCATAATGACCGCAGATCAAAATAAGGTGGGAATAAAGAGCCAATTCCTTGGCAACTTGTTGATTAAAAAGCCTGCCTTTTGGGGTGAGTAAAATAATAGGAATTTCACTGGTGTTAAGCTGCTGCTTTATTGCTTCTATTGCCTCGAAGACAGGCTCAGGCTTGAGCACCATTCCCGGCCCACCCCCGTAAGGGTAGTCATCTGTCGTATGGTGTTTATCGTGAGTATAGTCGCGGATATCATGGATCATGATATCAACTATTCCTTTCTCTTTAGCTCGCTTAATAATGCTTTGGTCAAACGCTGAGACAAACATCTCGGGGAAAAGGCACAATATGTCAATGCGCATTGAATCCTCTCAATAACAAATTTCTTGGTTACTCATCTTATCATACAGAAGGCAGTTAAAAAAGTTGCCGCACTCTTTTCTTTAGCAGCTTTAGCTCTAGCAAGCAAAAGAAAAACTGTTAAAAAAGTTACAAAACGGGGCAAAAGGACTTGACAAAATATAAGCATAGGAGTTTACTATAAGTGTGGGGAAAAGTGGGGGGAAATGGTGGATTTTATGGAGAAATAGGGTAGAGCAATATGTTTTTTGGTGAATATCAGTACAAGGTTGACGAAAAGGGGAGATTACCGCTGCCGCCAAAATTCAGGCGAGAAATGAGGGAGGCTGTAATACTAATCAAGGGGACGGAGAAATGCGTCGTTGCTTATCCTTCGGCCGAATGGAAAAGGTTAGCTGACAGCCTAGCTGCTAGGGCAGTAACTCCAGTCAACTTAAGAAAACTGAATCGTGCTATCTTCGGTTCTGCTTTCAGCGTCTCCTTTGATAAGCAAGGCAGGATAACATTACCTTTCCCCTTACGTAGTTATGCTGAGATCGGTGATGCTGCAATTGTTGTTGGCGCTAATAATTATGTTGAACTCTGGAATGAGGAGTTGTGGAATGCAGAGAAAGCCTCAGCTGAAGAACAGGCATCCCAGATTATAGAGGGCTTTGAGGCGCAATAATGAGCGTGACCATGTCTTTGCCAACCCATGTACCTGTTTTGGTTAGGGAAGCCGTAGAGGGATTACAAGCTCAACCGGGCGGGTATTTTGTTGACTGTACTGTGGGTCTAGGCGGACATGCTGCCGCTATTTTGGAAAGGATTTCACCCCAGGGAAAGCTTTTAGGTATTGATGCTGATCCTGAGGCTATCAGGATAGCCCAAGCTAGATTTGGCGATTATAGTGAGGTAGTTACTTTGGTTAACGATAGCTTCGCCACCCTTGAGGCTATCTGTAGCAAATACAAGTTCTATCCAGTTGATGGCATTCTTTTTGATCTTGGCGTCTCCTCTATGCAACTGGATACAGCCCAGCGTGGCTTTAGCTTTCAGCGCGATGGGCCTCTCGATATGAGGTTTGACCCCAGACAAGGACTAACCGCCGCTGATGTCGTTAACACTTTTTCTGAGCAAGAGTTAGCCCGTGTTATCAAGGAATATGGGGAGGAGCGTTACTCACGGCGAATAGCTCAGCACATTGTGCTGAGCCGCCCTATTACATCTACTCTACAACTTGCCCAAGTGGTAGAGCAAGTCCTTGGCCGCAAGCATGTCAAGATTCACCCAGCCACTAGGACCTTTATGGCACTTCGCATCGCGGTTAATAGAGAGTTGGAGAACCTAAAAGTGGCTCTGGAACAAACTATTAATCTCCTTCGTTTTCGGGGCAGGTTAGTAGTTATCAGCTATCACTCCTTGGAAGACCGCATAGTCAAGGAATTTATGCGTCGCGAAGCTAGTAGTTGCCTATGTCCACCGGGAACAATAATATGTCGGTGTGGGCATGTGGCCACCTTAAAGCTTATATCAAGGAAGGTTATTAAACCTACTTCGTTGGAGATAGAATCCAACCCACGCAGCCGCAGCGCTAAATTGAGGATAGCTGAATGCCTGAGGTAAACAAGGAATACCTATAGTAAAAAGGAGGTAAAAATGGCAAAGAAAATTGTTTCCGCTATTGATGTGGGCACGACTAAGATAGCCACCATCGTAGCTAATGTAAGATCACAAGACGACATTGAAGTTTTGGGAGTGGGAGTTGTGCCTAGTCATGGCCTGCACAAAGGCATTGTAGTCAACATGGAGGAGGCTAAAGCATCCATTACTGAGTCAGTAAGGGATGCCCAGAGGATTAGTGGTATGAGGATAGACTCTGTTAATGTCGGGGTTACTGGCAGGCATATAACTAGTCTTAATAATCGAGGAGTAGTATCTATCCCGCGTGATGACCGATTAGTTCGTCCTCAGGATCTCAAAAGAGTATTGTCTGCGGCCCGTAGTGTCTCTGTTCCTGAAGGGAAGAGACTGCTTCACGCTATTCCTCGCTATTACACCTTGAATGGCGAAGAAAGAGTAAAAAAGCCAGTGGGTATGCATGGCACCAGATTAGATGTGGAAACTCACATTATTACGGCATCAGTGTCTTCAGTGCAAAATCTAGTTAAATGTGTTCACAGTATCGGTGTTGAGGTTGAAGATTTGATTTTGGAACCCCTGGCTGCCGGCGAGGCAGTATTAACCCAACAGGAGAGAGAAAGTGGTGTTATCATGGCTGACATTGGTGGTGGCACTACAGATATAGCCGTCTTCAGGGATGGTAGTATCTACCATACCGCGATTATCCCGGTAGCTGGTTACCAAGTGACCAGCGATATCGCTATCGGTCTAGGTTTGCCCTTCAATATAGCGGAAAAAATGAAAAAGGGATACGGGAATGTAACGCCAGGACTGGATACTAGCAAGGCAGACGAAGTAGGCATAGAGAATGGTCATAGCGCCTCTTATCGTGACCTTTGCGACATTGTCCGCTCTCGAATGGAGGAGTTGTTTGAGCTCATACTTCTGGAAATGCCTACCACTGATTATCAAACTTTGGCGCCCTGTGGCTTAGTGCTTACTGGTGGCACAGCCAACCTGACGGGGCTTGCTGAGCTGGGGAAATCAGTATTGCGATTTCAAGTGCGGAAAGGTCAGCCTTTGGGTGTCGGCATTTACGGCATTACCGATATTCTCTATGACGCGGCTTATGCCACTACTACTGGACTGATTCTCTGGCAAGCGAGAAACAAGGAAAGGTCGGCCTGGCAAGTAAAAAGAGGTGGCATTTTGGGCAGTTTTGTTAGCTTGTTTAGGAGGCTGTTTCGTGCCTAAAGGATGGACAGGCGCAATAATCTTTTCTTAGAAAGGAGGTTCAAATGGCAAAAACGATTTTCGCTCCAACACCGGCAAGAATTAAGGCTATAGGCCTTGGCGGAGGTGGTTGTAATGCTATCAGCCGCATGGTTCGCGAGGGGCTAAGGGGTGTTGATTTCGTAGCGATGAATACAGATGCCCAAGCTCTGGCATTGGCTGAGGCGCCCATTCGTATCCAATTGGGTGAGAAGTTGACTAGAGGCTTAGGCGTAGGTGGCGACCATAAATTAGGGCTCAAGGCAAGTGAGGAAAGCCGCCAGATAATTGAGGAAATTGTCGGGGGAGTTGATATGGTGTTTATCAGTTGTGGTATGGGTGGTGGCACAGGCACTGGCGGCATTTCCGTTGTGGCTCAAGCAGCCAAGGAAGCCGGTGCTCTCACTATCGGCGTGGTGACCAAGCCCTTTTCTTTTGAAGGAGGGCATCGAATGGAAGTAGCTGAAGAAGGCATACTTACGCTAAGTGATAAGGTAGATACGCTAATTATTATACCTAATGACCGCCTCTTGCAGCTCTGCGATGCTAAGACAAGCGTTGATAGCGCTTTCAAGTTGGCTGACGATGCTCTTGTTCATGGAGTGCAGGCTATCTCTGAGGTTGTCACCGTTCCCGGGTTAATTAACCTGGACTTCGCTGATATTAAATCAGTGATGAAAGATGCTGGTCCGGCATGGATGTCTGTCGGGAAAGGCAGCGGGCAAAATCGAGCCGCTGAAGCTGCTAAGGCTGCCCTGGCTAGCCCATTGCTCGATGTCTCCGTAAGCGGAGCTAAAGGAGTGCTGTTCAATATTACTGGTGGCTCAAGCCTTACCCTCTTTGAGTGTAATGAGGCAGCTCAAGTCATTAGTCAAGCAGTTGATCCTAGAGCCAACATCATCTTTGGGGTAGTCTTTGATCCTAAGATGGACAACGAAGTTAAGATCACTGTTATCGCCACCGGCTTCACTTCTCAGTATGGTAAGGGGGCACCTAATTTGGAGGAACTTCGCCGCTTAGTAAAAACTGGTGAAACCCTTGATGTCCCTTCTTTCCTGCGCCGCGGTCAGCACTACCCCTCTCCTCAGCTAGTAAGCACTATTAGGGGTAAGACAGAACTCACCCCACAGCCGTCCAAAATTTCCTGGCAGTAAACCCTAAACCTAAGTTAAGGAAAAGGCGGTGTAATTACAACTCACCGCCTTTTTCCTTGTTGCTTTTTACTACATATAGTGATAAAATTTTATTACAATACAATTTTTAGGGGGGGGTATGAACTGTCCTTACTGTGGTGGAACGGGGTCGAGAGTGATAGATTCTCGGCCTTTAGATGGAGGGGTGAGGCGACGAAGGAAGTGTCTTTCTTGTGGTGCTCGCTTCACCACTTACGAGCGCGTACAATCTCGTAATATCTTCGTGGTTAAGAAAGATGGTCGGCGTGAGGAATTCAGTCGAAATAAACTCTCCTCCGGAATCCGTAAAGCTTGTGAGAAACGCCCTCTACCCGTAGGCGCCATTGATAAGCTCATAGACAACATTGAAGCTGAACTCTATGGCTTAGGCAAGGCTGAAATTTCTAGCTCCATTATTGGCGATTTGGTTATGCAAGGATTGAAGGAGTTAGACCATATAGCCTATATTCGCTTTGCTAGCGTTTACCGTGAATTTGCTGATATTGGCGTTCTGAAGGTGGCAGTGGATAACCTAGCGGAGGGAGAAACTTTGGCGCCACCAGCAAATCAGTTGACGTTATTGCCTTCTGAAGCGGTGAGTTCCCTAATTGGCCGTAGGAGCTAAAAAGTGTCTAAATCCGCCAGAAAAACAAACCAGGTTAAATTCATTAGCCGAGATAAAGTAGCTCGAGCTGTTTTTGCTGCTGCTGAATCTATGGGTATCGGCGATAGAAAAATGTTAGAGGAACTTTCTAGTCAGATAATCCAGAGGTTGGAACCTGCTCGCCCCTTGCCGGGCATGGAGAAGTTCGTCTCAGCGAGACCTCAGCATCCTGTAACTTCCTCCCAAATTGAGGTAGCAGTAGAGGAAGCTCTAGCTGAAAAGGAGACTTTATCCCAAATAGGGATTGAGCTTAGCCAGAATGCCTTAAGAGTCCTGGAGAGGAGATATTTGAAGAAGGATGGCGAAGGTAAGGTCGTTGAGACTCCACAAGAGCTGTTTCGCCGTGTAGCCAAGCACATTGCCTCAGCCGAACTTCTTTACCACTCAGAAGCTGATGTCTCCTCTCTAGAAGAGGCATTTTATCAGCTAATGGCAAATCTAGAATTTCTACCTAATTCCCCTACATTGATGAATGCTGGTCGCGAATTGGGACAACTGTCAGCCTGTTTTGTTATCCCCGTCGATGATTCTATGGAATCCATTTTCGAAGCTGTGAGATATACTGCTTTAATTCATAAAAGCGGTGGGGGCACTGGGTTTTCCTTTTCCCGACTCAGGCCAGAGAAAGACAGAGTTGGCTCTACCGGCGGTATTGCTAGTGGACCTGTTTCTTTTATGCGAGTTTTTGATATAGCCACTGATGTGGTAAAGCAAGGCGGTATGCGCCGCGGGGCTAACATGGCAATACTAGCCATTGACCATCCTGACATCCTAAAGTTTATTGCCGCTAAAGATGACCCTGAGGTCTTGACCAATTTTAACCTCTCCGTAGCTGTAACTGATAGCTTTATGGAAGCGGTGGAGAAAGGGGCTGACTACAACTTGGTAAACCCGCGAACAGGGGAGGTAACTGGTAAGCTTAATGCCAGGGATGTGTTCGACAAAATAGTTGATATGGCTTGGCGCACCGGTGACCCGGGCATCGTATTCATGGACGAAATAAACAGGCGTAACCCTACACCTAAATTGGGTAAAATAGAAAGCACCAATCCTTGCGGTGAGCAGCCTTTGCTTCCCTTCGAGTCTTGTAACTTAGGCTCGATAAATCTATCTAAAATGGTGGTTTGTCAGAATAACCACTTCGAGATTGACTATGCTAAGCTAGCTCAGGCGGTTAAGCTAGCAGTCCACTTCCTTGATAATGTTATCGATGTCAACCAGTTTCCCTTGCCCGAGATTGCTGAGAGGACGAAGGCCACCAGAAAAATAGGTTTGGGGGTGATGGGTTTTGCCGATATGCTGCTCCAACTTGGTATTCCTTATGACAGTGAGCAAGCGCTTAACATAGCTGAGGAGATCATGCATTTCATATCTGAGGAGGCAAATAAAGCTTCAATAGAGCTAGCTGAAGCGAGAGGTTTTTTCCCCGCCTTTAAGGGAAGCATCTATGATTTGCCTGGTGGCCCTCAGTTTCGCAATGCCTCTCGAACTACTATTGCTCCTACCGGCAGCTTGAGTATAATTGCTAATTGTTCCAGTGGCATTGAACCAATCTTTGCCTTAAGCTATGTGCGCCATATCCTCGAGGGTGAGGAATTCATAGAGGTAAACCCCTACTTTGAGCAGGCGGCTAGAAGGGGGGATTTCTATTCATCCGAGTTGATGAAACAGCTAGCCGAGGGGAAAAGATTGAGGGATATAGAGAGCGTTCCTGAAGAAATAAAGAAACTCTTTGTCTCTGCCTATGACACATCCCCGGAGTGGCATGTTAGGATGCAGGCAGCCTTTCAGAAGTTTACCGATAGCGCTGTCTCCAAGACGGTCAACTTCCCCTATGAAGCAATGCCTGAAGATATAGCCAAAGTATATATGCTGGCTTACCATGAGGGCTTAAAAGGAATAACTGTTTATCGCGATAGGAGCCGGGAAAGCCAGGTTCTCACTATGGGTAAAGGGAAGGAAAAGGCTGAAGGTGAACTAGTTCCCAGGAAAAGACCTAAAGTTACCAAGGGAATAACTGAGAGGGTAAGCACTGGATGTGGTTATATTTATGTAACGGTGAATTTTGATGACCAAGGTATATCCGAGGTTTTCTCTATCTTAGGGAAAGCCGGAGGCTGTGCTGCAGCCCAGCTCGAGGCTATTAGCCGCCTTATCTCCTTAGCTTTAAGGTCAGGAGTAGGTCTGGATTCTATTGTAAGACATTTGCGCAGTATTCGTTGTCCTTCCATTGCTTGGGAGCAAGGCCGTGCTGTTATGTCCTGTGCTGATGCTATTGCTAGTGTGCTGCAAAAATATGCCAAAGAAGAGGATGCGAACAATTCTAAGATAGCTGAAGTGGTCAAGAGCTGGGCGGGGCAGTGTCCTGAGTGTGGTGGTAAGTTGATTTACCAGGAAGGTTGTAATATTTGTCCTAATTGCGGTTTCACCAAATGCGAGTAGGCTGCGGGGAAAATGAGGAGCTCTAAGGGTAGTCATTATTTAGCGCTAAAACAGATAGCTAAAGTCTCTAATTCAGCTTTTAGTTTGAGAAAGATTTGTAATTCTATCGCTAAAACCACTGCCAAGGCAATGGGAGCAAATGGTTGTCGTGTTTCTCTCCTTGATCCCCAAAAGGAATACTTACTTACTGTAGGCACTCATGGGCTCAGCGATCTCTATCTTAGAAAAGCTCCGCTTGATGCTCGCAAGAGTCTTCCCGAAGTTCTCGATGGCAAAGTGGTGTTTATTCCCGATGCCACCAAAGATGAACGAGTTCAGCATCCTAAGATAGCAGAAACACAAAGAGTATGTTCTATACTCGGAGCTCCTATACTTGAGAGAGAGGAAGCTATCGGTGAAATCAGAGTGTATACTCGTGAACCTCATCAGTTCTCGGAGGCTGATAAAAGCTTCCTTACAAGTGTTGCCAACATAAGCGCTGTTATTTTGGAGAGAGCAGAGCTTCAGCAATTGCTGCAAAAAGGATACAAGGCAAGTGAGAAGCAAGCGAAGTTAGCTCAGACACCTCGATTGCCCACCACATCGCTGAGACCAACAGAGTTCGTTCATCCTAGCGAAGAAGAATTTGCCAAACTTTTAGATTTCTACCGTATTGAATGGCTTTATGAGCCTCGCTCCTTCCCTCTTCGCTGGAAGGGTGGTGAGATAGCTGAAATGTTCACCCCTGATTTCTATTTACCCGAGCTAGACCTTTATCTTGAGCTCACTACGTTAAAGCAAAACCTGATAACGGAAAAGAACCGCAAGCTACGTCAGCTCAGGGAACTCTACCCGGAAATCAAAATTAAGCTTCTTAGCAAGGACGATTTTCATAAGCTGCTAGCCAAGTATGGTTATGGTCCCTTAGGTGAAGCCAAGATAGAGGGAGTCAGCCGAATTCTCTATAGTCATAGTCAAATCCAGCGGAGGATACGAACTTTAGCTAAGCGCATATCACATGATTACGCTGGTCAGCGGCTGGTCATGGTCGGTATTTTAAAGGGAGTCGTTTGCTTCATGACTGACCTGATGCAACACCTTTCTCTGCCGGTCACGGTCGATTTTATGGCCATCTCGTACTATGGTGGTGATGATGGCCAGGTGGTCAAAATAACGAAAGACCTTGATAGCAGCATAACTGGGCAACACGTATTAATGATTGAGGATATTGTAGATACAGGCATGACGCTAAATTATGTTCTTGGCCACCTTTTAGCTCACAACCCAGCCAGTCTTCGTGTTTGCACGTTACTCGATAAGGGAGCGCGCCGATTGACAAATGTCCCTCTCGCCTACATAGGCTTTGAAATCCCTGATGAGTTTGTAGTTGGCTATGGTTTGGATTACAAGGGTGAATATCGTAATTTGCCCTTTATTGGTATCCTCCGCTCTGAGTTAATTAAAGAGGATAAATTATAGCACCCTAAATTTTAGCCGCCATGATTTTCCCTTCTCAAGTGCATAACGATGCCGACGAGCGGGAATTTCACAGTTAATATTTAACGAGAAGGGAATTGTAGAAGCGGTGGAAATTCTGCGGGCGAAAATGAAAAATGTCCCAAGTAACCTCACCCTTCCCTAGCTTCCGGTACCTCCCACCTTCCCACTTCCACCTACCTTGCGCTTGGCTTTCTAGTTCCTTACGCTTTTCAGCTTCCGCTTCCCAGTGTTTGGCCCCTCTGTCCACCAAGTTTCAGCTTGATTACTCGGGACATTCTTAATTTAACATACCCGTGAAAATTTGTCAAGTCCATGTGCTGGCTGACCACATAGGTAACACTGGACTACGGATCTTAGCAAGTTCC
>CAYTBB010000021.1:0-21309 GCA_964435965.1 uncultured Dehalococcoidales bacterium
TAGTCTCACGCCATACTAGGAGGTACGAAGGGCGGGCATAACAAACAATCCGATGCATTGTTTATGGCATGGTCACAATACACCCCTGTTGTGTAATTACATAACAAAATAGGCTTTTGTGTCTTTTCAATTTAGCTAGGATGGGCCAATGTGCATAGGAAATTTTCTATGGCCTTCTTTGTTTCCGGGCTGGTTATCGGATGTTGGTTATGTTGGTGTGATGATTTCTGAATAAAACGGGGTGAATTGTGAAAATTGAACTTACTAAGAAGAATTGCGGTCTTTACGATGGGCTTTAGGGATTTGTGGGGCTTCTGGAACAATCAACAGCTTTGATGACAAATGAAGAAGGAGCTTCGTTTGTTGTTGATTATTGTAATGACTTGATTAATGAAGCCAATCGTTTATCTGAAAAGCTACACAAAGCTTAATATGGTTGGTGAGTAGGTTACTCAATAAAGCAGCCCAATTTGAATATCAGGTTATCTTTGTGATAATTTGTGAAAAGGGAGGTTTATATATGCCATATAAAAGTATAGTCGCAAAAAGGGTATATCAGCGGGAATATATGAGGCGGCGAAGGTCTAACATCAAAGGTGAAAAACAAGGGGAAATAAGACTAAATGTTAGACCCAATGTTAAACCTAAGGTAAAAGGAACTAGACTTCGGGATGACCTGCGTGTTGACCTTCCTGGTGGTGAAGCTTTGTGGGGTATTTCTGAAGTGAATAGAGCTAAACTTAGGGATGACCTACGTGTTGACCTTCCTGGTGGTGAAGCTATGTGGGGTATTTCCGAGATAGATTGACTTTTGTTCTTCACCTATAACTTTTTGCTCCTTACCCTTCCTCTATTCATCTTGTGTTTTAGGGATTAAGGTTGAGGTAGATTAATATTTCATCTCTTTGCTTGCACCATTTAACTTTGACCTGTCAATTTCTCTCTTTGTGGCTGCAGTTGGTGAATCGCTGTTTGGGCTAAAGTAATTAGCGAAGCTCAACAGGCTATAATGGCGATGGCTACTTCTTGGATAACCTCGCAATGCGCTTCTCTATCGAAGGGTGTAGCTGTGATTCATGTGCCCATTCATCGGGAGGTGCAAGCCTTTCCAGTAACGATATCGCAACCTTATTGCTCGTCTTTGCCGCCGCCGCAACATCGCCGGCGTATTCATTTTTCTGGCCTATAAGCGCAAAGGTCGTCAGGCCTGTAGCAATACCTGGTAGCGTAGCTACTATATCATGTCCTTCAACATAGGGTCCCTCGGTTACTGTTAGTGCTACTAAGATCGCTAGCGCGCACGATATTGTCAATTGCTTTGCGAAGCGATGCCCCTTCAGGTGAGTGAGTTCGTGAGCGGCCAAGGCAAGGCGCTCTTGGTCTCCTAGTGTATCCAATAAGTCCGCGGCAAAGACTATCTGCTTCGTGATAGGAAAACAGCCTGTGCCAGTGAAGCCTTGCATTACACCAAACGGTCGTTTCTTGTGCAACTTTACCTTCATCTCTCTAGCCAACTGTGTAAACTCGGGGATTTCAACCCAGGAAACGGTCTTTCTCCCCACAACGAATATTCTGGCTACACCAACTATGTTCCCAACGAGGAGATTACCCCATAGCAATGCCAGTATGCCAGCCGATATGTATAACACCACTATTGATACCTGCTTAAGGTCAGTGCCGCCGACATAGGAATACAGGTACCCTGAGAGAATTGTTACTGAGCAAACTATCACTGCGCATATGTAGATTTTCCCATACAGCCATCCTCTAAATCGACGTCCGAATTCACCAATCGCCATCTTTAGATACCTCGTATTCTTGTCGAGAACCATTCTAGTCAATATGCGCTCCCCACGCAATCAAGCCCGCCTGACTGCTAATGTCCCCTTATTAGACCCAAATAACCTTTGTCATCCGTAAATCGTGCTTAGCCATCATATCCATCAAGCAACATTGTGAGTTCTCGCTTCAACGGATGGCAGTGCTATGGCGAATAAACGCTATGGCTATGAAACAGGTGTGCGCGGAATAATTTCAACCTTGGAGAGGGAAGTAATTCTGGCAGGGAGATAAATACAACTACTTCAGCCCGAATAATCGCAAAACCAAATCGTTTTTGTTTCCACTTGTTGATAATCCCTTTTCCCGACACATTGCTTGAAGCTCGCTAACATTATGCCAGTAAGGGTCTTGTAGTCCTTGCTCTTTGAATCTTTGCCGTAATCGTTCTACAGTTTCAATAGTTCCCTCTTTAAATTCCAAGATTTGTTGCTGTTGCTCTTCATTTTCAATTTCAATACCAGCCCAAGCACGGGAAAGCTCATCAGTCCAGAAACTGCACACAGGATTTGATAACAACCCACGAAATTCAGGGTCGTCACAATCAATATAGGTGTATTTTCGCTTGTCCTCTCCCATATCACCTATTGTCTTGAATTTACCTTTGGCTTCTAGCAATAATTCATACCACCAACTACCATTATTCCCATGTTGAATTTGGCGACTTGAAGGTTCTTTCAAAAGGGTAGTATATATCGCTCTTAATGTACGGCTACCAACATCTAGTGAAGCATGGCATACAAAAATAATAATTTGATTACGTTGCCAGCTTAACGCTTGTTGGAATGCCTTGACCGTATCCTCTAATTTTGTCTGCCCAGCAGGAATCATAGTTGTACCTTCATCAATAAGCATTATGGAGTTTTCAACACCTATTGCGTGATCAAAGCTGCTAATAACGAAATTATCCGGCAATAGATTTTGCTTTTCTCTAGGGAAGTTCACAACAATTGGCAGTAAATCATAATGCCTGCCTATATTTTCAAGTAGGAAATACCCCAACGCACTTGTGCCCATACCTTTTTTGCCTACAATTAAATTGACAGAGGTAGGTTTTATGAGGTCATACCACAGGTTGTTTTCTTTATCGGCTTCGCTTAAAAATTCATTTATGTCCATTTGCCCTCCTAGAGTCAGATTTAGATAGGGTGTCAAACTTATTATACCACTGCAAGAAAGTAGCCTGGAACTTCCATGTCTATCGATGCAATGTTTGTCTAAAGTCTATCTATAGTTGCCAGACCAAACATTTTGGACTAATATGCAATTAGGTAACAAAACAGGCTACTGTGCAGCGGTAAAACAATTTGGGCTTGTGTAGTACCTTGGATAGATGATCTCAAGCTGAGTAGTTAGAGCATCATGATTTAGCTAGGCACCTGCACTATCAAAGTTGTCCCTTTACCTGGTGTTGATCGCATTTCAATAGTGCCACCCATTAGCTGGGCTCGCTGTTGCATCCCAGCTAAACCAAGCTTACCCACACTGGTAAAGTCTCCTGGCATTTGAGGTAACTTAAAACCCTTGCCGTTGTCATTAACAGCTAAAACAACCTTATCATCACCAAATTCTAGTGTAATCCAAGCCCTCGATGCTTCTGCATGTTTTCTGATATTAGTTAACGCCTCTTGAGCAATGCGGAATAATAGGAGCCCTACCTCAGTGGACAAGCTTCGTTCACTACCTATCACCTTGACCTGAGCATCAATTCCGTGTTCTTTGGCTAGGTTTTCCGCCATCCACTCCAATGCCGCTAATAAGCCGAGTTGATCTAGTATGGGAGGTCTTAGGTCCTGAGCACAGCGCCGTAAGTCTTCTAGTGTCCCAATTGCTTGGCTGCGCAGCTTCTCTAAAAATTGTTTACGACCCGTGGCAGATAACTTCTCGCTTTTAGTCGAGGTGAGAAAATCTAGGTCCTGCGTGAGAACGAGCAGGGATTGAGCCAAATCGTCATGCAATTCCCGGGCAATGCGCTCTCTCTCCTCCTCCTGCGCCCTAGTAATCTGGTGGACATAGAGACGAGCCTTATCCTCCAGCCGCTTCTGTTCAGTTACATCACGTAAGGTCTCTATGGCACCTATTATTTCTCCCTTGTTATCTTTGATAGGGCTCGCCATAAAATGAAGCCATCTACCGTCCTCTCCAAGATCCGGGAAGAAATCTTCGGCTTCGTAGGCGCCATCAATCAGGGAAGATTTCTTGCCTTTATCCCGATAGTGTTGTTCAATCTCAGCAGTGGAGCTTCCATCCACTATTAAATCAGCCATAACCGCTCTCTTCTTAGTATAGAATGCCATCCAGTGTTTGTCCGTCCCGACCATCTCTTCCTTTCTTCTGGCGGAGAGAGATTGGAGCGCTATATTCCAGTGAGTGATTTTGTGCTGCTTATTGATGGCAAATGTCGCTATCGGGGAACCATCAATAATTCTGATGAGCATCTCCTCTGCTCTTTTTTGCTCAGTCAGCCTAAATTTTGCTTCCGCCAATTGCTCTCTCCTCTTGGGGTACATCGTTAAGGCTAATATAGCCTTCCCTAAGTGCTTTAATTAGCACCTCGGTACGGCAACTACAACCCATTTTGTTAAAGATGTTAGTCAGGTGAGCTTTCACCGTGCGCAAGCTGAGAAACAGCTCGGTGGCAATATCCTTGTTGCTCATCCCTCTAGCCACTAACCTCAGAATTTCAATTTCCCTGGAGGTTAGCTGGCCACCACCCTGCCTCTCACCGGTCTTCTTGGCTGATCCGCCTACATGTTGCAAAAGCCTGTCGGTTACCACCGGGTCAAGCACCGACTCACCGGAGCGCACAGCACGGATAGCCCCGGCAATCTCGCTGCTGCGTGCGCTCTTCAGTAAGTAGCCACAGGCACCGGCCTCCAGAAGTCCAATGATGTAGCGGATGTCGTTATAGGCAGTCAATACCAATACCGCTGTAGATGGGCTTGCCTGCTTAATTAACTTCGTAGCCTCAATGCCACTAAGCTTAGGCATGACAATATCCATTATGACTAAATCGGGCTCCAGCTCACTGCCTAACCTGACCGCTTCTTCACCATCACCAGCCTCACCGACTACTTCAAAGTCCTTCTCCCCATTAAGCAGGTTACGCATGCCTTCCCTTAGCACGGCATGGTCATCGGCAATTACAATCCTTATCTTCGCCCTAATATGGCCTTCCTTACTATCAAGCGCTTGATTACTAAACCAATTTTAAACTGTGCGGCGGATAATCTCAACGGATAATCTCAACAAGGTCATAAGATATAGGACTTCAGGGCATATGAAAATGGAACTTTGGGTCGATGTGTGATCGCCTGCCAACAAGTATTCTATAAGTAGAGTAAGAAACAGGAGGTCGCCGATGGTGCGGTCGAGAAGGAACAACAGAGAGCCTGTCACTGATGACGAAAGGCCGAAACAGCAAATAACAATCCTGGCAGTACTAGCCAGAGCTGCAGACGATAGCCAGTTCTTAGCTCGGCTTGCTGAGAATCCGGAGGAAGTGAAATGGGATTAAGAGCATATTTGCTGGTTAAGGTAAAGGGCAACATAGAACAGGAAGAGTTCATCGAGCCATTGAGAGAAGTGGAACGGATACCCGGGGTGGAGTTCGTTGATCCCGTTATCGGGGCATTCGATATGGTAATCAAGGTGGATGCACCGGTGACGGTAGAAGCCATAGCTGCCGAAGTTCAGGATAATCAGTGGTTCGAAGATATGAAGATACTAAAGGTCATCAACATATTTGAACTTTCAAGTATGAAAGGGGAGAGACACTTTGATTTGGTTGGTGTGGGAAATCGCAGAAGGAGGTTAAAGTTTAATGAGGAGTAACATAATAAAACAGCAAGAGTACTCAAAAAATGAGCCGAAAGTGGTATTGAAGTTGTTAGCCCACACTGGGGGAGTAAGTTTTATTTGTATCGGTGGAGCAATGGCTATCGGAATGATGGTTGGCGGACTAAACCACGCGGGAGAGTTGTTCGCTTTGATTGGAGCCACCATCGGGCTGGGTATCACTTTGGGCTACATTTATTACAGCTTTAGACGCATTAACAATCGCTAGAAGGAGGTGAAAGATAAATGGATGGAGAAATAGCAAAATTCATCGCAGCAGGTCTGGCAGCAGGCTTGGGAGCTATTGGGCCAGGAATAGGAGTTGGCGTTTTAGGTTCTGGAGCTATGGGGGCATTGGGACGCAACCCTGAGGCAAGAGGAACGATAATGAGCAACATGCTCATTGGCATTGCCTTTTGCGAGTCCATTGCTATCTATGCTTTGGTAATAGCCATCGTTATCCTGTTCGTTTTGTGATAGTTATCCCCGAAGATAAGAATATCTGGAATGCAGAAAGCAAGTGAAACTCATAGCCTGCCCCGAACAGAAAAGGAACTCATGGAGTACATGGACGCTGTGCATCATATGCTTGTAATCAGGCCGGGTGAGACTGAGGAGGAGATGGAAGCCACCCAGACCAAGTTTGAGGCAGCAGGTAAGGTTTGCCACCTTTTGACAGATGAAGAGATAGACTGGAAAGGAGCAATAATCCCAATGGTGAATGAGCTGCTAGGCAGCTTCAGCTACCGCCCAACTTTGAGGCAGATATTCTACCGGCTAGTGGCAGCCTTGTTAATTCCCAATACCGAGGTCAGCTATAAGAGCCTGAGCGGAGCCGCTGTCCTAGCAAGAGAAGAAGCAACCATTGCGCCACTGTCTTTTGAGGCCAGGGTAAGAACTCACACCGAGGGAGATTATGGCTTTGACAGCCCCGATCAGTTTATTGAGGCTGTGCTTGACCTGCTCAGGAAATCGCCCGACCAATACACTAGACCCTTGTGGACTACTCAGCAAGTAAGGCCAATAATCTGGTTGGAGAAAGACACTTTGTTTATCCCCGTCACCATCATCGCCAGCCGATATCGGGTGAAAGTCTATGTAGCCAGAGGTAACTCCAGCCTTACCACAGTCTATGAGGCAGCCCAGGAGATTGCCAAAGCTATGCCTGTCAAGGTGCTCCAGTTAAGCGACTTTGATGAAAGTGGTGAGGATACGGTAAGAGACCTAGAGACCAAGCTTACCCGTTACAGTCGCATTCACGTGAAACCATATAAAGTTGCCCTTACTTCTCAACAGGTAACAGACTTCAACCTACCAAGGACCATGGCAAAGAAAAACGAGGATGGCACTTTCGCCAACTCCTTGCACAACAAGTTTGCCAAACGCCATGGAGACACTGTTGTTGAGCTTGACGCTCTACCACCAGACGAACTAGAGCGCATCATCACGACAGCCATTGAGGATTTGATTGACGAGGACGCTTGGAACACCGAAGTAGCGAAGGCAAAGCGGGAAAAGGAAGAAGTCCAACGCAGGATCGAAGAGCTGCTAGACCAAATCGAGCAAATTTCGCACAGAAAGTTGTCATGGACACAATTAGGGCCCTAAACTTTCATTGAATTAGGTAAACAGCATAAAAAAAAGAAGTATTAACCATACCAATCTTAACTCTGGCTTGCGAGGTTATCACTATAATCATTGTTTACTTACACACTTATGTTCACAGTTGTCACACAAACCGCTAGATTGTGCAACCATAAGCTCAGTCATGTTCACTAATGCAGGTTTGCTATCCCGATTCTGGTGATTGAACGCCGCCTTGTCTGCAATCAGTTCCAAGCATGGAATGCAAGGTGTGAGCAATAAGGACTGTCACTTCTCCATCACGCATACCGCTTGCTTCCCCCAAATCAATGGCTTTTTGATACATCCGGGCAGCCTTGGCTTGCCTGCCGGTCACGTGAAAGTCAAGGCCCACCGCAAGGGCAACCTTTGCAACAGCAGCCTGGACACGTGGTTCGCCACTGCCCTTGCCAAGGTCCATTGCTTGCCTGTAGAGTCGGTTTGCCTCTTCTCGCTTACCATCTTGGTTGAGTCCGCCTCCGAGGTTAAGCAAAGCAATGATGGTAGCCTCTTTTCCCCCAGGGTCTTTAGTGCCGCCACCCAAGTCCATAGCTTGCATGTAATATTGGTTAGCCTCTTGCCGCTTGCCTTCACTATTGAGACAGGTGCCTAAGCTAACGAGGGCCTTAGCAGCCTCTGCCTTTCCGTGAGCTGTTCCACTTTTTTTGCCTAAATCTACAGCCTCTTGGTAGGTTTTTTCAGCCTCCTGCTTTCTACCGTCGTTGTAGAGGCTGCTACCTAAGTTGAAAGCGGCGCAAGCTGCTATCGTCTTTCCTTTAGCTGTGTCGCTCATTTTGCCCAACTCTATGGTTTCCTGATAGGCCTTGTTCGCCTCGTGCTCCCTGTCTTTGTCCTGAAGGCTAAGACTTAGGTTGAAGGCAGCACTGGCGGCAAACTCCCTTGCATCGGGGGTGTCAGTATCCCTGCCTAGGCATATGGCATCCCTGTACATTTGCTCAGCTTCTGCTTGTCTACCACTGTGATTAAGACGGTTGCCCAGTCCGAACAAACCGCCTACGGCGGCAGTCTTTCCTAACGGTGTGTTGCTCGTGTTACCAAGTTCTACGGCTTCTCGGTCGGCCTGTTCAGCGTCCTCCTCTTTCCTTTGATGCACTAGATCGACACTTAAGTTAACTAGGGCTAAGGCGGCCGTTGCTTTCCCTTCCGGCATGCCGACATCCTTACCGAGCTTCACAGCTTCACGATAATAACCTTCAGCCTCTGGTTCTCTGCCAGCCTCGGCCAGTTCAAGACCCAAGGCATGAGCGGCAACGGCAGCTGCCAGTCGCGCCTCCGGTGAATCTCCATCCCTGCCCAAATCTAGAGCCTCCCGATAGACCTCCTTGGCCTTCTCTTGATTACCTTGATACAGGAGATTGTGACCCGAGTTAACCAAGCCTTCGGTCGCTAGTATGATTCCTTTTGGTGTGCTACTTTTCTTGCCAAGTTCTATACTCTCTCGATAGGCTTTATTGGCCTCGTCCAACTTACCCTGCTTGTCAAAACAAATCCCCAAATTGAAAGCAGCAACGGCAGTAATCTCTCCTCCTTCAAGTGTAGTATCTTGCTTAAAGATTAAAAGAGCCTTGCTAAGATACAGAGAGGCGCTACTAAGTTCAAGACCCTCAGTAGTTAAAAAGGCACCCCACTGGCAGAGGCCCCCAGCATCTTCATTCTGTATGAGACACTCCTTTAGCTTTGGTAAGAGGGGCCCAATGTCAAAGTCACCATTTACCACATGAGTGAGATAGGAAGGTCCAGGAAACTTGTTGAAAAGAAAACCATAGCGCTGTAATGCCCCAATTGCCTCCGCTTGATCGTTAGGATTCTTTGGGAAGCCCAGGACATGCTGTGCAACCAGAAACCAACGTTCTTTGATGATAGCAATCCCACAACTATCCAGAAGACGAGCTGCGCGAAGAAGCAAGCGTTCACGCTCACCCAGATTATTAGTGAACCGCCGCCTCATCTCTTGGAAATTGTCTCCAAGGAGCCAAGCGAATGTAGGCTCTCGGTCTTTTGATGATGCCGGTGGTGGCATTCCTAGCTTTCGTCCAACGTCCTCAATCTGCTCGTCACTCAACGGACCTAACGTAAAGTCTAACAGGCGCTCGCGCAGGGATCTGAATACAGGTTCGTTTTGGATCTGTAAACTTGGACCACCATCCCGCACCGTGGCTGCCACTAGGCATGGGATATGCCAAGCCTGTAGTGCCTCGATAAAGCGATAGAGCTCAACTGCAATAGACACATAGTCATCAAGGTCGTCCAGAAATAGGATTATGCTCCTGTGTTTCAACACCTTGAGCCAGAGATCGAAGGCCGGTAGTTTCTCTCGTTGAGGAATCAAAAGCAACGTCCTTGGCCGATGCCTACGGATCCATTCTCCCAAGAAACGAGTTTTGCCTACCTCAGGAATGCCCTGAAGCAAAAAACCACAATGGGTACGTTGCCAGTCTGCTTGTTCAGTTAAAGCTAGGAGAAACTCTTCAGCATCTTCCGCCACCTGAACACGGCCTATGGTAGGCTTCTTCAAGGTTGAAGTTTTGACCACTTGAACACGGCTTGCGGTGAGCTTCGTCAAGGTTGAAGTATGCAGCAAAGTACGCTTCAACGGAACGTAGGTTGTATCCATGCCGCGCCGAGGCGCCACTACGTTCAGATCCATATTCTCGGCTGGCCCAGCATAGCGAAAGCTCTTGCACCACGAACGCCATGCCGTATGTCTACTCAACAATAGGGTGATTAGCACTACAACAAGAACGGGAACAATGAAGTATAAAAGAACGATAATGAAGATGAACGATTCTAGGCCGTGGTCGATCAAGAAACTTTGTACTCTATTGCCTGATAGATAGTCGTATGTAGCGATGACACTGAATATACTGACTTGCACACCGAGCAATGTAAGAATGAGTTTTCTTGCCGATTTCAATGCCCACACCGCTCATTCCTTCCTTAGGTATAGTAGCATTGTCAATTCAACTGCTGCAACTGGGCTAGGAACTGCGATGGTCCAATAAAGCACTTGGTGGAGTTCTTTGCCTGCAGAACTCGCTATCTAGATGCGGATCTTCAAGGCTAACTATACACCATTTGATGCAATGCCAGTGTAGCCTATCTGCCTTGAACACCTGGCGTAGGGGACTCAACATTATGAGTTATTGTTGGATGCGGTGAGGTTGAACAATCCCCCGTTTTGTCGAACCTTAGTGCACGTTAAGTATGCCAGGCTCAGTGGCGCTAGGCGCTTGAGACGTGGGCGACTGCAGAGCTATGTCAATCTGAAACCTCGCCTCGAAAGCCCTCCCATCACTTACCAGAAGTTTGAAGGGGTTTCTCAACGTGTAATGAATGTTCTGTTCGTGGCAGCGAAGCATCATCTATAGCGATCGTCCCGATTAGGCTAGTGTCATTATCCAAACTTAAATACACTAGGTTCGTGGCAGATGGAAGGCTAGTATCGCTACCTTTAGCTTTCGGTCTGGGTCTCCCGGCAAGTGGAACTCAAAATCGAGCCAAGTTTCTTCCTTAGCTCCAACACAGCGTACAAAGCACGGATGTTGCATTGTCGCCTCTGTCATCTGCTTCAGCACATTGGAGAACTCCCTCCGATCCACAAAACACACGAGGGCAGTCTTCGAATCCCGCCAGGTTAAGTAACCCAGTAGCTGGTGGAGGGCGTCGAGGTGCTTCTTGGCCCCATCCCAGTATTTGCACTCAGCAACAAAGATGTTCGACTTTTCATGTCGAATGAGGATGTCAGTCTTACCTGTCTTGTTGAAGGTCTCTCCCGTCGCGCTGCCCTCGAAGCGAGGTTCGAGTTGTAGAATGAGATGGTCACGAAGCATTTCCTCGTCTTTGCCTGCATAGGTACTGGGGAGGCGTTCAAACACTTTACCCGTATCGTGGATAACTTGGAGGATCTCCTGATATATATCGTCACCTAGCGTTGGCTCGGGCTTGCCCATGCCAACAGGAATGGATGGGCGGGGGACAACTTTCTTGCGAACCTCAGGGACCCGAAATGTTTCAGGGATGCTAGGGCTCTTCTTAATCGGTAAGCCTAATGAGCCAACGACTCTTAGCTGGTTTTGTAGTTGCTTCTTCCTCTCGGTTATCATCCCCTTTATCTCGACAGGAAGCCTGTTGTTATATTCTGTAACGTTCTTGTCTACGTTTGCTGCCTGAGCCTGGATCAGGTTGACGATTTGATCAGATTCCCGCTTAATACGGTCAGGATCGCTGTAGAAATCTATAATGTCAAAGCAGATACAGCCTCCTTCGAGTTCTACTAGATGCGTGCTCATCAAGCGAGGGTGCGGTGTGCAACGCAAGAGGTCTTCCGTCCCCTCGTAAGGGATATGGTATCTTACAACTTGTTTCGGAAAACTCTTTCCAGCCATCATATCACCGTTGAAGTCGAATCTAGGGAATCGCTCTCCTGAAATGTTCTCCTCGCGTGAACTGACATACATTCTGTCAAAGTGAATGCAGAGGGGAACTACTTGGAATTGGCCCAGCAGGTGCTCAGCATAATCATCTTCGTTAACGTTTAGTAGATATTCTGCTGGCTCCTTGTAAATGGCATCTTTTATCAGGCCACGCAGGAAGTTCAGGAATTCAGACAGCTCCCCCTCGAAGAATATGTTCACCGTGCCATATCTCTTTACTTTGGACACCTATCCTGGAGTCTCTCACTCATGCAGTACCTTTGCGTTCGTCAGTATCTTCTCCAGTGGCATTTTCACCAACAGCATTCATGGATGCAAATCAACTATCGTTTATTGTAACGTTCGCCGTGTCAGCTGTCCACAGAATTCGTCCTGTCCCGAGTCACAATAGAGCTGTCTAAGCTGTGTTCGCCATAACCAAGTCACCAACGTTCCACGATGGAAGTAGCCATCATGACAGGTAACGGAAGCAATCGAGGCAACAAAAGTCAGAATTGTTCAGAGCCAGCCACTTCACTGAACAATGTAAGCAAAAGTGCTTTTTCAGTATAACTGGATCAATATTCGAGGGGAGGGGCAATTACATTCACACTATTCAGCAAAGTAGGTAGTTATGCAGGTGACTATTCTTCAGTGAAATAATCCAAATCTATTTTCTTGACTTCATAATTAACAAAGGGGGTCACACCGATATTGTGATCAATCATATATTGTACTAGAGTATCGCCGTCAATCAGAATAATCTTGTTATCCACCCGAGATGCGAAATCGGCAGCTTCTTTTGAGAAGTTCGAAGTGGTTATGAAGATGCCTTTCTTTGCATGTTGCCCTTGTAAAGCGCCGGCAAATTTTTGAATTTCTGGTCGCCCGACAGTGCCCTCCCATTTCTTAGCCTGTACGTAAATAACATCCAACCCCAATCGGTCTTCATTAATAATCCCATCAATCCCTTCATCGCCACTTTTGCCGATTGCTTTAGCAGCCTCTTTGCGACTTCCACCGTATCCCATCGCAACGAGAAGGTCAATAACGATATTCTCAAACTGCTTTGGAGAGCTTGCTTTGAGTTGCTGAAGAAGATCACTGGCAAGATTATTCCTTAGATTTTGGTAGGCATTTGCTAGTGCTTCTTCAGGTGTTGTTTCCGGCTCTTCTTCATTTAATTCTGTTGTTTTTTCCCGCCTAATAGCTCGAAATTCCCTGAACTCCTCAAACTGCTCCAGAAATTTCACATCAATCTTCACAGGTTTCTGCTTTAGCACCTGTAATCCTCTATCAGTTATACGGAAGAACCCCCGTCGTGTCGACTCAAGTAAACCTGCCTTCTTCAGATGTGTTCGAGCCCACCCAACCCGATTATCAAAGATTGCCTGCTTCCCACTTGGCAAAAGTTCACGTTGCTCTTCTAGAGTGAGGTTGAACTGGTTAGTTAATAAATCGATAACTTGTCGTAGCGAATGCTCTTGTTTGTCCTCCAATAGTTTGAGTAAAGGAAGCATTATTTGTTGAAAAACTGGAATGGCCATTAATATTTAGCCTCCTTGTCCTGAATTTCCATCTACTTATGCTCACAACCTGTGGATATTACGGGCGCTTTGTGTTCAGAAGCATGGGAACAAGCGCATTGTAGATTTCCTCCTGTATCCCCTCGTCGACGGTGCGCTCTTTAATCAGTTGGCGAACCTGGTCTTCCCGCTGGTTGATAAACCCTTCGTACCCCTGTAAAACCCTGCGGCATTCATCATCCTCGTGCGGAAGGCGGACAAGACCACGCACACTGGAATTTGCCACAAGCACCATAAGCTCATCCTGTGCAGGGCTTGTAGTCTCGACAAGGGCAATCCGAGTCTTGATGCCTTTCATAAAGCGCACACTGTGCTCGGTAAACATGTCTGAGAAGAGCTCGGCCGTTCCCTCGCCAGGAATCTCGAAGGTATCGAAGGGTTTGGACCTGTCCAAGAAGTCAGGGTCGTATTGCCGAAGAAGCTGAGGATAGTTTTCTGTAATATCCTTGAATATCTGAGCAGCTATTTCCCCGGGGCGAGCCGGCCCGCGACGCTTCGCTGTGTTCTTGTTGATGATCGCCTTTTCTTCTTTCTGCCGGGTATACTCGAAAAAGTCACGAAGGTAGGAATAAAGCTCATCAATCAACTCCTGGCGGCGTTGCGGTGATTCGACTCCCAACATCTCAAGGACGGCGTCATCCAGTTCCCTCCGGTCAGGCATGTCAAGTTCGCTTTCGCTCGGAAGATTGTCCAGCTCACCTTTCTTCCCTGATTTGGTGAAGGACATCTCCCGTAAGCGGCGTTCAGAAAGGAACATTAAGACTTTGCGCTGCTTAAGTAACCTAAAAACCTCGATGACATTGTCCAACTGCTCAGGCTTAGCCTTTCTCGGATCAGGGACAAGCATCATATTCACGTCAACTACCATTGTGCTCCAATTCCCCTCATTACCAACAGGGCGCCCGAATTGAAGCGATGAAAAGAGAACCCAAGTAGAATTCAAGATACCACCCCACAGGTCAGGATCGTCGTATTCCTTGGGGGGATATATTTCGTACAAACGACAGTTTGCGGCAATGCGGTCTGGATTAGCCGGAGCGATATGACGGTATTGACGCTCCTTTGGCCAGAGTGCCGGCGCGCGTCTATGTCCAGCCAGATCGTACCACTGCTTTTGACCACTTGCCCTGGCAGCGCAAGTGGTTCCTTTGTGCCAGTTGTTAGTCTCGCCCCACAAGATGTAGTCCAACACACGAGTACTCTTTAAATGCTTTTTATCAGCTGATACCATTAGTACATGACGAGAGCAATCTGTAGAAGTTAAAGAATACCCTTCAATTTCCATCAAGCTGTGTATTTCTGGTTCCAAGTATTTTGCTTCAACAGCCTTGAGTTCGCTGTGGTTCTTCCCGCATGCGACGATGCTCATTTTTCCGGAAGTAAAGTCTTTACGTGAAAAACCAGTCTCTGCTTTAAACTTGGATTCATCTGCATACTTATTGAGGTATTCTTTTGTGAGGTCACGTACATAGAAGAAATCATCACACCCCGACGTGATACCACGTTTAACTTCGGAGATGGTGCCAAGTCCAGCCCAATTAAGCCCTGTCTTATCCTGTAATTCAAACCACAGGTCAGGTGCTCTCAGGTAAACTCCCCATTTGCCACCGTAGTATGCGCTACCGAGAACTTCTTCCTCATTGACCTCTTTGTCTTCCGACTTACGCATTATGATACCAAGCTTGATTCCCTGATCCCAGAGGTCACCCTGACGAATCAGCCGAGCCCGGTAGCGTTCAGTTGTAGCGTTGCTCTTCAAGGAGAGGATTTCATCTCTGAAGCGGTTTGCAGCAAAAACAGCTCCTGCCGTCGTGCCATCGTCAGCAAAGATCTCGCTTATCGGACGGCGAAGCTGGACAAATCGAACGGCATTGCTCATGCGTTTTTCTTCGTCTTGTTGTCGTCTGAGGATTGTAACCGCGGTCACTACCCGGGCGCCAATAAACCAGGGTTCGTCAATGCTTTCAAATATCGCGACAACCTCGAAATTATTCAAGATCCATTCTTGAAGCCGAAAGCCGTATTCCACATCCAGCCACTGGCTTGAGGTGAGAAAGCACAAATAACCGTTATCGCTCAAAAAGCTGGTGGCATGTGGCCAAAAATAGCAGTGTATATCGCTCCTGCCGGAAAGCTTGGCGCCGCTCTCCTTCAGAACAAGTTGCTGATAATACTCTTTGGTACCTTGTTCGGGGCCACTGTTGCCCTTCTTCTTTCCTTTAGGGATATCTTCTTGTCGGATGTAGGGAGGATTGCCAACTACGGCATCAAGCGGAGGGATGGTCACGTCTCTGTGTTGCTCTTTACCCAATCCCGTCATTTCAACGTGACTTGGCAATATGAGAAAAGTCTTGTTTGCATGGATATTGAAGAAGTCATTGCGTGCAATCTGAGGATAGTTCTCGGTGTCGATGAGATCGCGAGTCGCCAGGTTTGTTGTCGTCAGGTGGGTAGCAAAATTGGAGACGTCTACGCCGAATAGTTCGGAAAGAAGTTCACCATGCTTACGGGCTGGATTGAGTTCCCTTTTTCTGGCATAGGCGCGTACCAGAAATGTTCCGCCTCCGCAGGCCGGGTCCATAATCTTCTCTTTGCCAGTCCGAACACAGAAGCTGTTAATCAGATCTACCACCTCTACTTTGGTATAGAACTGGCCGAATTTACGCCGCTCCTCTGGGGAAATGAGGCGCTCAAATATGTTGCCTATGATTTCGTAATCAAGCTTCGAGAAATCGAACTGATGTATCTGCTCAATGAGCCCCCGCCAGTGTGCAACGGCGGCATTCGAGTAGAATGGTATCCGATTCCCAAGGGAGGCATGCTCTTCACCAAAAACAGTCTCGTAATCACGGGTGACTGTCTTGGCTTCACTGAAATACCCCTCAAGGTGGAGGCGAAGCTTTTCCCCAGTATCAATGTGGCCCGGCACGTTAAGCTTGCTCATGGACGGACCATAGCGTTTGAGAAGCGCCTCATGGAAAACCAGCTTGTTAACCAAGGCATAGCAGGCGAATTTGGAAGCACGTTCCAAATTATCGCGGATACCTTCGAGGTCGTCGTAGATGATCCAGCCCTGATCTTCCCTCATCCATTTATCTAGTTCGACCTTAAAGCCGGGCTTCTTGTAGAGCATGTCAAGCTCTTCCAGGCATAACAAGATGGGCATATGTAAAAGGGACTCAAGCGCCTCGATGAACTTCTCATCCGGAGACTTAATCCCAATAACTGTCGTTCCACGAATAATCTGGGCAAATTCACTCAGAAATGTCGGTAACCAGTCTCTAATGGAGTGGGCTGTCATGGGAAGTTCAAGATGGCCTTCACGGTGTATGCTGGTTACTTCCCACGACCTGTATTTTTCCTCTTGCCAGGATATTTTTGAGGCCTCCGTCTCCCATAGCACAAATTCATTGACGTTCCATGTGAAGAAAAATGACGCTTTAGCTCGGCGCGCTTTAGTTCGTGCATCGCGTACCACTGAGGCATTGTAGGGGCTACCACCATCCTGGCGGTATGGCAGTTTTACTTCCCCCGTCAGAACTATGCGCTGGTCTTTATCCAACAAGGTAAGGTCTCTGCGTTTTCGAGAGCCTTCACCTACCTGCTCACACTTTGCCCTGGAAAAAGGTAAACTCGGGTTTCTGGCCAGCGTTTCATTAATCCAGCTTGCGACTTCTGCGGTGAATTCCCACTCATTCATTATGAAAACTCTTCACCTGCTTGTTAGGATTATATTCTACACCTGTACGGCAATCAAGGACGAGCACAGAAATGAGGCTGGCCTACTGTTGGCGATTCTTCCAATGAGAAAATAGACTACTCAGGGAAAGGATAGAATCTATCACTGAACAAAACGTCAAATTGTGCAACTAAAAGTACAGAAAGTGAGGCTTTTAAACAACGCGGCGACCATGTTGTTTCCACACAGTGATAGGGAAGGTCAATATGATTGACTCTCCAACTTTGGTAGCATCTTCAACAATCCATAGTTCGGGGTTTTCAGGTATGCCTGGTACGATGCATACCCAGAATAGTTCACCGTTCAATTTCGCTTGTCGGGCAGCCTGAGGTTCGTTCCCCGCCAAATTGATTGGCCCTTCTCGCTTTTCACCTTTAACCTCTAGCTTGACCAAGGAGCCCAGTTTACTACGTATTGCTTCTAAATCGTAGCCATGCTGCTGTCGGTTCTTGGGAATGAAGTTGGATAACTCCGAGGCAAGCCTGTCTTTGACGAATTCGGTAGCAAATGTTTCTACATCATGGTTTTCCCCAGATTCTTTGACGCCGAGCCGAATAAAGAACTCTTTCCAAGGCGGAATATCTTGCGATGAAACACCTTGAAGGTACTCAGGGCTCAGAAAGTCAATATGGGGTGCATACTTTGATAGCTTTTCCCAGTTCTCCGAAGGGGAGTAGGCGACTCCAAGGAATACTTGATTCGAGGGCTTGATCTTTCCAGTTCCGGTGACAACCCAAATGGTATCTCGCATCTCAGGCCCCTTTTGCAGAAGACGGGTGCAGGCGACCAGCTCATCTTTTGGTGGTGCCTGTTGGTTCACTCTGACCTTGGGTAGGAAGACACTCTGACAGATCTTGCTGTAGTCAATCGATTGAACGTGGGTGCGTTCCTTGAAAAAGTCCACAAGCTCGGGGATATCCAAGTCTGGGTGGATGAGCGGGTACAAACTCAAAAGAGTCTCAACTTCGGGAAACTTAGACCGAAGCTGTAGGACTTCATCTGCGATCTGCCTCAAGTAAGTGCCTTCGGCAGACACAACTGTGCCTTTTTCTGTGAGCACGTGAATTGGAGACTCATACCATTTGATACGTCCCCTGCTATCCTGCCCTTGTTGCTCTCTGTAGTTTTGGTGGGTATCGGCCATAGCTTTATACAGGTTGACGAACCACTGCACATGATTGGGCTGCTTGATCTTCTCCTCAAGCAGCAGTTTGTTACGCGCTATTCTTCCCAAGTCGAGTTGCTGAACCAAAGGCTGCAAGTATTCAGGGGCCGCTTTAACGTTAAGGCCAGAAGCAGCAAGGCTCAGGCCGGGTTTCCCTGGGAAGAGGAAAGGCAAATCAGCATCTGACACCAATGTTCTCGCATTTTCGTCGGGCAACACCGCTTGTTCTGGCTTAACATGAAGACCTGATTGCGTCGGATATACCTGAGCGTTTTTTAGGTAGTTCTCCAACGGCTGTTGCAGCCTGGGGTAGAAGAGCTTAATGAAGGCAGGCTGAGCCCAATAGGGCGTGAACTTGAAAACCGACAAGAACTGACCTGCCCATTTTGGTTGTTTCTTGAAATATTCTATTGCCTCCTTCGCTAGCTCCGCTGCCTCTCCTATAAGCCAGTGGTTCCACGAAAGTTCGTATTGAATGGCCTCTCGCCCTGGCTGGACTAAGAAGTCCGATTGGATGAGAAACTTGGCCCCGCTTCTTTCTTCTACCAACGGCAAGAACGACGAGACGGAGCCCAGAGCACTCGCATCTTCTATAGGCTGAAGGTTGTCGGCGTCGTCCACCCCGAAAGCAAGGACTATCTCACGTTGCTTAACTGTTTGCCGCTTATAGAATTCCAAAGAAGTATCTTTTGCAACGTCCGGCGGCACTGGGCTAACACGGCGGCGGACTACGAATCGATGCGTTTGGCTATCTTTTCTAAGTGAAGCGACCCCGTTTGTTTCGCCTAGATTCTCAATTGAAGTCCTCTTCCCGCTCGCCTCATCGACTATACTGAGCCTTCTTAACCACTTGAGAAATAGAAAAATATGAACGTCGAGTTTTCGAAGTTCTTGGAGAGTCTGTTCATATGCTTCTGAGCTGCGGAAAGGGATAATAAACGTGGTGAGGGTGAGATCTAATGATTCAGGTGCAGCGTCTATCCAAATGGGCGTTATTTGCCATGGCTCGTTGGCTGGATTCGCGAAAGCACTTTTGTCAAACTTGAAGTGGAACCCTCCGGAGTGTATCTGGGGGCAGTCACTGACCTTGAACACCGATTTGAATCCAATACCCAAGTAACCGAGGGTTCCCTCTTCAGGTTTCTTGCTAGAACGGACACCACATATAGCATCGACGTTTGCATCGGTGAACGGCACTCCATTATGTATCACCTTAATTCGAGTTGGTGAAATATGGAATTCGATTTCACCACTACCGTTGTCGGGGATAGAGCCAGCATCTTCCGCATTCTGCAGGAGTTCAAGAATGAAATGAGCGCTTCTTGAAAAGATGCTCTCGCTTACTGTACTCAGCATGTTAATGGAGTCCTGCCACAATCTAACGCTGCGCGAAGCCTCTATTTGTTGTCGGATCTGCGTCACCCAGCTTTTACAGTCTGTCATCTATTGCTCCAGCTACCAATGCGTAAGTTTCCATGGGCACTTACCTACGAATTATATCGTTTTCTCTTGATGAGAGCACCCTCATCCTTATAATCCTAGCATATCTGGGATTCAACTCAATGCCGATTGCATTGCGGCCAAATTCCCACGCCACCTTTACTGTAGTACTCGGGGCAACAAACGGGTCAAACATGACACCAGCAGGCGGATAATCTTTTTAGTTGTCCTCAATATCTGATAGACAGACGTAATTAACAATCAGCCAATATGTTACCTCCTTTTGATTTATGGGGAGAAGATCTATAATGCTAGACAACCCCGGCCAGTGCTTGCCCCGTAGATACACTGCTAGGGGGGCAGTGTTTGAGAATGACCAGCACGTATAAACTTACTGAAATTAACCAAGTAGTTGAGGTAGCGACGACTCTATCAAGAAGTTGGTTTAGAGGGCACCCAAGAATTCATGGGGAACTAACCCCGAGGGTATTCCGGAAACAATACGACAGTATTCGACAGGTACGTCCACAGTTTGAGCTTTCCTTGATTGAGGCTTTCAAGCGAGGCGCACCAGCACTTCAGGCAAATATACCGGAACAAGAGGATCATATTGCTTGGCTTTTTCTCATGCAACATCACGGTGTCCCTACAAGGCTATTAGACTGGACAAGGAGCGCCTTGGTAGCCCTATATTTCGTAGTCGTTGACAATGCATCGGAGGGCGGCGAGCTTTGGGCTATGTACCCCGGGGCCTTAAATGAACAGAGTGGTTTTCACGGAATTCCACTCCCCAATCACCCCATCCTACATTACTTTGCACAGGAGCCAAGGCATGGCCCGAAAAAGCTTGTTGAAGAACTTGGACTCGATGAGATTCCGAATCATCCCCTCGCGGTTGAACCTCCTATGAATTTCCCCAGAATGGTAGCACAGTTGAGCACCTTCACAATTCATCCAACACCGAAGCCAGGCAATTCGATACCCGAACTCCTACCTGAAGAAAAGGCTCTCGTTCGCTACATTATCCCTAGTAGCAGTAAGGAGAATCTCCGGCGGGGCTTGTGTGCCTTAGGGATCACGCACGGTACGCTCTTCCCCGACCTTGATTCCCTCTCGATAGATATCATCTACGAACATCAAGTGGTGGCTTATAGCCCGCCCATTCCGCCAAGATGTGATGGCAAGTGGTGATATTTTGAGCCTTGCCTGGAACTTGAATAAACAAGTGTTAAGAGTATGGCAAAAGCTAGGCCTCTCATCAGGCACCATTTAACGAATTCGATTGCAATACCATATCCGATTTAACAATCGCCTGTTTTGTTACCTAATTGCATATTAGCCCAAAGTGTGCAAGCAGGCTTAATATCGCTTAAGCAATTCATCGCTTTGTTACCTGACGGTGTGCTCAGTTGCGGGTTGGGGGCTTTATTGCTACAATTTACCTTTGGTGAAAGCTGTGGGGTTAGGTAGTTAAGCTGAAAGCCAGTTCAAAAGTTCTACCTATTGTAACCCCAGTTCCACCAGGCTAGCAAGTCAAGGTACTGGTTCATAGGATTGGTGATACATTAACTTCCTTCTTCGTCATTGCGAGCCGAAGGCGTGGCAATCTCAGAAAAGTCTCCTCTCCCTTGATGGGAGAGGATTAAG
>CAYTBB010000022.1:0-20863 GCA_964435965.1 uncultured Dehalococcoidales bacterium
ACGCGGGAGAAGTGTGTCTATTCTCTCGTGAAAAACTTTTGACTGTAGAGTTTATGATTGGAAAATATGATAAAATAAGTTATTATTATAATATATGAAAACAAAAGGTGTCTCATCTGCAATAATTACAGTTGTTCGTGCTGGCGTGGTTGATCAACTTAACACCATTGCTAAGTGCCGATTTGACAGAGCAAGCATTCAAGTAATTGAGAAAGAGTTTATTGGAACTCTTGGAAAATCCGGTGCCTCTGGACTGATTAAACTGTTTGCCTGCAACGATGAACCCGCTAAGGCCGTTATCCATAATGGACAGAAACATTATCGTAAATTCCTTGCTATGGGTCGGTATTTGACCTTGCTGGGTGAGATTTCCCTCAAGAGAGGGATTTACTAGACCCTAATCAAGTGTAATTTTTTTGTGAGAAAGCAATAAAAGTACTCGAAATGCCCATCAGATAAGGTTATAATAGAATTAAGTAAAAACAAAACCTATCAGAAAGGGGCATTTCGAGTGAAGAAAAATAATAACAAAATACTGGCAAAACGCAAGAGAAAAATAGCGAAACGTCTTAAGAGAAAGCAATGGAAAAATCAGCCGAAGCCAATGTTTGCTGCTTCGAACATCCGCTACGAAATGGATGGACGTCATGAAGGAATTGCATGTGGAGGCATCGGTGCCATACATTTGATGAATAAGAATCTTAGCTTTGTCGAAGAAATTGATAGTGTCTTGCATTTGCTTAAACGCCATCTTCCATATCATGAATCAGACCATGTGCTTAACATTGCCTATAACGTAATAGCTGGTGGCATACGATTGGAAGACATTGAATTACAACGCCAAGACGAGGCATGGCTTGATGCACTGGGAGCTGAGATTATTCCTGATCCAACAACGGCAGGAGATTTTCTACGTCGTTTCAGTGAAGAAAATATCATAGAGTTGATGGAAGCTGCTAACACAACGAGAAGGAAAGTATGGAAGAGGCAACCTAAGAAATTTTCCGAAAAAGCGATTCTCAATGTAGATGGTCTGATAGCAGAGACAACAGGCGAATGCAAGCAAGGTATGGATATTTCCTACAATGGTATTTGGGGATATGCTCCATTAATAATATCTTTGGAAAAGACACGAGAAGCGCTATATCTTGTTAACCGATCTGGGAATGCTCCATCACATCTTGACTCTGCCCAATGGATTGATCGAAGCCTTGATCTTGTAAGTGACACCTTTAAAGAAGTATGGATACGAGGTGATACAGACTTCAGTTTAACAGCGCATTTTGATAAATGGGACGAGAGGTGCAAATTTGTCTTTGGCATAGATGCGCGAAAGAATCTAATTGCAATGGCCGATTCCATTCCCGAAGATCAGTGGGAACCCCTTTTAAGAAAGGCTAAATACAAAGTCAAGACTAAGAAACGAAAGAGACCGGAGAATGTCAAGGAACGAATTGTCAAGGAACGAGGATTTATGAATATCCGAACGGTTTCAGAACATGTTGCTGAATTTGATTACCGACCTCGTAAATGTAAGAAGACCTATCGTGTAGTGGTGTTACGTAAAAACCTTACTGTAGAAAAAGGAGATTTAGCCTTATTTGATGATATCCGCTACTTCTTCTACATCACCAATGATAGGCTCATGACACCACAGGAAGTCGTCTATTTTTCTAATGAGCGTTGTGATCATGAAAACGATATAGAGCAATTGAAAAACGGTGTTAATGCTATGCGTATGCCAGTAGATGATCTGGTATCTAACTGGGCATACATGGTTATAGCCGCATTAGCATGGAATATGAAGGCATGGTATGGTTTACTGACTCCCAATAAAGTTCTTGGTCATCAAATTATCCGCATGGAGTTCAAACGGTTCATTAACACCTTTATTAAGATACCCTGCCTAATTATTAAAACCGGACGTCGCATTGTTTATCGTCTCATTGGCTATAACAGCTATATGAAGGAGTTTTTCAGAACTTTTGCATCGATTAAATCATTCCGGCCCGGCTAAAAATGTTTCAATGGGCAGTGAATGAAACTATGTTCGCGAGCTCGACCAAATCCATTTAGAAAGGAGTCAGCATCTCTAACATACAATTTAATCTGCTACCGAAGAATCACAGGAGAAGTTTGTTCTGTTTCAAGTCGATAGCACGAACTTTGTTCGGTCGAAATTAATTGGCTGACTAATCTCGGAGAAGCAACCTGATATCTTAATTGCGCTTATTTTGGGACTAGAGCAACAAGGCAAAGCGCAGTATTTGTCCACTTGAATTGAAAATAAGATTTATATACGACTATGTAACTTTCGCGTCCGCTGAATACATCTGTTACAGTTTGACTTCCATGACTCTAAGATAATTTGTCAAACACTGCAAGAAATGGACACTTGTGAAAACTTCGAAAGGGACCATCAGAAAAGTCCTAGATTATGTCGGTAATTTCCTGGAAGCTAGTGACTTTCTTAATACGGTTCGTTCTGAAGAAACGGTGTCCGAAGAGACAGCGATCTTGTCCATGAGTATCGACTCGACTTCGGTTCTCATCAGGCACGAGCGGTGGCGCCATGCTACAACAGCAACAGTAAGTGCATACGATGCACAAGGCAATCGCTTGAATACCGTCTATATTGGTCGTATGCCTGGGAAGGTAAAAACCCAGGCAAAGCGCCTCCTTGAAAAGGAAGTCGAGGCCATAATGACGAAACACAAGTTTAAACACATTACTTGAATCGCAGATGGAGCACGTGATCTATGGCGATACTTTCGAAGAAAATATCCAACGCGATATATGTGGTTGATTTCTACCATGTTTGTGAACATCTTTCAACGCTATCCGAATTGTTTTTCAAGAATCACACAGATGCACAATCCTGGTACAAAAAATACCTTACTATTTTAAAAGAAGATCCCAATGGTGTTTCCAAACTGATTCGGGGCGCATGATACAGACGCAGACCAATAAAAGCAAATCTTGAAATTGAAACAGAGATCAAGTATCTTCAACACAACAGAAAGAGAATGAACTACTTTGAGTTACGACAGAAGAGCTTTCCTATAGGAAGTGGGTAGTAGAAAACGCCTGTAAAACCCTTGTTGGTACTCGGATGAAAAAGTCAGGGATGCAATGGACTATTGATGGCGGAGAGACAGTTCTCACCCTTCGATCTTTGATTTTAAGCAATCGCTGCGAAAAATTTTGGACTTACTTCCTGAGCCGACATGTTCCTGAGTTTGAGACGTAATATCAGGCGTACCTCCTTAGAAGTGAGAAGCTTTTGTGCTAAGGGAGCTCAGAAATCTTTTAAAAAATGGTAATAGAATGATCAGATAAAGAAGGGTAATTGTCCAATAACCCTTAAGCTTCTTTATACCAATGCGGCTTAGCAAAGATTCTATTTTTACCTCTTTAAAGGCTTTGTTGATTTTGGAATCCATGGAAAGATTCCGTTTTTCCATTTCTTTTTGCACTGAAAGAGAGAATGATTTAATATATTCCATCGGCAGCTCCTTTTTTGAAATATCAACATCTTATCAATGTCAAATATACTAAATTTGGAGCTGCCTAACTACTAAAAAAGTCGTTTTTTCAGCAGATTAAAACCGTTTTTTACATTCGATTTAACTCCCAAACCTTCGGTAAAGGAGATAACGCTATGAATCCAATAAACCCCAAAAGAATTCTATTTATTGAGGCCAACGTAGACGGAACTATCGGCGGCTCCCATTATTGCCTTTTAGAACTGGTTAAGGGTCTTAACAAAAACCGATTCAAGCCTTTTATCCTTTTCTATCAAGAAAATATCCTTATACCTGAATTTAAGGAATTTTGTCCTGTAATTATACTTGATAAAATAAAAGGACTGGTTATAAAAAGAGATTTACCTCGTTTATACACATTTGTTGCCAAAATTCCGTTCCTCCCATATTTTCTTCATTTGTTTCAGCAAACATACAATTTTTTGAGTTGTTATTTAAACGATTTGTTTAAAATCATCCATCTTTTATCAAAACTTAAAATAGACCTTGTCCATATAAACAATTCTCCTACCTTTACCGACATTCTCATTGCTTGCAAGTTTTTAAGAATCAAGTGTATATCACATCTCCGCGGTACTGGAAGGTTCGATTTGCTTAAGATAAAACTAATCAAGTTCTATGACGCGGTAGTTTCTATTTCCAAAGCTGTAACTGAAAATGCAAAAAATCAAGATGTAGATATTACTAATTTTGTGTTGATATACGATGGCATAGACGTAGAAACATTCTTAAATAGAAGGAAAAGACAGATAATCTTGGTTAGAAAACAATTCCAGGAAGATATTAGAGAACCTCTAATTGGGGTAATTAACAATATAAAAGACTGGAAAGGTCAACACGTGGCAAGTGAGGCCCTAAGAATCCTTAAAAATAAATACCCAAGTCTTACATTTCTTCTAGTTGGTAATGTTTCGAATCTCGAAGAAGACACGAAATATTTTTCATATCTTAAGGAACTTGTTACTCGCTATGAATTACTAAATAATATAATTTTCACTGGTTATCGTAAGGATGTAATAGATATAATTTCTGCATTGGATATTTTGCTTCACACATCCCTTGCCAACGAAGGTTTTCCTCGTATTATTCTTGAAATAATGCTTCTTTCTAAACCCCTTATAGCTTCAAAAGTTGGTCCAACGGTTGAGATGATAGAAGATGAGATAACTGGATTTCTAGTTCCTCCTAATAATCCTGAAGCACTAGCTAAAAAAATAGAATATCTCATTTCTCACCCAGATATCGGTAAAAAGGTAGGACAAATGGCCCGAAGACGGGTTAAGGAATGTTTTGGTATCGAAACAAATGTAAGAAAAACAGAGCAGGTATACAATCAATTGTTATTGTAGGTAGTGGGAGGGTTCGTAGATGAGAAATTTAGCTAAAATAATTGTAATTGGTATTGATAGTGGATGCTGGGAGTACTTAAATCCACTTCTGGAAGAGAGCAGACTACCAAATATAAAACAATTAATAGAAAATGGGACTCGGGGTATTCTAAAATCTACTATTCCACCTTTAAGTCCTGTGGCTTGGTCGTCCTTCATTACGGGTAAAAGACCTGAAAACCATGGTATATTTGATTTTTGGCACATTCAAGCTAATCCAGGTGAAAAGGGTCTTGGGCGATACTTCCGGCCTGTATCTCCTCAGGATAGAAAAAATCGACCTTTTTGGAAATATTTAAATCAAAAAGGACTTAGGGTAGGTATTATGAATATTCCAACCACCTATCCCCCTGATAAAGTTAATGGCTTTTTTATTTCTGGTTATGACTCACCAGAGAAATCTGAAGATATGGTTTATCCTAAATATTTATATAAAGAGCTTCTTCAGAAGTATGGCGAAGGAATCTTTAACCTCCCAACTTTTGATTTTTTAAGTATAGGAGAAACCGAAAAGTTTATAAATCTATACGCGCAACATGACGAAAAACAAACTTTAGCTGCCATTGAACTTGCCAAAAAGTACGATGTTTCAAACCTCATTATTAACTATATGATGAATGACCATTTTAATCATCGGATGAAGAATTATACAGATGTTGAAAAAGGATTAGAAATCATTGATAAAAATATCGGTTTATTCATAGAAGAATTTCCTTCAGCTAGTTTTATTTTACTTTCTGATCATGGATCAATGCGCACCAGAGGTGCCTTTTTAATTACCGAATGGCTGATTAAAAAAAGGCTTCTGCAATTTAAATATAGATCGCATAAAGTTCGAAGACTTAAAGTTGCATTTAATCATTTTTTAACAAGGTTAAACTTACAAGGTAAATCAAAAAAATATATAAAAAATGCCATCGTAATGCCATTGCAATTTTTTCCGAAATGTATATGTAATAAACTCATTAATTCTATTACAAATGAGAAATCCGTCTTATACTGGCCTTGGGATGATATAGACTTTTCGAAGTCTTTAGTTGCTCTCTGTTCCCCGGCTATCGGTGGATTCTATTTAAGTAGTTCTAAAAATGGTCTACCTGGTCTCCTCAATTCTCAAGAATACCATAACGTACGTGAAACCTTAAAAACTAACCTTAATCAAATAATAAATCAAGATATGGGGTTACCGTTGGCAATCAGAATTTATAATCGTGAAGAGGTTTATGGTCACTCTATTAGGCAGGCTCCTGATTTTACTTTTTATTCATTGTTTAGCATAAATACACGTGCGCGTCTAAAATGTGATGATGAAAATGGTTACTTTGTAAAAAATGACCAAGTAAATTATTATGGAAATCACACTGAAGAGGGTATCTATATTTTTAGTGGTTCCTCATTTAGTAATAAATTTAATTCAACCCTATGTATTTGGGATATTCCAGCCATAATTCTACATTTAAATAGCATTCCGATTCCCACTGACCTCGATGGAGAAATTTCTGAACAAATATTTTCTGAAAAATATATTAAAGAGAAGCCAATCAGTTATCAAAAGGTTTTGGACGAACTTCCTCAGGAAACTTCGCTGTTATCTGATGATGAGACAGAGGCCGTTAAGAGCCACTTGAAAGACCTCGGCTATATGTGAGTGATAAAACTCTGGCCAATTGCTAGAAAATTATTAGGAGGAAAGTTACGAGAAGTTTTATTGAGAGTAGAGATTAGATTTTTTTGAAGGTGGCAAAGCTTGCTGCAAGATCCGCAGGAATGGAGATCAGGATAAAAAGATTCTTCTTTCAGCCTTGAGGACAACACACTCTCTCTGTATAATTCCATATTTAGTTACAGGAGATGGAACTCCAGAAAAGCATATTATTACTTTTCACATTTGATCGGCACCCTTGCCATGAAATGGAATAATTTTGCGATTCGCTACTAGGAATCACTTCAATGGATAATATCTCAAACCAATCTCTCAGGCAAAAAGTTGTTAGCAGCTTTCTCTGGCAAGGTGGGTTGTCCTTCCTTAGTCAAGTAGTCACTTGGGTATTAACAATCTTTGTTATTCGGTTGCTATCGCCTAGTGATTATGGGCTGATGGCGATGGCATCTATCTTCCTTGAGTTTCTAGTTATGGTGAGCCAACTCGGGCTTGCTTCTGCTATTATACAATCGCCTAGAATAGGAGATCGGGAGCTTCAACAGGTATTAGGTTTTATTGTGTCTATCAATTTTTTGGCGTGTGTACTTGCTTTTTTTTTTGGTGCCCCCATTGCTGCCAAGGTCTTTGGCGAGCCTCGACTAATATTAATCTTAAAGGTTCTCAGTATAAACTTTTTGATAATGTCTTTTTACATCTTGCCGCAATCATTATTGATACGCAATTTGGAATTTCGAAAAAAAGCAGGAGTAGAGTTTTTTGCAAGAATTACCTCGGGGCTTATCGCCCTGATACTTGCATTTATGGGGCTGGGGGTATGGGCTTTAGTTACAGCTTTTATAGCTCTTAATATATTTAAATCAGTTGGATTTAATATCATTTATCCCATAATAATGTTGCCTAAATTTTCATTTGTTGGTATGGGAAGATTGTTACGTTTTGGCACGACGTTGACTGGGAACCAAATCCTCTATTTCATCTACTCACAATCAGATCGAGCTATCTCTGGAAAAATAATGGGTAAAGATCCTCTTGGATTTTACTCGGTTGCTCTTGAGCTTGCGTCAATACCTCTTGACAAAGTCGCCCCTATAATTATTCAAATATCATTTTCTGCGTTTTCACGTATTCAATCTGATATAGCAAGAGTTAGGCAAAACGTGCTCAAGGCTGTCCGTCTGGCAAGTCTTATCTTCTTCCCCATGTTCTTGGGGATGGCAGTAGTTGCACCAAATTTCATTCCGCTTGTTCTGGGCCAGAAATGGGCAGCATTAGTGGTCCCTTTTCAGCTTATCTGCCTTATACTTCCACTAAAGGCACTGGACCCGATTGTCTCGCCTGCAGTCCTGGGCATAGGTAAGCCCAGCGTAGTATTTTGGAACAGAGCAATCACTTTGGCTATTTTGCTTCCCGCTTTCATCATCGGAGCCCAAAGTGGGGTTACCGGCCTATGTTTAGCCTGGCTTGCTGCGTACCCTTTGGTTTTTTTATTCACCATTTTGAGGAACTTCAGAGTTCTGGGTATTCCGTTCCTCCAGTTGCTTTCGGCCATAAAATTTGGTGTTGTGGGTAGCACAATAATGGCTTTGGGCGTAATCACTGTTGCTCATATATTGAGAGACGTTTTGAACAATGCGATGACCTTGGTTGTCTTAATATCTTCAGGGATATTAGTTTACCTTTCTTTAGTATGTATATTGAATCGCGCACTTATTATTGAGCTTCGACAGGCATTCCATTTCTAGTCAGTACTGCTAACTAAAACGGGATAATAATACTTTAAGAAAAAATATCGCGTCTACACAGACAAGAACAAGAAAAATGAGGAACTCGGAATCACTCGATTTGGCCCGATTATCGGTTTATGTGTACGGCTTAGTCCTCAAAAGGGATTGAAGGCAGCTCCCGATATTATCAACCAGCATCCTGACCTACTCATCCTAATCGTAGGAGAAGGTGCACTGAGGGAATCGCTTGAAATTGAGCCTAAAAAACTTTGCATAGACGGTGATGTTAAGTTCATCGGCCCTAGGGTACACATACTAGGAATTTTGATGGAGCTGGATCTTTGTGTTCTGCTGTCATTGCGGGAAGTTTTTCATTTGCTGTTGGAGCTATGGCTGTTGGCAAGCCTATCATTGCGACTCGAGTGGGGGGAAATCCATCAGTCATTTTGGACAATGAGTCTGGGATATTGGTCGAGCAGTGGCCATATCATCTTTCTTAAAACGCTGGCATTCAAAGGTTAAGTTGTCATATTGAGTTCGACAGTTAGCGAGATAATTATTCATTCATTAGAATCTAATGTTCTCTGATTTTCACAGAAACACGTCTCTTCAAAGAGAAAGATTTGGTTATCCGTTCTTATTCATTGCCACCTTCCTCTTTATTGATTACGCAAGGCCCCAGGATCTTTTCCCGGTATTGAATTCATTTCATCTAGGTGCCATTCTTTCCATATTGATGGCATTAACATGGGTGTCTAGCAAAAATAAGGATTTCTCAAACAGGCAAACTATACTCTTCATCCTGTTTTTAGCACTGATGGCAAAAAACATACCTATTGCACGGAATAACTATTTTGCATTCCAACTTACAAAGATCATGTTTATGATGTTTTTTTTATACTATCTTTTTATAGTTACTTTTCTTGATTCTCCAAAAAAAATTAAAGCTTTTCTTCATGTTTTCGTTTTTACTCACATCCTTTTAGCTCTTCTGGCCATAAAGAATAATGGTCAGGGAATCGGTAATTTCTTGAAGGATGAAAACGACTTTTCACTGGCAATTAACATGGCTATTCCATATTCCTTCTATTTGTTCCAAGATAGAAGTGAAAGTCTTCGGAAAAGGATTATCTTTCTGCTCGCAACTGGTCTCTTTTTGGTGGCAGACATCGTTACTTTTTCTAGGGGAGGGTTTATTGGATTGACGGCTGTTTTCTTTTACTTTGTAATTATGGCAAAGAAGAAAATTAAGATGGCTGTCGTAATGATCGGCTGTTTTATACTCATCCTCCCGTTCATTCCATTAGAGTACAAAAAGGAAATACAAACCATAAAGCGATCTGAATCAAGAACGTGGGACACCGGAGATGTTCGCATCTATCTTTGGAAAATGGGATGGGAAATGTTTCTTTCCCATCCAATCCTTGGGGTTGGTGCAGGGAATTTCCCTTGGCATATCCAACAGTATGAGACCATTGACGAAAGCAATCCGATGTTTGGTCTTAGCAGAGGAGGAAAGGCGAGTCATTCTCTGTATTTCACCTTGTTACCAGAACTGGGAATTCCCGGTGTTATTGTATTTGGCTTGATGGTCTTTTACAATTTTAGTTACCTACGTACGACATCCAGATTAATGAAGAGAAAGAGCAGCAATGATACTGATATGATCAAGGATACCGCCGAAAAAAAGTGTATCCTGGAACAAATCCATCTCGTAAACAAGATCATGGTTGCAAGCATGGTTGGATATTTGGTTTCTGGGGCGTTTCTTTCTGTCCTTTACTATCCGCATTTTTGGATTTTTACCGGTGTTACGGTTGCTTCGATGAACAACCTGCGAAAAGAATATCCGGATAATTATCTTAAAGGTCTTTGATCTTTTTGGACTGATGAGGACTTTCTTGAAGATTTTATTACGCAAGATACTGGCAGTTGTTATTTATCATTCTAGGTTGATTCATTTTCTGGGAAAAAGAAAAAAAGAGCCCGTAATTTTTACTTATCACAGGATATGTAATGAGGAACAAGAGCCAGGAGTTAGCTATGTTCCGGGTATGTCGGTTAAGCCCGGTACATTCGAAAAGCACCTGATGTATATTAAACGGCACTTTAAAGTCGTTTCATTGCAGAGACTCATTTCTTTATTGGAAGCCGGAAAGGATATTGCAAATCATTGTGTACTGACTTTTGACGACGGCTGGAGAGACAATTACGAAAACGCTTACCCTATTTTAAAGAAACATGGGTTGCCAGCTACAATCTTTCTTGTTACAGATTTTATTGGATCCAATAATTATCCTTGGTTTGAGCAGGTGGCACGTATACTTTGCAATTCAAGATCCAGTAAACAAAATCCCCAGTTAGTGAATCCATCAAATCACCCTTGTCTTCAAAAGATCCATTTTTTCGATATCATTTCTAACTCTTATAGTTCCGATAAAGAAAGAATCAACACCATCTTACAGGAAATGAAAAAACTAACCCATTCTGAAATTTCTCATGTGATAAGCGAAATGTCGCAATATTTAAATACTCCTATTGCTTCTAGATCTTCAGTCCCTCTTTTCCTATCATGGGAACAGATAATTGAAATGGAAAAGAATGGAATATCTTTCGGCTCTCACACAGCATCCCACATGATTTTAACAACAGCCAGAGAAGATTATGTTAGACAACAATTGAATCGGTCTAAGGAAGAGATCGAATCCAAGATTGGAAAATCCATTGCTACCTTTTGTTACCCTAATGGCAATTTTTCTTTTAAAGTTAAAGAGGCGGTGATGGAAGCAGGTTATCGATCTGCAACTACATCCAAAAAGGGGTTTATCTCTGCTAGGAGTGATCCATTGTTACTGAGAAGAATTGGAATACACGAAGATATATCCTCATGTGTTCCCCTCTTTGCTTGCAGAGCACAAGGGGTTCCTTTCTTCTAAAAATATTAAAGCACCATTTTACTCGGTATTTGGATAGGTATTTTTTTACTTATGAAAAGATTCATTAAAGAGTTTATAGGATTTTTTCTTTTTTATTTTGGCATATCAAAATATTATCACACATTTTCCGCAAAACACTCCCAATCTTTTATCGCCTTGGTTTATCACCAAGTGGCTGACGATAGCGTTTTCCCAAATCCGTATTTGGAAATATCTGGGGCTACGCGACTTTCCCTATTTAAGAAACAAGTTAAATTTCTCATAAAACATTACAAAATAATTTCGCTGGAAGAACTTTTAGGTCACTTAGAATCCGACGAAAAGCTTCCAGAAAACCCAGTTTTACTTACCTTCGATGATGGCTATCGTAATGTCTATGACCTTGCTTTTCCTCTATTAAAACGGTACGATCTTCCAGCTGTCATATTTTGCACGGGGGAAGAGCTTAATGGGCGCCACCTTTGGTGTGACAAGCTGCTAGAATTGATTTTAAAAACTCGCGTCCCATCTTTTAAGGACACAAATGGATATTGGAACCTAACAAGCTTAAGGGACCGGATTAGGTTTTATCATGGTCTCCTATCCATACTCAAAAAAGCCACTCCTAATGAACTCCATGAAGAGATTATCAAGATCTCTGAAACACTGCGTGTAGACCATCATAATAGCTCGGAAAGGTATCTGACAAGAGATCAAATACGTGAAATGTTACAACAAAATGTCAGTTTCGGTGGTCACTCCATGACACACCCTTTGTTAGGTATTATGGAAGACCGACATCAGCTTGAATGGGAAATAGGACGGTCCGTGAGCTTGCTGGAGGAGGTAACCAGTAGAAAATGTTTATCCTTTGCCTACCCTTTCGGCGACGAGAAGTCATACTCAAAGATCTGTAAACAAATTCTTAAAGAGGTGGGAATTAAACTCGCGTTTACAACTATGCGAGGTAGTAACAGTCCGGGTTGCGACTATTACCGTTTGCGTCGATTCATCGTTCAACGAGATTCCTACTATTACCTCCGGCTCCAGTTATCAGGTCTCCTGGATGGAAAACGAGCGGATCAGTGTTCTCCACGTGACGGAGGGTGCACGATGGGCTGGCATTGAAGCCCATTTGTACTATCTTCTATCCGGGTTCGCAGCAAGTGACAGTATCAATGCAGAATTAGCCTCTTTCCATGAAGACCCGTTAATCAAAAGGTTGAAGGAAAAGGGAGTTAAAACCCACGTTCTTCAGAGGAGGCGAAAATTAGATCTCTCTGTTTTCGTGCGATTATTTAAGCTTCTTAACAAAATCAAGGCTGATGTTATCCATATGCATGGGTACCTGTCCATCCTCTTCGGAATTCCTGCTGCAATGGCGGCAGGGACCCCAGTAAGGGTCGTCACGCTCCATGCAAGCCCGATACTATTAGAACGGAACAAACCCAACTACAAATTGTTACTGTATCTATGGATAGCCTACATGACAATAAAAATAAGTAGAACTTATTTAATAGCAGTCTCTAACGATATTTATAATTCCCATTTGAAGTTTAGGAAAATTGATCCCAGTCTGATGAAAGTTGTTCATAACGGTATTTCCATTGAAAAAGTCCGATCACACTTATCATCTGTCTCACGAAAAGACCTGGGCATTGATGACGCATGCTTCATAGTGGGAATGGTTGGACGATTAGATGAAAACAAGGGGCATATCTATCTTCTCAGAGCAGCTCAAGTGATGCTTACTAAGAGGCAGGATGTCCATTTTATTATCATAGGTGATGGCCCTCTAGAAAGTGAGCGGAAGGGCTTTTGCACGACAAATCATCTCGAGGGCCATGTTCATTTTGTTGGCTTTCACAAGAGCATTCTAGATTTTATGTCGCTGTTGCATGTCATGGTTATTGCTTCGATGCACGAAGGTATCCCCTACACACTCCTGGAGGCAATGGCCAAAAGTGTCCCTGTTATTGCAACCGATGTGGCTGGTATACAAGAGGTAATGCGGAATGGCATTAATGGATTGTTAGTACCTCCCAGAAGCTCCGAGGGCATTGCATCAAATATCAGCCTACTTTTGAGTAATACGGCCTTAAAAGAGTGCCTTTCCAAAGCTGGTTTGGAGGTTTTGAATCATCGATTTTCACAAGAATACATGGTGCAATCTACCGCAAAAGTCTATGATGAAATTTTATCGTCTGGGCAACTTAAAAGGCATTTAAATGGTCAGGAGGACTTTTCATGATGATAGATGCAAAAATCAAGGTAATACAAAGAAAGATAACATCCATCGGCTTCTTGCCCACCATAAAACTTATCATCAACCGCCTTATAACACTCCTTTTTTACCGAAATTACTTGTTGTTTTACGTTAATATCCCAAATTATTCGGTAAACCCGGAAGAATTTGGCGAGCATCTAGTAGGGAAAGAGATTGGAAGTATTGATGAGCTTTCTCCTGAAGACATCGCATCAATACAGGACTACACTGGAGCAAATTATATTAAGGAAATGAGAAGAAGATTTGTTAACAACTGGAGATTATTTCTTGTCTATATGAATTCTCACGTGGCAGGAGCTCTCTGGGGAATAACAAATGAGTCAGAATTTAAAACAAAGATTGTTCCTTTGTTAGACGGCGATATTGGTTTAATAGATGCTTGGACTATTCCAGAATTTAGAGGGAAAAATGTGTACCCTTTTGTTTTGTCATTTGCCGTGGCTCGCGTTAGAAAGAAAAGATTCAAAAGAGCTTTTGGTTACATTCAAGAAATGAACTCTGCTGCTTTGAAAGGCATAAAAAAGGCAGGTTTTAAATTTTTTACTAATTATGAATCCTATAAGCTTTTTGGTTGGGAGTGGGTTATATGGAAATCGAAATCAACAATGAAGAGTAGCAATTCCTTACTTTAACATTTAGGGTCTTACCCGGTCTTACCCTTTTTCCCTTGAAAAACTTCATGGTGGATCATATCTGGAAGGTTTACCTTAGTATGCCAAGCAAATCAGAGCCATTAAAAATATCTGCCCTTTCCGGTTAAAGGAGTTCAAAAATCTGGAACCAATCTGGAACGACTTATTAAGACATCCAAGTATCGAAAATATCAAAAGGTTTGGAGGAGAACGCTAATTCAAATCAATAAGATACTCCATTCATGAGGTCAGCGAGTATTAGTGTAAAAGGGAGGCTTGATCATGAATATTATGCGTAATGAATCCTAAATAGTGAGAAATACAGCTGCCAGTGAACTCCAGGACAAGAAAAAGGCCTGTATGAGGAAGTATCAAGGGTGCTATTGCTATTACTTGGTCTTAGCTATAACAATATAAACCTTACTTCTTTCTTGTTTGCTATTTTCTTTCTACTATGCATCATGTTATATTTATAACTTTGTAGGTTGCATTTACAACCCACCGGGGGGTGAATAAGCCTGGTTGTAATCCGTAACTCCTAGATCTGTTCATTGTTAAAAAGGATTCAGAACACTTTTTTCCACTTCAACTATCCGGTCTGCTCGATGGTAAAGGTGAAAGTTAAGGTTCTTCATTTAACCGAAGGTTTGCGTTGGGCCGGAATGGAAGCCCATGTTTACAACCTTCTCACTGGCTTGGCACAAAGAGGGGATATAGAGGTAGAATGCGTTACGTTTCATGAAGGTTCCTTGGTAAAAAAATTGCAAGAGAAGGGAGTTAAGACAGTTGTTTGTCCGAGGAACAGAAAGATTGATTCTATTCTCTTTTTTAAGCTTGTTATGTACTTTCTAAAAAGCCAACCTCAGATTCTCCATCTTCATGGGTATCTTGCTATCTTCTATGGAATTCCAGCATCATTTTTAGCCCGAGTCCCTTTAAAGGTCGCAACCTTCCATGCGAAAGGAATCTCCTTAAACGAGAAAAGAGGGTATAGGAGATTTGATTTTTATCTCTGGCTGGCTTACCTAATGATAAAGATGAGTTGCACATATTTTATAGCAGTCTCTGAAGATGTCTTTCGGAGCCACGTGAAATTCAGAAAAATTCCACCAGAAAGGATGAAAGTAGTTCACAATGGTATTTCTATCGAAGATGTGAAATCCCATCGTTCTAATATCACTCGGAAGGACCTGGGAATCTCTGATTCTTGTTTCATAGTGGGGATGGTAGGTCGGGTCGATGAAAACAAGGGGCATATCTTTCTTCTCAAAGCTGCCAAAAAAATCCTCTCTGAGAGAAAAAACGCTCATTTTATAATAATAGGGGACGGCCCTTTGGAGATGGAGTTGAAACAGTTCTGCCGCACCAAAGCTTTAGACAATTACGTTCATTTCCTCGGATTCCAGGAAAACATTTTGGATTATTTGTGTCTATTAGATGTGATGGTTATCGCCTCTATGCACGAAGGGGTTCCCTATGCGCTTCTGGAAGCAATGGCCAATCGTGTGGCGATCATCGCCACCAATGTTGGTGGCATCCCAGAAGTCATTCAAAATGGCGTTAATGGATTATTAATTCCTCCTAAGGACCCTGAGGTAATAGCAAGGTCCATTACTAGACTTTTAGACAATCAAACAATGCGGATGCGTCTTTCTATAGCAGCATTGAAAATTCTAAATGACCGGTTTTCTCAAGCAACCATGGTCCAATCCACAATAGGGATATATCGTGAGCTCGAATTACTTCATAGATTGCAAAGCACGCGAAATGTACGCTAAACCGCTATGATACTCGAAGGAAAATATAGAGCGATAAAAAGGAAGATATCATCCGTAGGGATTTTCCCTACAATAAACCTAATTATCACTCATCTTCTTTTCACAGTTATTTATAGAGAATATTTGTTTTGTACGCTGATTTAGATCAATATTCATTGGATCCCACAAAAATAGCAAAGCGTATTCAAGCGAAAGAAATTAAATCTGTTACCGATTTATCTTCAAAAGATATCGCATCAATAATAGATTATGCAGGAAGGGGTTATTTCAAAGAAATTAAGAGAAGACTTTCTAACAATTGGCGGTTATTTCTTGCTTATATTGTAACTACCCAGGTCCATTTTAGACAGGATTTACAAGATAAACAAAATTATTGTTTATTGTTGCCTTGGCATTTTTCTATTATGCAAAAGTGGGTTGGAGAGCAAGAGATTTCTCAGGGCATCTTTTGTACAAGGCGGAAAAGGGATAAGGAGCTCGGTCAGGCGCTTCCTGAGGACGGCAGGAACGGGTAGCCTTCAAAAGCGTTCCCAATAGCATCAATGACATTGACGGCGTTTTTTCTGACCGTTGAGATGTAGCTTCGGATGCGGCAGAAGGCTTTGGCGCCATCTTGACTTCGGAAGGTTCCTGAGATTTTGTGCTGCACCTTAACCATACGGAGATCTCTTTCGACGAGATTGTTGTCGAATGGTACCAAAAAGTCATACATGAAGGACAATACTTCTTTTCTATGATTATCGAGGCGTTCGAGTAGATTTCGGGCTTTGCTTCTCTTCCACCTTCCTCTTTTCTTTTCGGTGGATTCTTTCTTCGGCAGAGGGCTCTCGTTGTAACCTTTGTCAAGGATGTTCTGATAACGTGTTTCAAATTCGTGAATTTGTTCTTTGAAAAGTGTATCTGTGCTCCCTTTTGCCTCATCAACGGCTTTCTTGATATCAACCAGGCAGTCTATCATGTCCTTGGCCCAGAGTTGATCGTATTGTTCGTTAAGGAAAATCAATTCACGTAGATGGTGGGCGTTACAAAGCCCATGGTTGCAATCGTATTTGAAATAGGGTTTCCAGAAATCGTGAATGGCCCGCCCATTCAAATTGGGAAGTATGGCGATCTGATCCATAGCATGAGATCCGCGTTTGGGGTGAATTTCATAATAGGTTAATAAGCCTTAGGCTTTTTAAATTGGGGCTACAGGCTGCTTGTAACCATTGCCTTTTTCCGTCTATGGAGGAACCTGTTTCATCAAAGTTTGCCACCGGTGCCTGTTCAAGCTGCTTGCGGATCTGCTCGAGTGGTTCCTGTAAGAAATCAGAATAGCTGTCAGTGATGTTCGTCAGGGTGCCCTCGCTCAAATCCGTTGAGAACAGGCCATGCAATAACTCACGGCTGCGATTATAAGGCAGGAGTTGGTACTGCCTCAGATAAACTTTAATTGCCTTCAGTCGCGAGCCATAACTTACTGAATCTCAGTGCCAGATCACGCTGGCTGAAATCTATTCCATAGAGTATGAGGAACCAAATGTGAGTGTTTTGAAAAATGAACCATACTTATTTCGACAGAATTTTGCTCTTGACAATGAGCCACGCCAAACTTTTGTTAAAAATCGTCTGCTCAAGCATGTTTTGGCCATTCTATAAAAAAATCCAGGACTTCATATCTTAGAACAGCTAGCGTGGTTATGACTAAACATGATCATGTGGTTTGCCGTAAGACTTTTATCTTAAATTGCATATGAGCTAGAAGGGAAAGGAGTCCTTAAAGTTGAAAAGAAAACTTCTTAATAAAAGTTTCCCAAATGAAAACCATGGTACTAAATCCCGTATTTTTAATCAATAGAGAACGAAAAATCTCAACATACGCAAGGTAAGTTTTCTGGATAGAATAAACAAGCAAAGAATTTTAGCGCAATGATTAGAAATACGGCGAAATTTTATGAAAATAATCGTATTATGCCTATATTTCTTGTTAAATTATTACTCATGATATTTAACAGCTGTAGATCGGATTAGACATGGCCTGCAGGAAAAAGTAGGTTAGGGCGTATCAGTTCGTTTAATGAGCCCCTTTACCTATGCAGCAACAAGAGCAGACGCCATCACCTCAGATAAAATTTCGGGTTTCTGAGAATGAAATCCCGGAATCGCCCAGATTAAGTGCCACCGTTTTAAAACAGATGGTTCGGCAACTGGGTTTAGAGCAAATAGTAATGGAGTTAGAGATGGGAAAACATCACGGAGTAACTATCCAGGACATCATATTTGTGTTATTGCTGTATTCAGCTTATGGGGTCAGATCGATAACAGAATTAGTGAAAAAGGCTAAGAAAGATAGATCGCTAGTAAGTGTTATTGAAGATGTGAAAAAGATCCACAACAAGGTTATTTTATACTTCCAGAATAACAATGAGATTTTAACATATGAACAGCTCCTGGATAAGGTGGTGTCGTCAGGGCAAAATAGTGGACGTCTTAAATCATCAAAAGGAGGGATTCTGATTGTTGATGACAGTCCTTTGATCAAGACAGGCAAAAAGATGGATAAGATAGAGATCATTTTTGACCATGTCGAAAAGAGGTATGTATTGGGCTATGTTCTTGTCGCGACAAGTTATGCTGACAAAACTAAATCTTACTGCATCAACTTTAGATTTCGTTTTAGCAGTGAGGAAGATAGAAAGAAGGCAGAACAAGAGAAGCTCAAGAAGAAAGAAGAGATCGATTTACGCAAAAAAGGATCGCTGATTAACTGGATAGATATTCAAATAAATAGTGGTATAGAAGTACCATTTACATAGGTTTCAGGTGTAAACCTGGACGCTGAAACGCTGAAAGGATTTGACAGTAGAGACATCGATTGGGTTGCTCTGCCAAGCAGCAAAACGGTGCTACTTGATCAGGAAATGAACAAATGGGACATGGAATTGTTAAAACGAGAAGTTCTACGAGCTCAACCTGTTATTCTTGAAATTGAAGGGTGGGAGGTTTATACAAAACGAGTCTTTTTTAAGGATTATGGAGAACTGGCCTTTTGTATCGTCAAAGATTTTCAAGGTAACGAATTAGGGTGTTTTGTGTTGAAAAAGGAGGCAATGGATGCCATGGTATCTATTCTTCAAGAGTTTTTCAGCAGGCAAGAACCTGCAGATAACAACAAAGTCAACATTGGATTGGAGCTCTTTGAACGGGGAAAAGGCGCAGGCATTCAAGCGGAGACAGCTTGCGGTGATGCATGGTTCTTTGTCGCATGGTTCATAGCAAAAGTATTGGAAATAGAAGGCATTAAACGCTTTATCAGTAAGATAAAATCCAATACGGAAGTTGTCTACAAAGACCAGGCCATTAAGGCAAAAGATCTTTGGGAAAAGGTGACCTTAGAGCTTATTTCAGGTAGATCTATTAAGGCAGGTGCGGTTATTGTGAAGATTAAAGGTTTTAAGGACCCACTAAAAATCGTGCTTGTAGAAGAACTTGATAAATGTGGTCGGGCTAAGGCCAGATATATTCTCGTTTGTACAGACATTAACTACTCTAAGGACAAGATAATTGAGGCGTACAAATTGAGATGGACCATTGAGTGTTTCTTTAGAACAGGAAAACAAAGATTCGGACTGGATAAATTTCATGTAAGAAAATTCAATGAAATTCACAGCCACCTGACTTTCTCTTTTATATCTTACCTTCTTGTAGCCTGCTTAAAAACAGGCAATTCAAAACTAAAAGTCCTTTCTTTTGGGCAAGTTATCGACCGATATCTCAATAGCCTTGTTAAACTGAAGTCTACAGCAGATAACAAGCTTTTAGTTTACCTTGATCCGGAATTCGCGAAAGAATTTGGCATACCTTATGCCCCTTCTTGAATCATATCCCGTTCAGCCTTGCATCTATATCCATCAAGGCATGATACATTAGGCATATTCTGCAAAAGTCACGCTTGCTATCATTTAACTACACCTATCTGCTCCGGTAAAACATATCTTTTTCGCCACAGATCAAAGCCCCCCCCTTGTGTCTGTCGAGTATTGCCGTACTGCGAGCAATTGGATCTTGCCGAATCAAGTACTCCATTGACTCAACCGAGCAATAATATCAATCCAATCCTCACAGCAAATGCCTTTGCAAATGGTAATACCGTTAGATCTAATGAGAACCATTCTACCATGCATCAGAATAATAAAAACTTGTACAAATTGTTTTGCCGGACTATGGTGTCTTGAGCCATTTGGGAAACTTCTAATTTCAAGTCAAATATCTGACCCAAATCCTGTGTATTTATTTAATAGTGTTGGTTTTAAATTGAACCCGGTCTTTTTATCAAATTTTTCGCTATCTCTTCAAGAAAAAAATAACCGGCGATCCTCATTTTGGATTTATCCTAGCTGAGATGCTCTCACCAGGAATTTGAGAGTGTTGTTAACAAGGATTGATTTTTTTAGAAATAACTGACAAGGGAGAAAATTTTTCTTGATAATGGATAAATTTCATAGCATTGTTTACTTTATTGCTTTATAGTAAATTTAGTATCATATAGATAGACAATTTGGCGGCACCCCTTTCCTCGGTCAAAAGAGCTTTGAGAATATTGGGAATCTTCTCTCAGGATAGCCCGGAATTGGGCGTAACAGAGATAAGCAAAATCCTGAGGTCGCACAAGAGTTCAATCTCCAGAGGCCTATGCAACCTGATGTCTGAAGGCTTTGTGGAAAAAAACCCATTCAACAATAAATACCGGCTCACTCTCAAACTGGCAGATTTAGGTAATCAAGTATTGAATCGCTATGATATTAGAGATTATGCGAGACCTTTTATGGAAGAGCTGGCAAATAGAATAAAAGAGATTATCCATCTCTCGATCCTGGATAAAAAAGAGATTGTCTATCTTGATAGTATAGGAAATCCCATTTTGGACGCAGATCAACGCAGATTGTAAAGAT
>CAYTBB010000023.1:0-12862 GCA_964435965.1 uncultured Dehalococcoidales bacterium
CCCTTCACTTCGTTCAGGGTCAGGGTGACAGCCAAACTACTGCTTTCATTACAACCTGATAAACTCCAAACGAAGAATTTCCTTGGTAGCCTCGGTAACCTTGACCCTATCATCTATGCGCCAGCCTACCACCCAAATGATTTGCTGAGGAGAACAGACTATTGGGATACGCTCTCGCCACAAAAGTGGTATCTTAGCATCAACCATGAAGCGCTGGAGTTTTTTAGGCAAATCCATGCCTAGAGGCTGAAATCTGTCTCCCGGCTGGCGCTGACGGACGAATAATTCAATTCCGGCCTTATCAAAGTCAAATTCAGCAATGAGATTGCTTCGTTGCTTCGCGCCTCGCAATGACAAAGGGGAAAAGCCTCGCAATGACAGAGAAGGCACTTGCTCTCCAACAATGCTGGCTATCACTCGCCATCCGGATAAAACCGTCTCCCCGGGCACTTTAAGGGGAAATACACCTTGCAATAGAGGAAAGGGACAAAATAGTCTAAAAGTCGAGAGTCCTAAGTCCTGAGTAGATTCATTACCCTCAGGGCTTTGGCTTACCGCGATGACCACCTCATCATATCCATTCCAACACACAAGGCCATGAGGCAAGGAAGTTCTCTTACCCACTGGTTTACTTAGTAAACTCCTTATTGCTTCAATGTGATTGGCTTCAATATCTCGAGTATCCCCTACCAACCTAGCTATGGCTAACCTCAGTAGCTGCCTTTGCAAAGCTATAGGCAAGGCAACGATTTTCCTCTTATCCAGGTAAATGGCATCATCTTCCTGCCTGGCCACTTCATCCCATAACTGAAAAGCTTGCTGCTCCAAGTAAGAAATATCACTTCCAGCAATTTCAGCCAGGCGAAGCAGAGCTTGGTCCACGCCCAGGTTATATTCTCTAAGCAAAGGTAAAAGCTCCAGGCGAAGGCGATTTCTAAAGAAAGACAAGGAAAGATTAGAGGAATCAATCCGTGGCTTAAGCTGATGTTCTTGGCAATAATTCAATGTTTCCTCTCTAGTAACATTGAGTAGTGGCCTTATTACCACCAATCCTAGATTCTTCGCCTTCGGCTCAGAATGACAAAATGGGAAAGGCGAACAAGGCTCAAGGCCACGCAGCCCGGAAGTTCCCGTCCCCCGTAATATATGCATCAAGATAGTTTCTACCTGGTCATCCCGAGTGTGCCCTATTGCCACTCGATTGGCTCCAATATCATCAGCTACTTTGGCAAGAAAGTCATAGCGTAGCTCCCGAGCAGCCTCCTCCATAGAGCAATTCCTTTCAGCTTTGTAAGCAGCTACATCACGTTTACCAACAGTGACGGGAATATCAAGCTTGCCAGCCAAGTTAGCCACATACTTGGCATCAGCTTCAGACTCAACACCTCGAAGCTGATGATTCAGATGGGCCACATGGAGTTTTATGTCAAGCTTGCTTTGCCATCTTGCCAAAACACACAGTAAGCAAACCGAGTCAGCACCACCTGATATCCCAACAACTACTATCTCCCCAGACGAAATCAGCTTATGCTGCTGAATAAAATCCATGACTCTTGTTTCCAGCTCAATCTTTTTCATAGAGATTGCTTCGTCGCTTCCCCTTCGCTTCACTCAGGGCTTCAGCTCACCCTCGCAATGACCCCTTGGTAGGAAGTATCATTAAATGCTACCAACCGCGGTCCATAATCCTCAAACTCAAGGATGCTTATCCCTCCAAGGTCTACCTTGAATTTGGCGAGATAGTCCAGCGGTAAATCCAAAGCTTTAAAGATGCTAGCCAAGATGACAAAGTAATGGCTGACAGCTACCACCATTCCATCTTTATGCTCTGCTAACAAACGTTCGATGCTCGCCCAGGATCTTTCCTGTAGCTCAACAAGGCTTTCCCCACCAGGCAACCTTTCCGACCCTCCCCCCTGCCACCACCGCATCAAGAACTGGCTAAAGGTAGTGCTCAAACTAGACACAGACAAACCCTCCAATTCACCAAACCTAATCTCCTTAAGTCCAGCATCAATTTCTACAGGCAATTGATGCTGGCTAGCTATAGCCTCGGCTGTACTTGCAGCTCGCTTTAGGGGACTGGAAATTATGGCATCAATCTTCTTATCCTTTAGGAATGATGCCAATTTCCTAGCTTGCTTTAGCCCAACCCCGCTTAACTCAGTATCGCTGCCGCCTCCCTGAACACGCCGCTCTTTATTCCAATGAGTTTCACCATGCCTAATTAAGATAAGCTTCAAGAAATTGCCTCCTTTATCAGCTATCAGCTTTCAGTTTTCAGCTAGGGGCTGACTGCTGAATGCTTTTATGAGCTAACTTCACTCTTTCACCATAAGAGGGATGGCCATAAAATAAAATCTCTGCCCACTTACCAGGCTCAGCTTCAATCAAGTTCTGGTCAGTTAACTTAGTCATCAAGCCAATGAAAGCTTGAGGATTATTGCTTAGCTTCAGTGCTGCCTCGTCTGCTGCCAGTTCAATGCGACGATTATACCAATTAAGAAGTGGCTGTAATATCAACATAAACACAGCTAAAACCAGAACTAGCCAGGGAAAGCCAGCCACATCACTTATCCCTTGGAAGGAAAATAACACAACTCCAGCCGTAAGAGCCAGACTGGTTAAATAAAATGCCAGCAAAAAGGCAACTGTCCGAATCAGCATGAGCTTAGGAATATCGTGATGAATGTGGTGACCTAGCTCATGAGCTAAAGTTACCTCTATCTCATCAAATGAATAACTCTGGAGCAAGGTATCACTGATAATAACACGTCTGGATTTGCCCCAGCCACTTAACATGGCATTGGCTGTGGTGGCTTTACTACTTAGATTCATGCTAAACACATCCTTAACATCAACCTTAGCTCGCCTGGCCAGATTCGCCAATCTCTCTTTAAGCTCTCCCTCCTTCAGAGGTTCCAATTTGAAGAACAAGGAGATAAGAAGCGTAGGGGCTAGCCAAGTGAGAAACAGAGTCAGCAAAAACATAATTAATCCCACAGCTAACCACCACAATGAAGGGAGACGTTCCATAAGCCAGTAAATAACTGTGACCAGACACAAGCCCAATAACAATCCCAGAGGTAAAGATTTAGCTTTGTCTTTCAGCCAGCCGATCACATTTTGGGTTGACAAGCCATAGCGCTGAGGCAATATGAAGTCTTGATAATAGCCCAGCGGTGCCATGATTATTCCACAGCCTAATACTAGAATCAGCAAATATGAAGCTGCTGACCATGGAGAAGCAAAGGGCAAAAAACTAACTAGCCTAGCGGAAACTCCTGTAAAGAGAAGAGCTAGTAGCAAAATAGCCCCTATCCCTAGCTCAAGAAATAGCAGACGCCGTGATAGCTTACTATATTCCCGAGCTTTCCGCTGGCGAGCCGGGTCAGGGGCATTCTGAGGTGGAATCATCATGTCTAGTCGCCCGAGGCTATTCCCAGGGCTCAGGGAGACATTCCTTTCAAAATGAGCTTGGTACGGTGAATAAATTCAGGATATTGGGGGAAACCCAAGGCAACAACTACCTGTTCTGGCCTACCGCTACCTTTAGCATCACAGCGCAATCTCATTCCCAAAATACATATAGACCCCTCACGGAGCTCGCCCTCAGAATGACAAGTAGCGAAGGGTTCAGGATGGTGGCCAATAACCCGTAAATCATCTATCAAGGCTCGCAAATCATATGCTTTGGCTATGTCACCTCGGGAGTGATGCCAGGGTAACTCCCGGGCCTGAAGCAAAGAGTGAAGTGAGGCCTCCACATCTTGCTCGCTTTTCCCTGACTTTAGCACAACACGGTACTCGGCGAAAGCAAGACAAGATTGAAGCGAGGGGATATTTAGCCCTACCTCCCAGGCATCGAATATCTCAAAGCCACAAGGCAATTGGCTCTTCAGCCGCATCATAAGAGATTGAGGAGGCATCCAGCGACTTAGCCATACATCCATGAGTTCAGCCTCACTGGTTACCCCTACAGCTAAAGGCGCTGCGAGTGAAATTCGTGGATGGGGAGTAAAACCCTGAGAATAAGCTAAAGGTATTCTTGCCCGCCTGAATGCCCTCTCCCAAAATCTCACCACATCAAGATGAGAAATAAACTTAACCTCATCCCCACGACCAAACCTAAGACGCAGGCGTTGCATCTTTTTCCCTGGTCACCATAACTTTCTCTATCTTCACCCCTCGCATCTCAGTTATAACAAATTTCAGGTTCCGGTACTTCAATTGCTCACCTTGCCTGGGTATCCGCCCAAGACGGCTCAGAATAAAGCCCGCCACAGTCTCATAATCGCCAAGAGGCAGTTCCAGCCCTAGTTCCTCGTTAGCCTCCTCCACCCGGAAGCCACCGTCCAACTGAAAGGCATTATCACCGGCTACCACAAAGTCCTTATCTTCCTTAATCAATTCATGCCGAATATCGCCCACAATCTCCTCAGTGAGCTGCCTCAAGGTAACCATTCCAGCTATACCCCCAAATTCATCAACAACAATTACTACGTGATAGACGCCGTCTCTCATCTCAGTGAGAAGTTCTCCCAGATGCTTGCTCTCCGGCACAAAGTGAGCCGGTCGTATCAAATCATCAATAACAGTTTCTTCGCTGGCGCAGTTATCAGTTAACTTCATAAGCACATCTTTAGCAAACAAGATACCCACCACATTATCCGTATTATCTTTATAGACGGGGAAGCGGCTATAAGGCGTTTGTGCATAGATAGCTAGCAAATCGCTTAGCTTCGTTCCTTGCTCTACCCAGACAATTTCCGTCCTGGGAACCATTATCCTGCTTACCGGGCAGTCAGTAAATTCGAACACTTTGTGCAACATCTTTGCCTCATCCTCTTCTACCACTCCCTCGTCCTCACCGGCGCTTATAACAGAGCGTATCTCACCCTCGCTCACTAGCTTCCTACCCTCCTCAGGCTCAGTCACCATTTTAATAAACCCTAAACCAATACGATCCAATACCAAGACAAAGGGATAAAGGCACCACTCTATTATCCTCATTGGATTAATATAAAGCAGAGATAGTCGCTGAGCACGGTGGACAGCTAGAGTCTTGGGGATAACCTCTCCAAAAACTAAAACCAAGGCTGTCACTCCAACAGTGGCTATAATCGGCCCCCACGGCAAGCCAAAGACAGCCACTGCCATGATAGCGCCCAACGTAGCTGCTGCCACATTTACCAGGTTATTACCTAATAAAACAGTGGCTAAAAACCTCTCTGGTCTATCAGCAGCTTTAGCTAGCTGCCTTGCTCCTTTAACACCGCTTTCTACTAGATATCTTATGCGAAGCTTGGGCAGGGAAATAAAGGCTGCCTCAGCACTGGAAAAGAAAGCTGACAGAGCTAAACAGAGTAGAAAGGCTAATAAAAGCCAACTATCGGCGTCGTCCACCTATCACCACCCCCCAAATCCTCCGCTAAATAAACTGACCATACTTTTACAAGCACTCCAAGTCGAAACCTACATTTATGTAAATTATAATAACATTGACTGGTAAGCCTGTCAAAGAGTTCATATAACTACTTCTTAGCTAGGATCACCGTGTATTGACCTGCGTTTACCTAAACGCACACGCGCAGGTCTCCACTTTGAAAACCATACTGTTAGTAGCTATACCACCGCTACTATCAGACGCTGTTACGATAATAGCGACTTCGCCTCCCTGAAGAGGTGCAGTCCAAGTGACCATGGGGCCCTCTTCAGAAATAGTGGTGCCATTAGCCGACCATTCATAGCTTAGCTCACTCCCATCTCTATCTGAAACAATGCATTCAACCTGACAACTACCCGAAGTGGGAACTATTTCCCGTTCAACTTTAAGACTGCTGATGATTGACGGATGATTAGTCAACATGCAACCACCTAGGAAAATAATAATCGCTAAAACAACTAAACTAGTTATCCATTTATGCAACTGAAAACGACCTAATTCCATCGAAATTGCTCCTTCCGTTTTTCTGTCATTAAACAATGGTTATAAATTAGAGAAAGACCTTTAACATTCTCTTGACAGCCTTTCTATTTTATATTATTATTGTTGACTAAATTAGTCAACAATAGGAGAACTAGAGATGAGGCTTTCTACGCGGACAAGATATGGAGTCAGGGCTTTACTAGACATAGCACAGCATAGTGACAAAGGCCCGGTTCTGCTAAAAGACATTGCGGAAAGACAACGGATTTCAAAGGATTATCTGGAACATATACTCATTCCTCTCAAAGTAGCTGGTCTAGTAAGAACTACTCGAGGGGTTCAAGGAGGATTCACTATAGCTAAGTCCGCAACGCAAATAAGACTTGATGAGGTGGTTCAAATCCTAGAGAGAAGACTTGCCTTGGTGAAATGTGTAGACGATCCCAAGTCTTATCCCTATAGCGATGTCTGTGCCCCCCACATTCTCTGGCAGAGGATAACAGAAGCGATAAATCAGGTACTCAAGTCCACTACTTTGCTGGATTTAATGGAGAGGCAAGGGATGGAGGAGGGAAAGCGAGGAAAAACAACCACTAAAAATTGAAACACTAAAAGGAAGGTGAAATTATGCGAGAGAAGATAGAAGCAGCACTAGAGCAAATAAGACCTGCTTTGCTAGCAGATGGCGGTGATGTCCAGCTGGTAGATGTCAGCAACGGTGTGGTCAAGGTGAAGCTCACCGGTGCCTGCAGCGGCTGCCCAATGGCAACCATGACCTTGCGACAGGGAATTGAGCGTGTGCTCAAAGAGCAAGTGCCTGAAGTTAAGGAAGTGATTGCCATCTGATCAAAGGACTATGCTATAAGTAGTTGCCCAATTTATTGGGCGATTGTGCCTGATAAATCAGGCAACTACTAGCTAGGGACTGAAATGTTAAAGGCTTTTATTTGTCATTCTTGTGGTGAGAGTGTGGAATTCTCCCCTGAGAAGCGACCTTGCGAGGCGCTCAGCGGCTGGCTTACGATTTCACACTGGAAAGGCTTGGGAGCAGTTGAGCAGTACAATTTCTGTTCCTTTACTTGCCTTAAAAGATGGGCAGATGCTCAGGTTCCCAAAATCCCCGAAGTATTCCTAAAGGCTTTTGCGAGAGGAAGGGATAGATAATTTTTATGTTTGAAGAAATCAGGGGTGAAAATGCCTATCTATGAATATTTTTGTCCACATTGTAATCTTAAGTTTGAATTACTTCGCCCCTTATCCCAGTCAGACAAAATTGCTTCTTGCCCCCATTGTCATACCAATGGCAAGCGGATGCTCTCTTCCTTCGCTTCCCCTTCTAAAGAGACGGAAGATGCATCTGCCTCGATCGGTGGAAGCTCATCTTGCAGTACATGCTCTGCCCTAAGCTGTGCTGCTTGCAAAAGATAGTGCCATCGGCGATTGAAACCAAGGGAGAATGAGCAAGTGTTAGAAGTAAAGGGACTTAAACTAACGCTAAATGGTAAGCCTGTAATTAACGGTTTAAATCTGCAAGTAAAGAAAGGCAGGATACATGGCTTATTGGGAGTAAACGGGACCGGAAAGACAACGCTGGCTAACTTACTAATGGGGATAGGTTACCCAGATGAGGGAAGCATAATATTTGAAGGTCGAGATATCACCAAGTGCACGATTTCAGAGAGAGCAAGAATGGGGATAACTCTGGCCTGGCAAGAGCCGGCAAGGTTTGAAGGGCTGAGCATAAAGGAATATTTGAAGTTGAGCAGGAATTTGGACTCAAACGAGAGCGAAAGTTATCTCTGGATGGTCGGGCTTTCCCCAGCCGAATATCTAAATCGCGCCGTTGATGTGAGCCTAAGCGGAGGAGAGAGAAAAAGAGTTGAGCTTGCCTCCGTCCTGGCTATGAAGCCGAAAGTGGCTATTTTAGACGAGCCTGATTCTGGCATAGATGTAGTCTCACTGCCCCATATCATGAATGGAATAGTTGAAATGAGTAAACAAGGCTCTGCGGTGCTTTTAATCACGCATAGTGAAACGGCTGTAGAAATAGCAAATGGGGTCTCTGTGATGTGTGCCGGAAAGGTAATTAATACCGGAGCACCAGAGGAGATGTGTCAGTGGTTTAAGAATAATTGCCGGACATGTGACCATATCGGTGAGCCAGCTTATGAGGGGGCTTAAGAAATGATTGTTGTCAACGAATACGAGGCGATACTCGAAGCCTACAGTAAGGCAGGTGGGAGTCTTGATGCCTTAAGAAGCAAGGAAGTAGGCAATCTTGTTATCCATAAAAATAGAGTCCTCAGTGCTAACGAGGTCAAAGGGATAAAAGTAGAGACAGAAGAGACAGAAACTGGTGTTAATATCTACTTTTTAGTGGAGGAAGAGGCGAAAATTAAATACCCCGTCCACTTATGCTTTGGCGTTTTGCCTAAGGAGGGGCTGCAGGAAATTATATTGAGATTAGAGGCACAAGCCGACAGCGAGGTAACCGTGATTGCCCATTGTATTTTCCCCAATGCCATCAATGTAATACATAAAATGGACGCCGATATAAAAATTGGGAATAACGCCAAGTTTTGCTACCAAGAAACTCATTATCATGGGGAGTCCGGCGGAGTTAAGGTTATCCCAAAGGCAAAAATCGAGGTAGGTAAGCAAGGTGTCTGGCAAAGCACCTTCACCTTGGTCGAAGGCTGCGTGGGCATGTTGGACTATGACTTTGAGATTTTTGGCGAGGAGAAAAGCATAAATGAGCTTTTAGTAAAGGTCTTTGGTAAAAAGGAAGACGATATAAAAATCGTAGAGAAAATCCACCTTGATGGAAGGGGAGCCAGAGGTTTGGCAAAAAGTCGTCTGGTATTAAACGATAACGCCAAAGCAGTGGTTATGGGTGAAACGTACGGCAATGCCCCTTTTGCCAGAGGTCATGTTGACTGCCTCGAAATCGTGAATGGAGAAGGGGTGATCGCAAGAGCGATACCACTGGTATATGTGAAGAATGCGCAGGCAAAGGTTACTCATGAAGCCGCTATAGGTAGTATAGATAAGAAGCAGATGCAAACATTGATGGCCAGGGGGTTAAATGAGGAAGAGGCGGTTGATGTTATCGTAAAAGGCATATTGCAGTGATCGAGGTAAGAAAGGACTATCTTTTAGAAATATTGCCATAGGGTTTTTCTTAAAAGCAGCGGGGGCTGAGGAGGGCTTCAAATTCTAAAAGAAAGGAGGAGCCCAAAAGTATGAAAATTGTAAAGCTATGTGGCGGATCTACGCGATGCCCAGCAGTCAAGATAACCGATGAGCAAGTGGAAATAGGAGGGAAAGACAACCGTCGCATTCTCACTAAAGACCAGTGGGAGACCCTTAAAGAAAAGATACTGAAAAAAGAACTCTAAGACGAAAACCGCAAAGCAAACTCCGTAAGCCCCACGCGCTCCACAGAGAATTATTTGCTGCGGACAAAAGTTCATGCCGAAAATCAATCTGCTCGATTCTAAAACCTGCACCTTAGTAGGACTTGTCACCAATGTAGCTCTAGCAATCTTCAAGCTGCTTGCCGGTATATTTGGCTTCAGCTACGCCATGATAGCCGACGCTATTCACTCCATGTCCGACTGCCTTGCCACCGGAACTGTCTACGTAGGCCTACGAATTGGAGAAAGACCGCCAGACGAGAGCCATCCCTACGGTCATGCCAATGCAGAAACTATTGCCGCCTTTCTAGTTGCCCTCATAATCCTCGCTACCGGCGTCTTTGTCGGCATTTCCGCTGTTCGCCTCCTCGCTCACGAACAATTTGAAACGCCTGCCACAATTGCTCTGATAGCAGCCGCCATTTCCATAGCCATAAAGGAGGGAATGTTTCGTTATACGCTCAAGGTGGGAAAAGGGAGCAACAGCCCTGCCGTTATCGCCAGCGCCTGGGATCACCGTTCAGATGCTTATTCCTCGATAGCTGCTCTGGCTGGCATACTCGGAGCAAGGCTGGCTTTTCAATATTTAGACCCCATAGCTGGACTTGTGGTCTCAGCCTTTATTGTTAAGATGTCCTTCCCCCTTCTCCGCTCAAACATCGGAATCCTGATGGATGAAAGACCAGAGCCAGCAGTTTTGGATAGCATCAAAGCCGCGGTTCTAAAGGTTAGAGGAGTTAAAGCAATCGATAGTATCAAAGTACATCGCCGTGGTTCTACCTTCACCATTGATGTAGAAGTAGCTGTGGACAGCAACCTCACCGTGGAGCAAGGTCATCAGGTTGCCTCCAAAGTAAAAAACAACCTCCAGAACAAGATTAAGCATGTGCAGGATGTCATGGTCCATGTTAACCCTTATCAACCAAGGCAGATTTCAGGAAAGAAGTGAGCTATGTTGAAAACCAATAGAGATTTATCTTTAGTGGAAAAGATTTTGAAGCTGAAAAGGGATAGATGCCGTTATCCTCGCCCATAACTACTAACTGGGCGAGGTTCAGGATATAGCCGACTTCGTTGGTGACTCCTTGGAACTCGCCAGGAAAGTAGTATATGAGAATGTTTGCCAGGGTGCCAGAAGGGCACTGGAAAGGATGTTTGAGCTTTCCACTCCAGAAAGGTAGTCTCCTGAATAATTGCATGCTTAAAGAGCACCACAAACTAAAGAAGTAGCCGGGGGCAACCCATGATAGCCCAGTTTTTTATCGTATTTAAGCATTACCTCATTGAAGTATTGCCCTTTTTGGCCATAGGGTTTTTCCTCAGTGGCTTGATCCATGAATTTGTTCCCGCGGGGTTAGTAGAAAGACACCTGGGCGGGCGGGGAATAAAGCCTCTTCTCTATTCCACCCTCGCTGGGACAGTCCTTCCCATTTGCTGTTTTGGCTCTCTTCCGGTGGCAGTGAGCCTACATCAGAATGGGGCGAGGTTAGGCCCAGTTTTAGCCTTCCTGGTGGCAACACCGGCTACCTCTGTAAGCGCTCTCTTGGTTTGCTATGCCTTGCTGGGGATAAAGTTCACCGTGTTTATATTCTTTGCCGTGATTTTGATGGGGTTGGTTATGGGTGCCATCGGGAACCTTATCAAGTTTGAGTCCAAGGGCTTGGCAAACCCCCTTCAGAAAGCAGAGATTGCTACAGACCCCGTTTGTGGCATGAGCGTGGATACAGAAAAAGGATTAACAAGTGAGTATCAAGGTAAGAGCTATTACTTTTGCTCCCCCCATTGCCAGGCGACCTTTGAGAAGGAAGCACAGAAATACGCTGGCGCGCATGCGAAGGGTGCCAGGGAAAAATTGACCTCTGTTTTCAGGTATGCCTTTGTGGATATGGTGAAGGAGATCGGTCCTGAATTGCTTCTTGGCCTAGCCCTGGCAGCTCTGGTGGCGGCGATTGCCCCCGTAGGGAAATTTGTAGGAAGCTATCTCAGCGGCGGATTAGGGTATCTATTCAGCCTTGTCTTTGGACTTTTGATGTATATCTGCTCCACAGCCAGTGTTCCTTTGGTTCATGCCCTCGTCTCGCAAGGGATGAACATCGGCGCCGGGATGGTGCTTCTGCTAGTGGGACCGATTACCAGTTGGGGAACCATCCTGGTATTAAGAAAAGAATTCGGTGGCAAGATCCTGCTTGCTTATCTAATGGTCATTGCTATAATGGCTTTGGTCTTGGGCTGGTGCTTTTCGATGATATAGGCACAAATAAAAAGTAGCTGAAGGTTTTCAAAAGGGTCTTGCCTTAAGACGAAAGAACATGTAGATAAGATGGTTGAGGAGCAAAGTAAGATAGTCATCCTTATAACCACCGGTAGCGAGGAAGAAGCTCACAGAATAGCTGACCAGCTACTTAATCAAAGGAAGGCTGCCTGTGTAAATATTATGCCTAAAGTAGATTCGCTCTTCTGGTGGCAAGGCAAGCTCGATTCCGCCCAGGAAAGCCTTCTGGTCATCAAAACCAAAACATCCAAGCTCAAGGAAATCACCGAATTGGTTAAGAAAGTTCACAGCTACGAAGTCCCTGAGGTAATCGCTCTGCCTATCGTTGGCGGCAACGAAGATTATCTCAAATGGCTTGATACTACCTTAGAATGATGAGGATACCAAAATAGGCTATCAAATAGACCAACATCATGTCTGGGAAATTAGGTCGTAGAAAGTGTATACTAATCGAGTAGTCAGCAATCAGCGGTCAGCAGTTAGCTGAAAACTGATAGCTGCTAGCTAATAGTTAAGAATAATGGATGAAATCATTATTTCTAAAGCCATAACTGAAAGCTATATAGAAGACCTGCTCGCGGCAATGGAACTCGATGTTGCTATAGTCGGCGCTGGCCCAGCAGGAATGACTGCCGCTTACTACCTGGCAAAGGAAAAGGTTAAAACAGCCCTATTTGAGAGGAAGTTAAGCGTTGGAGGGGGTATATGGGGAGGTGGCATGATGTTCAACAAAATTGTGGTCCAACCTGAGGGTAAAGAAATCTTAGACGAATTTGGCATTACCACCACTGAATACCAGAAGGGCTATTATGTCTCCAATGCTGTAGAAGTGGCCTCAACCCTTTGTTCTCTAGCTGTAAAAGCTGGAGCCAGGATATTTAATCTAATCAGCGTTGTGGATGTAGTCATCAGGGAAGCTGACAGAGTTAGCGGCCTGGTGTTAAACTGGAGCCCTGTTTCCATGGCGAACTTGCATATTGACCCCTTAGCCATAAGGTCGAAACTGGTGATAGATGCCACCGGGCATGACTGTGAGATTTGTCGCCTGGTCACTGAGAAAGTAGGAGGGAAGCTGAGGACAGCGACAGGGAAAATAATGGGCGAAAAGTCAATGTGGGCTGAGGTAGCTGAAAAGAAAGTTCCCGAAAACACCAAGGAGGTTTATCCCGGATTGATAGTCGCCGGTATGGCCGCCACTGCTGTCTTTGGTTCCCCCAGGATGGGACCAATATTTGGTGGCATGCT
>CAYTBB010000023.1:12962-19656 GCA_964435965.1 uncultured Dehalococcoidales bacterium
CCGCCACTGCTGTCTTTGGTTCCCCCAGGATGGGACCAATATTTGGTGGCATGCTGCTATCAGGCAGAAAGGCAGCTAAATTAGCTATAGAGTTGCTGAAATAAGACTAAACATATTATGTCAAGGAGATTTTAATTGTCACCCTGAACCAAAGCTCTGAGCAAAGCGAAAAGGCTAGCGAAGGGTCTCTAGATTCTTCCCCTTCACTCTGTTCAGGGTCAGAATAACAAGAGGGGTTGCTAAAATCACAATGTCAAAAACAATCGCTGAAATTAACGAGAAAATTAAAAAAGGAAAGGCAGTGGTGGTAACTGCCGAAGAGGTGATTGACATTGCCAAGAAAAAAGGTAGCAGACACGCGGCAGAGGAAATTGATGTCGTCACTACTGGCACTTTCAGCCCCATGTGCTCCTCAGGCCTCTTCCTAAACATCGGGCACTCCAAGCCCAGACTAAAGCTCGGCGGTGGCAAAGTTTATCTTAATGATGTTCCAGTCTACACCGGGTTAGCTGCAGTGGATGTCTTTCTCGGAGCAACTGCTCTCCCTGACGATGACCCCAGAAATAAATTCTACCCTGGCGAATTTAACTACGGCGGCGGACATGTTATTGAAGAACTCGTGGCCAGAAAAGATGTTAGGCTGGTAGCCACTGCTTATGGCACAGATTGCTACCCCAGAAAAAAACTAGAAACTTGGATCAATCTCAAAAACATCAATAATGCCATCCTGTTTAATGTCAGAAACGCCTATCAGAACTATGATGTGGGTGTGAATCTATCAAGCAAAACGATTTATACCTACATGGGAGTGCTAAAGTCAGAACTGGGCAACGCTAACTATTGTACCTCAGGAGAGCTTTCTCCTTTGCTCAACGATCCTTATTACAAAACTATAGGCATAGGAACCAAGATATTACTCGGCGGTGGCATTGGCTATGTTGCCTGGCATGGCACACAGCATAATCCACACGTTTTGCGCACAGACAATGGCGCGCCTAAAGAGCCCGCTGGAACCCTGGCACTCATCGGTGATCTGAAACAGATGAAACCGAAATGGTTAGTCGGAACAAGTATGCTTGGCTACGGCTGTACGCTAACTGTGGGCATAGGCATTCCTATACCCATACTATCCGAGGAAATCCTACGCTATACTATGGTAAGCGATGCTGATATCTTTGCTCCCATTGTGGACTACTCTGAAGCCTATCCACAAAAGAAGCCAGATATTTTAGCAGAGGTCAGCTATGCTGAACTCAAAAAGGGTCATATAACCATTCAAGGAAAAGATGTGCCCACGGCATCTTTATCCAGCTATCCTAAGGCAATAGAGATTGCCAATATCTTGAAAGGCTGGATAGAAAGAGGAGAATTTTTGCTCACAGAACCTGTAGCCCCTCTACCCGGGGCGGAGTCAGGCATAACCTTTAAGCCACTTAAAGAAAGGCCAATAATGGAGTAAGTTTAGCTATCACCCTGAGCGATAGCGAAGGGCTCGGCGTGACAAGCAAAGTTGTTAAAGAATTTAATAACGGAGTGACAAGATGGATATCTCTAGAAGAATAGTACTTCATTTTCCTCCCCGTGTGACAGGACAGCCGGTTGTTTACCGCCTAGCCAAAGATTTCGATCTCACATTTAACATTCTTAAAGCCTTGATAACGCCCGGAGAAGAGGGCTTGCTAATCATGGAACTAAGCGGTGAGCAGAGAAACTATGATAAAGGCATCCAATATCTCCATGAAGTGGGGGTAAAAATCCAGTCCTTAAGCCAAGACGTAGTCCGTGACGAAGCCAGGTGCACTCATTGCGGAGCTTGTATCAACCTTTGCCCCACTATCGCTTTCTCTTTAGAACCAAAAACCAGGAGGGTGCTCTTTGACCATAATAAGTGCGTCGTTTGCGGGTTATGTGTCAAGGCTTGCCCTCCCCGAGCTATGAGACTGTATTTCTGAGCGAAGCGAAGAATCTATGCACCCGCTGCAAGTCTATCGCCATTCGATTAAAGATAGTGATCTAGTTTCCTTCAATGTGGTAGTGAAGCAGACAGACTTATACATCCGAGCCCACCGCAATCTCAAGGAGAAAGCTCTCAAATCTGCGTTAAAACACCGTGCCTCTCTTGAGAAATACATCGAGCATCACCCACTCTTCTTAACCACATTGGAGCCTTACCAGACTGAGAAAGACGCCCCGGCCATCGTTAAAGAGATGTCCAGGGCATCGCAGTCAGCAGGCGTCGGTCCCATGGCAGCAGTAGCTGGCGCCATTGCTGAAGTTGTAGGCAAAGACTTGCTCCCCTTTTCACCGGAGATAATTGTAGAAAACGGTGGCGATATCTTTCTAAAGATATTGAAGAAGAGACTGGTGGGAATTTATGCCGGCCAATCTCCCTTTACAGGAACAATGGCCCTGGAAATCAAGCCTCAGGAGACCCCCTTAGGTATATGCACTTCCTCGGCAAGCATAGGGCATTCCTTGAGCTTGGGCAGTGCCGATGCCGTTATCGCCCTTTCTCCTTCCACCCCCTTAGCTGATGCTATAGCTACCGCTATAGGCAACATGGTTAAAGAAGCAGAAGATATTCCCAAGGCAATCGAGAAAGCTCAAAAAATAGAGGGACTACACGGCATAGTTATCATCAAGAGTGACGAGATAGGAATCTGGGGCAAAGTGAAAATTGTGCCCCTTGGCTAGAGTTGCCATTTGCCTCCTAACTTCACCCAAACGTACATTTTGAGCAGCTCACCACTGTGAAAACTATGCTCTTACTAACCACACTGCCAGCGGCATCGGACACTGTTACCATAACTGTAACTTTAACAGCCCTATCCGGGGCGGTCCAGGTAATCATAGAGCCCTCCCCAGAAATCTCGCCATCATCGCATGACCATCCGTAAACCAGTTCGCCACTCGTGTCTGAAACAATGCACTCAATGTCACAGCTTGTTTTTTTCCCGATTTTATAACCCCCAGAGTATTCCTTCAGGTATTTATGTGTTGCGGTAACAATCAGATTCTCAATAACCGGCGGCGGATTCTGTGACACGCTAACAGTGAGCGTTCTTGTGTCTTCCCCACCGTAGCCATCAGTAACCACAACTGTGGTATTATGAAGGCCCACCGCCTCAGGAGCAGTCCAGGTAACAACCGAACCTGTGCCGGAAATAACGCCTCCATTGGCTGACCACTCATAGCTTAGCTCATCACCATCAAGGTCTTCAGCATTGCACCTAATATGACAGCTTCCTAAAGGCGTAACCCAATCCTTATCAGCTATTATGCTGGTGATAGTCGGTGGATGATTGGCCCTTACAGTGATAGTTATAGAATCAGTAACTTCGCCACCATTACCATCTGTTACCTCGACCGTAATGTTGTAGATACCTTCAGACTCGGGAGCACTCCAAGCAATGGTAGCTCCATCCACGTCCAATATGTTTCCTTTGCTAGCCGACCACTCATAGACTAGCCCATCACCATCCGGGTCTGAGGCGACACACTCTACCAGGCAACTTGATAAGGGAGAAAGTACGTCTCGCTCGGCCTTGAGATTAATGATACTCGGCAGGTGGTTAGCTGGGACACAGCCGCCTATGAGAAAATTAAGGGTGACCAAGACAGCAAAGGCAGCTATCAATTTACTTAGCTTGAAGAAAGCTAATTTCATGCGAATTCCTTCTTCTCTATTAACATAAAAGGGCCAAAAAAGTTAAAAAACTGTTAGTACAAAGCACTAGTATAACCAAAACTAACAAACCAGCCAACTCACGTTGGAGTCAGTTTTTTCGTGAAATTTGTATTCCTTGGCTAGAGTTACCGCTTATCCCTACCTCAGTTAAATGCACATCCGCAGGTCATCACTTTGAAGACCACATTCCTACTGGTGTTAACACCTGCGATATCAGACACTGTTACCGTAATAGTAATCGTGTCTCCCTTACCTGGCGCTGTCCAGGTAATTATAGAGCCTTCCCCAGAAATTTGGCCTCCATCAGTGTTATCCCCTTTGGCTAACCACTCATAATTCAGTTCGCCACTCGCACTTGTAGCAATGCACTTAATTTCACAAGTTTTGCTTTTCAAAATCGAGTAATCCCCTGAGGATTCCTTCATATATTCGGGTTCTTTAGGAGTAACAATTAGGTCTTCAATAACCGGCGGTGGATTCTGTGACACGCTAACAGTGAGCAATCTTGTGTCTTCCCCACCATAACCATCGGTAACTACAACTACGATGTTACGAAGGCCCAATGCTTCAGAGGCTGTCCAGGTTATAACCGAACCTGTGCCAGAAATGTCACCTCCGTCAGCTGACCACTCATAGCTTAGCTCATCACCATCAAGGTCTTCAGCATTGCACCTAATATGACAGCTTCCTAAAGGCGTAACCCAATCCTTATCAGCTATTATGCTGGTGATAGTCGGTGGATGATTGGCCCTTACAGTGATAGTTATAGAATCAGTAACTTCGCCACCATTACCATCGGTTACCTCGACCATAATGTTGTAGATACCTTCAGACTCAGGAGCGCTCCAGTTGACAGCCGCTCCATCCCCATTTATATCCCCTTTACTAGCCGACCACTCGTAGCTTAGCTCATCACCATCATAATCTGTGGCAATACACTCAATATGGCAAAGCCCTGAAGGAGAGACTCCTCCCGGTTCGGCTTTGAGACTTCTGATAATCGGGGGGTGCTTAGCTAGGGAGCAACCGCCCAGGAGAAAAACAGCGATGACCAAGACAATAAAGCTAGTTATCCATTTCCTTCTAAAGAAAGCTAATTCCATTTCAACTCCTTTCTACCATAACAAGATAGGGGGGAGAATTTAGAAATCTATCCACCTGAAACATCGATATAATCAAACCAAGAAATCATGCACCGCACCTCGGGGCCAGCTTCTTTACGGTGATAGTTATGAAATTTGTAGCTTCACCACTATTGCCATCAGATACCTTGACCATAATGCTATAGCTGCCTTCAGACTCGGGGGCACTCCAGGCAATGGTAGCTCCATCCACGTCCAATATGTTTCCTTTGCTAGCCGACCACTCATAGACTAGCCCATCATCATCCGGGTCTGAGGCGACACACTCTACCAGACAACTTGATAAGGGAGAAAGTACGTCTCGCTTGGCCTTGAGACCAATGATACTCGGCGGCTGGTTTGCCAGAGCACAGCCGCCTGCAAGTGAAATAATGAAGAGCAAGGCAGCAAAACCAGCTAGCCAATTGTTTAGTCTAAAGAAAACTGACCCCATTACGACTGTTTTCCTCCCCTGTTAACAAAAGAGAGCCGACAGTTCAGAAATCTGTTAGCACAGGGCATGAATATAATCCAAATCAAGAAATTAGGCAACTCACGCTGAGGCTAAGCTTTTCAAAACTCCTATCTATTTCTCAGTGGAATTTCTTCCTCGATCGTGCTTTCCATTGTCCTGACCCTGCTAAGAAACTCCTTCTGGTTTGTAATGTCCTGCTTCCAACCTTTCTTGAATTCTTATTCGTGTCTCCTCGCCCACGTTACTGAATTGAAGATTGAGTTCCTCTCGAAATTGCTCCAGTTTTTGTTTTCCCTGAATTCTTTCAACGGCATTCTCCAAACCAAAACTTGAATTCTCAATAGCATTGAGAACTCCCCCTTTTGCCTGTTCTGGCACCTTCTCTAATACCCTAACTAAAACCTGCTGCTGGCGGAGATGGTTTTCTTTTAATCTCCCAATCAATTCCTCAATGTCTTTGCCTTGTTCTCTTGCTCTCTCCATCCAGCGAATGGCTCTTCGAAACTGCTCCTGGAATTTTTCACAGTGTTTTTCAGCAAGTTGGCATTCCCCCTTTTCACACAGTTTCTTAACTGCTAAAACATCCTCATTAGCAAATCTTAACGCTAGCTCGGCCTTTTCTTGAGCATTAAGAGCGAAAAAACTACGGATGGTCCTTCCCCAACTCTTCACAAAGTAGAAAGGCGAATCAGGCAGAATACCAGGATCAGAAACCTCACCAATAGAAACAGTTTCTGTTTCTTGTTCGTGAGCCTGAACGGGAACCACTGAAAATGCCTGCCCGAAAAGCAAAAGACTGGCAAGAATAACTAAAATCTTTTTGTTCACGTGTTTATCTCTCCCATTCCAGTGTTTCATGACTTCGACCGTTAGAATATATAACGGGAAAAATAGTATTTCGTTTAGGCCTCATTGATAGTCTCATTTCCCTGTTCTCCTTGCTAGGCTCTCAAGTCTGGATCCAGAGCACCACACAATATATTCCCACCCCTATGAAGACAATGGAGACTATAATGCGAATGATTTTCTCAGCGCGGTTGACCGCGTTGAGCCAGGTGGAAACCCTAGCCACACCAGCGAATAGAAGCGTGCCAAATACTAAGACAGGAAGCCCGGTGCCAATGGCAAACACCGCAGGCAGTGCCACACCGCCAGCAGATTTAAGAGCTAAAGGTATCAATACTCCAAAAAATAGGACAGCGCTATAAGGGCAAAAGGCCAGGGCAAAAAGAGCACCTAGAAGGAATCCACCTATCATCCCCCAATCAGCGACCTTTCCCCCTATTGAAGATAGCTTTGCGCCTCCCAGACTAAAAGAAAACCTGCCGATGTTCAGCATTATCAGCCCCACCACGATCAGAAGCGGCCCCAAGATTCGCTCGCCAAAATCCTGAAGAAATGAGGCAGCTC
>CAYTBB010000024.1:0-18208 GCA_964435965.1 uncultured Dehalococcoidales bacterium
CATTCTGGATATTTGCCCATCGTCTCTGCGGTCTGTGACCATCATGGCGAGGAGCCAGCTATCTCAGGTAGTAGAGGGACCGGGGCTATCTTCTTTGGTAATTGCAACATGAGCTGTGTTTATTGTCAGAACTATCAGATAAGCCAGGATCCGGAATACCAAGCTTCCAGGGAGATGGATTTTCATACTTTGGCTGAACGCATGGTATATCTTCAAGCTGAGTTAGGATGTCACAACATCAGTTTTATTTCGCCCTCTCATTTTGTGCCTCAGCTAGTTCGAGCAGTCTTGGAAGCGGTGCCTATGGGGCTCAGGGTGCCCATAGTTTATAACACTAACGCCTATGATTCTGTGGCATCCCTCCAGGCGCTGGATGGGATTGTGGATATCTACCTGCCTGATTTGAGATATGCCTCTGATACTTGGGCGGCAAAGTTCTCTCATACCAGTGATTATGTGATGCGAGCTCGTCAGGCTATTCTTGAAATGCATCGGCAAGTCGGGGATGAGTTGGTATTAGATGACTGGGGGCTGGCTCAGAGAGGATTAATTATACGTCATCTCATTCTCCCCAATCGCCTGGCCGGCAGTTGCGATTCGCTTACCTGGCTGGTGCATGATATTTCGCCCAACGTTACTGTAAGTATCATGTCTCAATATTATCCCACACACCTAGCCACCCAGATAGCCGAGCTGTGTCGCAAAATCTCTGCCTCAGAGTATTCAGAAGTCCTTGAATTGGTTGACAAGCTGGGATTAGAAAATGGCTGGATTCAGGGGACGGACGCAGCAGAAAACTACCTGCCGCATTTCGAACGCGATAGGCATCCCTTCCAGCCGGAGAAGCTCGAGGTCTGAGCTATATCCCCTGCTCATATTTTGTTTGCTTGCCAGCATTGGATTTAATCCAGATTTGTATAAGCATCAATTGTAGCTATGGGCTACTGCAAAAATTGCGAAAAATTAGCTGAAAATTGTCAAAAACCGCTAAATGGTGCTATTTGCTGTCACTTATTGGTGATAGATTTCTGACTAGAGGTTGATGTGGTCAACTGAGCAGAATGCAAGCTAGGGCTAATAGAGGAGGGCTAGAGTGGCTGGGTGGCTATTATGAGTAATACAGCTCAACAGTAGAATAATGATTTAATTGCTAGCATGTTCACACAATTTGACTAAGGGTAAGAATTGAACAAATAAATCGAGAATGTTAACTGCGATTGTTTTTTACAATACATCCAATATTTGCTCAGCAGAACTCAATAGCTGGATTCCATACTTATTATTTAGAAAATTCTTAGCTCTTTTGAAATCTTCATCCCAACTAGCAAAGTAAGCGCAGCCAAGGTGATGGGCAAACAAAACATGCATTATGTCGGCAGCTCCAATCTGTAGGTAAGATAACCCAGCCAGCCCTTGATTTACCATATTGAATGTTAAATTAAAACTTGAGATATCTGCGATGTAAAGCCCATATAGACCACGACATCTCTGTAGATTGATATCCAAAGCTGTTGCTGACACCAGTCTTTTCAAGGAATTACTAGTAGAGGCATCAGTTAGCGACTCCATAAGATTCTTAAGGAGTTGACCGATTTGTTTCTTGCCTATTTTCTGGACACCCTTAGCTGAAGTGGCTGAAGCAATGTTCTCTCTTAATATTTCTTCAGCATGCGTTTCTACTAACTCAAGGATACACAATGGGCTTATTACTGCAATTTTTCTGGCTTTGTTGTCAATGAGCTTATCTCTTATTCTTAAAACTGCCTCTAGCTTGCTCTGCTGCTTCAATAGCTCTCTAACACATTTGAAATCATCTTTAAGCAAGTCTTGCTGTGATGAGTCTGCATCATTGGTTTCAACGGCACTGCGTCGCGCTGCTATGAAGTAGTCTATTAGTACACATGAATCGAAGTACACCACTGGTAAAAGTTTATTTGGCAAACTACCATCCGAGTTAATATTTCCATGCCTCATTATTCACCTCTTTCCATTAGACCTTCTATTTACTAAATTCCATCGTATCGCACAAACATAAATCTGTAAAGGCCAAGATTTTGCGAGACCATGACTACGTGAAAAACTCAATACCAAATTGTGCTGGCCGTATGCCTCATAGGCTCCCCAATAGCTGTTCCATTAGCTTTATAGCTCCAAACTCATAGCTATCTTGAGCAACGGTTTGATAGTCCGCTATTGTTAAGTAGATGTTAGCCTTGTATAAGTCTTCTATTCGAGGTTGGTTAGGGATATAATGGATGTATAACTATGTGGATAGACGGATGGATGGATGGCAAAGAAAACCCCTCTTTTCGACATACCTTTTGCGGTTAGCCTGATGCAGAAATCCAGCGCCCAAGTTCTGGAACAATGCAAGGGTTTCAATGTTGCACCATCTGACTTCCCTGGTTTCGATTCGTCTGTATGTTTCCATGCCATTTTCGAGTGCTTGGATTATCAAGTGTATTCTTTCGTATCTCTTAACTTTTCAGATGATGTTGCTGTGGAGTGTGTAATCAGCCTAGGTCGCCCACTCAACCCTGAGCGATATTCATTTGAGCATGAAGTGCTGAAGACAATTATCCCGTCTCTGGAGAAAACATATCGGAACGGTCGAGTGCTTGAAGAAAAAGAGCAACGAACCTGTGTGTACACTTGGAAGAAAGACTATAGAACATTGATAGGCCTTACGTCTTGTCCCCCCAATAGTTTCACAAGCACTGGCATATTGCTAAGTATTCAAATCCGAGATACCCTGTTGCATCCTGAAAGTAAACTATTTAAAGATTTGCATGAGCAAGCGCAAGGACGTGTCGCGAATCTCGAACACATGAGACAGTGGCGAAGAGTAGACAACAAGGCCACTGGCAAGAGCCTTGAACCGAAGGAGTCCGGCATATCGAAGGCATTCCTTTTCGGAAGATTGCTCGTCGCCGGAGGTCTCGCCAAGGTGTTTCCTTCGCTGAGCTACAAAGGCGCCGTCGACACGCAAATCAGCATTTACAATCGGCTGAAGGGAATGGCGCCAGGGATAGCAGAGAACGAAGTGCTAAACAAACTGATAATGTCAAGAATAAGAGCCCCACTGGGGCCTGCTCCAAAGGACGAGCAATATACTCACTACGCACCTCTGCTCCACAACTCCCACAAGACCCTTGAAGAGGTCATCCTAGCGATAGTGGAATACGAGTACATTGTGAGTCGCGAACGAGAGATTCACAAGCGATTGTCGCGAATGGGTTATTCAGAACTGGGGATATTGGCGAAAAAAGAGGAACAAACTCGTGAGGTGAGAAGTTATATTCAAGAACGCATCAGAAAGAAAGTCAAGCTCTGAGAACCCTGACATGTAAAGGAGTCAGATTTGTGCTTTTTAAAATTCTCCACTTGGTTACTGCAACGTACCATGAAGAAAGAAGCTCGTAGGCTGGCGAAAGAGGTCGCCGCGTTGTATTCTGAGTTCAAATCCAGAAACCTTAATGCATCTGAAACAGAAGTCATTAAAGGCATGATTTTTAATGAAGGAAGGTTAGCTCTTATTCCAGAAAGGTCAAAAAAGCGAATAGGAATATGCTGTGAAACAGTCCAAGGGTTTTGTTATATGATGGCACTGGATGCAGGTAAACTGAAAGGGCTGATGAATTTTCGGTCTCTGCAATTTACTCATTACATGGACAAAGAGCTAGAAGCTCAAGGCTTCCCGTCTCAATCAAAAGAGCAGAAAGAACGTATTCTCGAAGCAATGGAATTGCGGATTGACGGTTGGGAGAGATTTTCAGGTGATTAAAATTCAATTCAGTTCTAATTTTCTATGCTAATTAATTCTACCTCACTGTGGGGTGTCCCCAAAGTTACGGCATCTATAGGATACCTTGTTCCCTACGGATTGAAAGATAAAAGCAAAGAAGAGGAGGTGACAAAAGGAGGTTGAAATGAAAATAGGTGTATTCATTGCCCTTTTCATAAAGGCGGGTTATTTATCGGAGTTGCTCTTGGTGACTTCCATCGGAAATTATGTTTAGGAATTGGAATAGGAATATATGTAGTGATGGGCATTTTAGCGAATGTTTGGCTGTGAACCAATGATTTGCTCACCGCGAGGTTCAAGCTCTTGCCCATCAGCCTTTAGGCAGAGCTTCAAGCCTACAGTAAAGCCTTAAGCTATCCTCAAATTTCACCGACCTAATATGCCTTAGCGCCATTTGAGGACATGCTTTATGCATTGAGAATCATAGGAAAAGGGAACGGCCTCTTCACGAGAAAGAGACCGCTGGAGCAAGGTTACTCGCCCTGGTGATGTAACTAAAGTGTGTAACACATAAGCTTCTAGTTTTCGTTAAGGCGTTTATTTGAAGCAGGCCGTTGCTCACTGTTATCAGTTTCAGCTATACTAATTTCGTGCCAGCGTAGCTCAGGGGGAGAGCAGCTGTTTCGTAAGTGAAGGCTAAATAGCCTGGTGACACTGAGATGGAGAGGGAGAAATTTGAAGCTCTTGTGGCAAGAGCGCTTGAGAATTTACCCCCAGAGTTTAAGAGCAAACTGGAAAATGTTGATATTGTTGTAGAAGATTGGCCAACACCAACGCAACTCAGACAAGTCAAGCTCAGGCATCCTGGCCAATTGCTAGGCCTTTACCAAGGTGTACCCCAGACCAGAAGAGGTAGAGGGTATGGAATGGTTCTGCCTGATAAGATAAGCATCTTCCGAAAACCCATAGAGGCGCAGTGTCGCTTTGGCGAGGAGATTGAGGTGAAAATAGGGGAAGTAGTGCGCCATGAAATAGCTCACCATTTTGGTACTGATGAGAAGACTTTGCGGAAGATAGAAGGTGAGAGGTACAGGAAAGGCAAGTAGTAAAAATGAAATCTCGATTTGCTGGGTGTCAACGAAACCTGCTAGTAGTTCCTCTAGCCTTGATTATCTTCTAGCCAAAATCCCTGCTATCCGTTATCTAATCTCATGCCGGCGTAGCTCAGGGGTAGAGCAGCGGTTTGTCAGTGCCCTATGTTAAGCAAATGTTGGCCTTGCATTGGCTTCTATTTGAGGTTGGGTGAAGGTATAATTTGGCTTGAGGTAATTAGAATTAATAAGATAGGAGGGGAAGATGTCAGACGCTCGAAAGTGGAAGAAACTCGAATTCTTTGGCATGGCGGTTACATCCTTAGTAGCCACAGTCCTGGCAATTGAGGGCATATTCCTACTTTCAGAGTGGCAAGGTAAAGGGGCTACATGGTTTCTCCTAGTCTCCTTCATCATTGCTGCAGTAATAGTGTTCGTCTGTAACGTACGGCGGCTACTTCGGGAGTGACTGCTTCAGGCTTAGTTGAGGGTATAATTGAACTAGTAGGCGATTCGGACCCGGGCTAAATGGGGGAATGAAAAGGCTGATTGTTTTAGTCATTCTGGCAGTGATGTTTTCAGGATTCCTCTTATCAAGTATTGCCGATAACAGTGCTGCTGCTACTGATAGCAGTATTCCTTATAATGAGTAGCTAGCAATCTAAGTGAAGCGAATAATTCCTCTACAAGTGCTACCATCATGATAGCGATGCATACTTTGCCTGATGACTAGCCCAGGCCAGGCGAATTTGGAGAATGTAGGAAGAGAAAGGAGGGTAAAATGAATGCGTTTGAAAACATAGTAAAGCTGTATTTGGAGGAGGAAGGTTATTGGGTTCGGCAATCCGTGAAAGTCAATATTTCAAAGGAAGACAAAAAGGCCCTTGGCTTGCCCACCATGCCCAGACCGGACATAGACCTTGTGGCGTTAAATGTGAGCGGAAACGAATTACTGTTGATAGAGGTTAAGTCTCTTCTTGACTCTTATGGTGTTTATTTTGAAGCAGTTTCTGATGAAAAGGATGAGTTGGCAGAGCGTTACAGGCTGTTTACAGACAGCAAATATAGAACGGTTGTGACTAAGCGTCTGCGTGAAGCATATCTCAAGCAGGGTCTTATAAATGAAGACACCACAATAAATTATGGATTAGCCGCTGGACATATCCACTCAGGCAATGAAGCACAGATAAGTGAGTACTTCTTAAGAAAAGGATGGAAACTATTTACGCCAGAGCAAATTAAAGGAAAAGTAAAGGAACTATCAACAAAAGGCTGGGAAGATGACTTAATTACCATGACTGCCAAGTTGATACTGAAGAAGTGATGGGCGGTGTTTCCTAAAGACAGCCCAGCCAGCGGATTTGGAGAGGGATTCCAATGCTACAATAACGCAAGGGTTATTGCGTTTGATAGGAGACAGATGGCTCAGGAGAAAGTAGCTAAGAAGACGGGAAGAAAAGAGCAGAAGAAGTCGTCTGAGTATCTTCGGAAAGGTTCAAAGAAGGGACGATGAGGGTGGGTTTGTCCGCAATCTTGGGTTGATTGGCAAGCTGCCATAGGCGGATAGTTACCGCTCTTAGAGGTGGCATTGGTAGTCCAGCCAGCGGATTTGGAGAGGCATTTCCCCCGGCTTTAGGTTCTTAAACAGTCATCCTTGCACCTTTTGGCTGAATGTTGGATTTATGGCGTAGCTCAAATCGAGCACGGTGGCTGTACGGCACTATAGACAGAACCAAGACACTTAAGGTGGCGTGTAGGGCCACGATGTAGCATTTGTACCTTGCCTGCGACAAACATTTCTGAAGACACTTCACACCATGTCATGGCAATGTTATGATTGTCTAAGTACAGTAGACAGGATACAGGCTCAGGAATGACTCTATGGCGCAGAGAGGATAAGGCATGCACTTATGGGCTACAACAGACAAAAGTTATATCATATAAACTCTACGCTCCACAAACTAGGAGTTAATACTTTAGGGGTTCCATTTTTACACCTGATATCCATGTCATTTCCTAAAAACCCGAAAATCACAATACTCAACTGATAACTTATGAATTCACAACGCCCCATCGAGTTAACCGCCAAACAGGAGCGGTACACAAAGCAAGCCGCCGGCGCGCTAACGGAATTCTACCGCTCCAGAAACGCCCCGTTTCACTTCCGTCACCTTCAAGTTCTTTTCGAGACTCAATACTTCCACATAGCTACTGCCAAAGCCATCTATAGGCTGATCGACCAGGGCCTACTAAGCGCTGTACCATTCCAGGCTGGAGCAAATCAGGTCTCATTTCTCATCCCCAGCAGAGCGCTCCAGTCTCCTAAAGGCGACAGCATTGTTGAATCGCACATGAAAAATAAGGCTAAAGTCATCGCTCTCTATGACAACCCCGAAATGTCGAAAGACCTAGGCGACCACTTCGAATCACTCGTCAAGTTGGAACTTAGAGCCAATCAATTGCGGATCGTGGCTACTCACACCAACTCCTATAAAGGTAAACAATGGATAAAGTCAAAAGCTAACCTAGATATCATTGCTGAGCATCCTGACGGACGTGCCTTTGGCATTCAAGCGAAGAACGAGTTAAAGGGCATAGAAAAGGAGGAACTTCTTGAACAGCTTGACATCTGTAATTTGCTACGAGTCAAGCCTCTCTTCATTGTTCGGTACATGCCCTGGGATTTTGTCCCCGCCGTTGTCGAGAGGGGCGGCTTCGTCATAACACTCGGTACGCAGCTATGGCCCATCGGCCACCGGAAAGTGTGTGAACAAATCCAAGAGAAAATGAGTATCCCAGACAGCCATGTATCCACCAAGCTGAAACAAATCGCTCCCAAGATGCGTACTCGTTGGCCGATTGCAGTCATGACAGAAGTTCCCGAAGCCGCAGCTTCTAGGCTTGCATACTGGCTTAATACAGGTAAAATCCCACTAGGTCAGGAAAAACTCAAACTCATTGAACAAAATGTTAATAAGTTAGAGGAAATCCTGCATGCAGGCGGAAAAGAAGAAGAAGCTCACCAATTTCTGAAAAACAATAGTCTCATCTTAGGTTTCACTTCCACTATTGAACCTATCTCTAAGTTCAAATTAGGGGATGATTACGTAACAGATTTCGTCATTCAGGAGATACCGGACGGTTATGTTCTGGTCGAAATAGAGAGACCAGGGATTACATTATTTAAAAAGGCCACACCGCCGGAACGAACCCAAGAACTCAACCACGCAATTGAACAAATCGAAAATTGGCGAGCGTGGGTTGGTAGGAATCATGCCTACGTTTCTGGCAAATTGGAGGGCATTTCTTCAGGCCCAATGTGCTGGCTAATCTGTGGCAGAAGAACAGATTTGTCCAAACCAGAAAGGACAAGACTAGCTGAGATTAACGACGAACATAAAGGTAGCTATAAGATTTTCACTTACGATGATTTGATAGACCGGCTGAGACTCGTCCTAAGCAGACTGAGGGAGCCGCCACCCGAAGAATCAAGTCAAGAGTCGTCTCCTCAGCCGTTGTAGATGCTGTTATGAGGCTTAGTTGGGCAAACAAACTGACGATTTGTGCAAAGGCACCCAGCGTGAGAACGGTTTTGAATAGTAAGATCGCTCTACTTGAAAACCACCCAGCTCAGCCCAATGAATTCAACATCTTCATCCCAATCCCAGATACCCGCTTTCTGCTCAAGATGCTTCTTGACAGCTTGGAATCTAATTGGCTGGCTTGGCTGCTAAGGAGTTTATTCCAGAACATGTTATCCATCAATCTTGTTTTGCCTATCCCAAGGGTTGGTTAACCCAGAGCATCAAACTTGCTCTAGATGTGGCACTAAGCTAGAGCGGTTTTATGAGCAAAATAAGGAAGCTCGCATCAGCATTTAGTCAGAGCCTCAAGTTTACGGTAAAGCCTCAAGCTATCCTCAAACTTCACTGACCTAATATGTCTTGGCGCCATTTGAAGATAGACTTTATGCATTGAGAATCATAGGAAAAGGGAACGGCCTCTTTAAGAGAGACTGTCGAACCAGGGTTACTCGCCCTGGCGATATAACTAGGTGCAGGTTACATGAATTCTCATGGTCTTCCGCATAGTATCGTGAAAAAATACCGCTCTTGTAAGGAAAAGAAACTTCATTACATGAGAGGTTAGGTGCGGGTGAATTTCCCCCTCCCTCTACCTCCCTCCCCTAGGGGAGGGAGGATTACAAGGAATTTTGTGATTGGCTATAGTTTTCATCAAGAAGGCAAATTCTTGAGTGCAATACTTTAACTGTGGCGGTGCCAAGGGGGTTTGAATGCTGTGGATGCACGAGTTACAATCTGGCAGAATGTTAACTAATAATGAGAAGATTTCAAATCAGGTGTGCTCAGTTAACTCCCCTTACAAGAAAGAAGGAGGTAAGTTTATGAGAACTGGCGGGCTGTTGCGAATAGCTGGCATTATCTTGGTTCTGGCAGCACTTCTTTCGGCGTCTTGCGCTGGTGGAGAGCCAAAGCCTAAAACTTACTCAGCACCACCACCGATGACGATTGATTCCAGTAAGCAGTACACTGCTACCATTGAGACAGAAAAGGGGAATATAGTGCTGGAACTATTTGCGAGCGATGTTCCGGTAACTGTCAATAACTTTGTCTTCCTCGCCCGCGAAGGGTTTTACGACGGTACAACGTTCCATCGTGTAATACCAGACTTTATGGCTCAAGGAGGAGACCCTACGGGAACCGGAGCTGGTACTCCTGGTTACCGATTTGCTGATGAATTCAGCGAGCATACCCATGTTGCCGGTGCCCTATCAATGGCTAATTCTGGACTTAATACTAATGGCTGTCAGTTCTTCATTACCTATACACCCCAGAACCACCTTGATGGTAAACACTCAGTCTTTGGTCAGCTAATAGAGGGAATGGATATCCTGGAAAAGATTGAAAAGGGGGATACCATAATACGAATCACCATAGAGGAATGAATACGGGCAAATTCTAAATACTAATTTCTAAACTCTAAACAAATCCAAATATCCAATTCTCAAAATTCGAAACTGGTTTTGGCATTTGAATTTAGATATTGTTTAGGATTTCGTGCTTAGGATTTAGGATTTAATCCCAGCACAGGACTTCGTCCTGAAGGCTCAGCCGGAAGGGTTTTTGTGCAATTAATTAGGACGCTATATATAGATTGGTATGCCCATCATTCTGAAGTCTGTTTTAGAGCAAACCGTTGTTCAATTCCCTTATCTGAGTAGCTTTGGCGATTTAAGTGGGACTGTTTGTCAGAGCTTGCCCCATCGGCTATACTAATCTCGTGCCAGCGTAGCTCAGGGGTAGAGCAGCGGTTTCGTAAACCGCCGGTCGTCGGTTCGAATCCGACCGCTGGCTTTGGAGGTAAGATGAGCAAATTTGTGGATAAATTGCATAACCTTTCCAAGTCTTCAGCATCATCCATGGGTTTCCATGCGGCTGCCAGCGAACTGCGAAGCTCACCGATGTTGCTTGTTGCTGGGTTGGCTGGGGTAGATGTCAAAGAAGCTGATGCCTTAACTGGTAGCAATGTGGATGCTGGGCTGGTATTGAACCAAAATTCCAAGGTCGAAAGCCTGAAGGAAATGGTCAAGGCTATGGGCGATATTCCTCTGGGAGTGGTTACAAAGGGGATGAACGAAAAGAGGGCTGCTGAGCTTATTGACTCAGGCTGCGACTTTGTAGTTTTTGATATGAAGACACCTGTGGCAGCACTGCGAGGAGAAGGGGCGGGTAAATTTCTGGTGATAGAACCTTCATTGGAGCAGGGCTTGGTTAGAGCTATTAATGCTCTTGAGATAGATGGTGTGTTTATTAACAGAGGCGGGGAGTCATTTATTACTGTGGAGTATCTGCTCATTTGCCGAAGGTTCAATGAGCTATTGGATAAGCCGCTTGTGGTAACTTTACCTGCACTGATCACCAGTGCCGAGCTCGGTAATTTATGGGAGGCTGGGATGGATGGCATAGTTATCCCGCCAGCACAGCCAGCAGAAGCATTCACAGAGTTAAGGAAAATGATTGATAATCTGCCTAAAAGGGCTAAACACCGACGAGGTAAGGTAGGTGTGGTGCTTCCTTATGGTGGGGGGGATATAGCCGGTGAAGAGGAGGAAGAGGAGGAAGAGGAGGAAGAAGGAGGAAGAGGAGGAAATCTAGTCTAAATCTTTGTTTGCCCCTAATAAATTATGGAGACAAGCCTTGGTTTATTTCTATTCTCGGCAGTTGGTATTTCCCTTACTGGTGTTATGCTGCCAGGGCCACTTACTGCCGCCACAATAGCCAAGGGCTATGGTGATAAAAATGCCGGTGCCTTGATTGCTGTAGGGCATGCTGTCATCGAGATACCGCTCATAGCAGCAATTTATTTGGGATTGGGGCATCTCATCGGCTCTCCACAGGTTGTGAAGGTTATATATGTTGTGGGCGGCCTGATGTTATTTTACCTGGGTTTCCGGGTGTTTCGAACTGCTGGCGATGCGGTTGGAGAAATGGGCGGGCTGCCAACTAGTTCTTTAGTCACTGGCATTGTGTTCACGGGCGCTAACCCTGGTTTTTACATATGGTGGGTGACTATAGGCATGGTGCTGATAGTTGGCGCTATCAAGTTTGGGCTTATTGGCATTGTTCTCTTCACTGTGGTGCACTGGCTTTGTGATTTAGCCTGGTACGAGGTTCTCTCCGTGGGTACGTTTAAGTCGAGGAAGTGGTGGACGCAAAAGGTGCGGAGGATTGTATTTAGTGGTTGTGCTTTTGTGTTGATTGGTTTTGGTGTTTGGTTTTGTATTAGTGCGTTTGTTTAAAAATTCAAGGAGTTTAAGGAATACTTTGGGCTGCCTGGAAGTATTTTCCTTCTGTCTTTATAGCTGGAGCAATGATCATCTTAGTTTTATGCATTTCTTTAATGGATCGAGCACCGCAGACTCCCATGCTGGTGCGCAAGGCACCAACCAAGTTTTGCGTGCCATCGGTAACAGAAGTGGGGCCGAAGAGAATTTGCTCTAAGGAAGCAACGGTGCCAACTTTGATACGTGTCCCTCTAGGCAATGCTGGGTGAGGCTGAGACATACCCCAATGATAACCTCTACCCGGAGCCTCCGTAGCCTGAGCTAGTGGTGAACCAACCATGACAGCATCGGCGCCAGCGGCAAATGCTTTACACAAGTCACCGCCAATGCGAAGGCCTCCATCAGTTATGACTGATACATATTTACCACCCTCTTTAAAATAAGTCTCTCTAGCGGCAGCGCAATCTATGGTGGCAGTTATCTGGGGAACGCCAACGCCGATGACTTCTCTGGTGGTACAGGCAGCTCCAGGACCAACGCCGACTAAAATGGCATCAATCCCTGTTCTCATCAACTCTAATGCGGCGCTATAGCTGCAGCAGTTGCCCACTATGATGGGCAAGGACAGCATCTGGCATAATTCGGACAAGACAAGCCCTCGGTAGCTCTTGGAGATATGCTTGGCGGTGGTAATTGTAGATTGCACTACTAGCACGTCAATCCCTGCTTCCTTGGCTATTGGAGCCAGTCGTTTGGTATTGGCTGGGGTTAGTGAGGCGGCACAGGTGACGCCTCCTTGTTTGACCTTGCTGATGCAGTCAGCGATAAGATTTTCCTTAATAGGTGCGGAGTAAATCTTTTGCAGCAGAGACGTAACCTCTGTTTCTGGAGCTTGAGCGATTTGCTCAAGAATTTCGTCAGGATTTTCATACCTTGTCTGTACTCCCTCGAGGTTGAGGACAGCTAGGCCTCCCAGTTTGCCAAACTTGATGGCCAAGGTGGGATCAACAACAGCATCCATGGCTGAGGCTAGGATGGGGATGGAGAATTTAAAATTAACAATAGTAAAATCTATATTTGTCTGGTCAGGGTTGATGGTTACATCGCCAGGGACGAGGGCTACGTCGTCAAAGCCATATGTTGGCACCATTTCTTTGAATTTAAGGTGAGGCATTTTTTCTTCTTCGAAGAGATAATTGTTGTAAACTATACAAGGATGACAGTTTGGAGTCAAGACGGGTGGATGGAATTGTAATTAGGGGCTATAATTATTAGCTATGTCTGTTTTTGCCTATTTTAGCCGCTGCTATTGCTGGACGACAGGGTGATACCTTCTTAGGCGGCTTATACCTTTAATGGGAAGCGAAGCTTGTAGCAAGCTAGACAAAGCCTGCTGAAGGAGATTAAATTGCGTTGTGGCTGTATCGCTATAAGCAAAGTGCAATGCGACATCTGTCATAGGTTTCTGGAATATGGTGAGCATTATTTAGTGGTTGATGATGTGGAGAAGCAGAGTCAACGTTTTTGTCTTGATTGCTGCTTAAGCCGCGGTTATGCTTCCTATAAGACGGAAAAGGGGGAGAAAATAATCACCTTTTTCCCTGAGGACTAGGCATGATAAGAAGCGGTCAGCACTCAATGGTCAGCTGTTACTTGACAGCTGATAGCTAAATTTGGAGGCTTTCTTGGGTGAGCGTATCTTTATAGGTGTTGCTTGGCCTTATGCTAATGGTCCTTTACATTTAGGACATATTGCCGGGGCTTATTTGCCAGCAGATATTTTTGCTCGTTATCATCGCCTCAAAGGCGACGATGTGCTGATGGTTTCAGGGAGTGATCAGCACGGAGCACCCATTACTATTCGCGCTGAGCAGGAATCCAAGTCGCCACAGGAAATAGCAGCTAAATATCATCAGCAATTTATCGATTGCTGGCAAAAACTGGGCATCTCCTTTGACTTATTTACTACTACAGGCACTGCAAATCATGCTCAGGTTACGCATGATATATTTCTTACTTTGCTCAATAATGGCTATATTTACAAGGATAAGATGCTTCAGGCTTACTGTCCTAAGTGCCAGAGGTTTCTTCCTGACCGTTATCTTGAGGGTACATGTCCTTATTGCAGCTTTCCCAAAGCGCGAGGCGATCAATGTGATGAATGTGGTAAACCTTTAGATCCCTCAGAGCTTGAGAATATTCGCTGCTATCTTTGTGGCGCCCCAGCGCGATTTGAGACCTCAGAGCACTTTTTCCTACGCCTTACTTCTTTTCAGGATAAGTTGAGAACATGGATAAAAGAGCAGTCTCACTGGCGGCATAATGTACTTGGTACTACTTGGAAATTTTTGCATGAAGGATTAAGGGATAGGGCTATAACCCGTGATATAGATTGGGGAGTGACTGTGCCGCAATCGGGCTTTGAGCAGAAGCGAATTTACGTCTGGTTTGAGGCAGTTATTGGTTATTTGTCAGCCAGTAAAGAGTGGGCCAAGCTGCGTGGCGATGACGTAGCTTGGCAACCTTTTTGGACAGGAGAGTCCAAAAGTTTTTATTTCATCGGCAAGGACAACATTTTTTTCCATACTTTACTTTGGCCAGCGACGCTGATGGGTTATGGCGGATTAAATGTCCCCTACGATGTTCCCGCCAATGAATTTTTAACTATTGAGGGCAAGAAGCTTTCCACCAGCCGGAATTGGGCAATCTGGCTACCTGATTATCTGGAGAAATATGACCCAGATCCTCTGCGCTATATTTTATCCATAAATATGCCTGAGACCAAGGATAGTGATTTTTCTTGGGATAAATTTGTTCGCCGCAATAACGATGAGTTGGTAGCTACTTATGGGAACCTAGCTCATCGCATCCTTACTTTTACTTATCGCAATTTCAATGGGATGGTGCCCTCGCCAGGTGAACTTGATGAACAAAGCCAGAGGTTGCTTCACAAGGCTGAGACTACTCTAAGCGATGTTGATAGAGCGCTTTATCGCTGTAGTTTCAGAGAAGCAATTAGACAGATTATGTTCTTGGCTCAGGAAGCTAATCGGTATCTTGATGACCAGGCTCCCTGGAAGACGATTAAAAAATCCCCAGAAACCTCGGCCAAGTCTGCCTACACTGTCTTGTCCGTATTATCAGTTTTAAAGACTGTTTTCTACCCCTTTCTTCCCTTTAGCTCTGAGAAGCTCCACACTTTTCTTGGCTTTGTGGGGAGCGTCAGTGAGGTAGGTTGGAAGCTTCAGTCGCCAGTGCCGGGGCAGAAACTTCGCCAGCCCCAGCCACTATTTGTTAAGCTGGACGACAGTGTTATTACTCGAGAGACCAGCCAAGTTGGCTCTGCGTCGAATTGCTAGCACCCTTCTGTTACCCTGAGGCGAAGCTCTGAGTCCTGACGATAGGAAGGAACTGAAGAGTCTCTCAGAGATTCTTCGCCTGTGGCTCAGAATGGCAATAGGATAATGAGAGAAAGCAGGCTGTGTGCAACTATTTAAGGCGTTTCATTTAGCTGGAGGCTGGTTGTGGTGTTAATCCTTCAAATAGCTTATTGAGCGCTGATTCCTCCAGAGCTTCGTGAGCGATGAGTTCCTCAGCGATTTGCTTTAGTTTGGCTTTGTTTTTGGTCAGTATTTTCTTGGCAGTATCATAAGCACGCTGAATAATATCGTGCACCTCTTCATCTATCTCTTGAGCTATCTTATCGCTGTAATCTCTTTGCTCGCTAATCTCGCGACCTAAGAAAACAAGTTCCTGTCTTTGCCCGAAAGTTCGCGGTCCCAATTTATCGCTCATCCCGTATTCAGTAACCATCTTCCGGGCTAATTTAGTTGCCTCGGCTAAGTCATTTTGTGCCCCGGTAGTTATTTCTCCAAAGCTGATTTCCTCGGCAACGCGTCCACCTAAGCTTACTGCTAATCTGTCATCAAATTGAGAGCGTGTCCATAAATAGCGATCCTCAGTTGGCAAGAAGCGTGTCCAGCCTCCCATTACCCCTCGAGCAATAATGGAAACTTTGTGCACCGGGTCGGCATTGGGCAACATCTTGGCTGTCAGGGCATGTCCACTTTCATGATAGGCGATTATTTCCTTTTCCCTCTGACTTATTACACGGCTTTTTTTCTCAGGACCAGCGATAACTCGATCGGCAGCATCCTCTAGCTCCTTTAAGCTAATATCTTTGCGGTTGCGTCTAGCAGCCAAGATAGCTGCTTCATTAATTAGGTTGGCTAGGTCAGCGCCGCTAAAACCGGGTGTTCCCTTAGCTACTGTTTCCAGGTTGACTTCTTTGGCCAGGGACATGCCTTTGGCATGTACTTCTAAAATAGCTTTGCGGCCATTGATATCAGGTAAATCGACCACGATATGGCGATCAAAGCGGCCAGGGCGTAGTAAGGCTGGATCAAGAATATCGGGGCGATTCGTAGCAGCGACGACAATAATATTAGTATTGGTGTCAAAGCCATCCATCTCAGATAGGATTTGATTTAGAGTTTGCTCTCTTTCATCATGTCCTCCACCTAAGCCAGCGCCACGGTGTCGGCCTACGGCATCAATTTCATCCATAAAAACTATGCATGGTGAGTTACGTTTGGCTTGCTCAAAAAGGTCTCTGACTCTGGCAGCGCCAACGCCGACAAACATTTCCACGAATTCGCTGCCGCTAATGGAGTAGAAAGGCACGTTGGCCTCCCCAGCTATAGCTTTAGCCAGCAAGGTCTTGCCTGTCCCTGGCGGTCCTACTAAGAGCACACCTCGAGGGATGCGAGCCCCCAATGTGCGGAATTTCTGGGGTGATCTGAGAAAATCCACTACCTCTTGAACCTCTTCTTTGGCCTCCTCAGTTCCAGCGACATCGGCAAAAGTTACCGTAGGTTTGTTGCCGGAACTTAGCCGGGCGCGGCTTTTACCAAAATTGAAGGCTTGCGTGCCGGCTCCACGGGCTGAGCGGAATAAAAAATAGAATAACGCCCCAATCAACATAATTGGTAAGAGGATTTGCAGGGCTATCATTCCCCAATCAATGCCGCTAGCTTTAACATCAAGGCTTATCCCACCTTCGCCGACGTTAACTCCGTTATCGCTAAGGATAGCCACCAGGTCATTGGTAGTGCCATAATAGTCGGCAGTATATCTTTCCTCTTCACCATACGAACCAGTAAGGGTGTTTTCCTTCTGCAAGACATGGTCAATTTCCCCTTGTTTAATGTAGGTGATGAATTCGGTAATTCCTACTTTTTCAGGGCTACCACTGCGTGGTAAAAAAGCAAATATAGTGGCTACTATCACTACTAGAAGTAGTAAGTAGACAAAGCTATTGGGCCACGATTTCGGTTTCATAGTTTAGCTCGCGTTTATTATAGCACAAACACTATAAATGAAAAAAATTGCTAGAAGTAGCGAAGCATCACATACAGGAATTGTAAGTCTCCTGTAAAAGGAGGGCATCTTCTTCTAGGTTGGGACTTTCACTGATAACCAATCCCTTAACCTTATAATCTTTCAGGGCTTTAACTAGGTCAACATAGTTGAAGTCGGATTCCTTCATATTTAAGTGTTTAATTTCGCCTTTCCCCCCATAGGCTATTCCAGCGGCATGTATGTGCATATTATCCAAACTTGCTCTTCCTAGTTTGTTTTCTATTTGTTCCAAGGTAGCAGTAAATTCAGGATAGGAATTGAATTTCCCTGCTCTAGCATGCCAATGAGCGAAATCAACACAAGGGATTACTCCCTCAATTTCTTTGCTTAGCTTTATCAGCTCGTCTAGGGTGCCGAATTGGCTAACTTTCCCGGTGGTCTCGGGTCTAATCCAAATTCTATTGCCTTCTATTCTTAGCCTGCTTGTTACCTCCTGTAGTTGTTTCTTCACCATGTCATAAACTCTATTTGGTGGGTCACTTAGATAATAGGCGGCATGGAAAACCACACTTCTAGCACCACACAGGGAGGCAATTCGAGCAGTGTGAAGTAACCTTTCTTGACTAGCTCTTAGCTTCTCTAACTCTTGAGCATTGAAGTTTATGAAGTAAGGAGCGTGGGCGCTGAGTGCCACTCCCTTTTCTCTGGCTAGTCGCCCTATAGCTAGGGCACTCCTTTCGCTCATCTTCACCCCCCGGACGAATTCCAGCTCCATACATCCTAAGCCTAGCTCAGCAACGCGTTGGATGCCACTTTCTGTGGATCGTTCCTTAGCGCTTACTGGAACTCCTGCCGGACCAAAAAGCAAATCTGCCATTTATACCTATAATTTAACTAATAGGCGGGCTTTAGTCAAAAACCCGCTGTTTTTGCACCAAGGTAGTGGTTTATTGGGGCCGGTGTTCCTTTTTCTTGCCTTATAAAACCTAGGGCTTCTGCCTCAGCCATTTGTGGTAAGACCTCCTTACATTTTTGTCTCTGGGCTTCTTGTCACCTTAGCATTTTCCGCAAAGTTCGGTATAGAGCCAATAGAGCCTGCGGAGGCTGAGATACATGGGTAACACCCATGGTATGGTTAGTAATGATACTAGCCTACCGTGAGGAGTTACCATAATGAGAAAGTCGGCCAGCTTCTACTTCTTTAAA
>CAYTBB010000025.1:0-17503 GCA_964435965.1 uncultured Dehalococcoidales bacterium
TCTTTGGTGACCGTTTCACCGATATTGCCAAGCAATATGGGGCTAATGTAAAGTGCCTCAATTTTGAATGGGGAAAACCAGCCGACCCCGAAGCAATAGGCAAGGCTTTAAGAGCAGAAAGTGATATTAAAGCAGTGCTGGTAACTCATAATGAGACATCCACAGGAGTAACTAACGACATTGCTAAAATAAGCTCTGTAGTCAAGGAATTTGACAAGCTTCTTCTGGTGGATGCCATCTCAAGCCTCGGCTGCATTGACTTACCTACAGATGACTGGCATTGCGATGTAGTTATCACTGGCTCTCAAAAGGGATGGATGGCTCCCCCAGGACTAGTTATGGTTAGCATGAATGAAAAAGCCTGGCAAGCCCACGCCCAAGCTAAAATGCCACGCTATTATTGGGATTTTAGCAAAGCTAGAGATTACTTACAAAAGGGGCAAACGCCATGGACTCCAGCCGTTTCTATCTGCTACGCTCTAGATGCTACTCTAGACTTAATGCTAAGTGAGGGACTGTCTAATATCTTCGCCCGGCATGCCAGAGTAGCCCATCTGACCAGAAACGGAATAAAGTCATTGGGATTATCTCTTTTCTCACCAGAGAGCCATGCCTCCAATACCGTGACAGCGGTGAGAGCCAGTGACAAGCTTGATGTGTCTAAATTAATTCAGGTTCTCCAGGATGAATATGATGTAGTTATTGCTGCAGGGCAAAAAAAGCTATCAGGCAAAATCTTTCGCATTGGTCATCTTGGCTTGGTTGAAGAGAACGACATTAAAATAGTATTAGAGGCATTAGCCAAGGCTTTGCCCTCTGCTTACCGTCATTCTAAGTGGAGCGAAGAATCTCAGGATTGAAGCTCAGAAAATGCAAATTTTAGTTGCTGACCCAATCGCTGAAGAAGGACTAGAAATCCTTCGCAATTATGCTCAAGTTGACATCAAACCCAAATTGAAGACTGAAGAGCTTAAAGCCATAATTTGCAATTACGATGCTCTAATTGTGCGCAGTCAAACTCAAGTACCCGCCGAAATTATTGAAGCTGGGAGGGGACTTAAGGTAATTGGCCGAGCGGGAGTGGGTGTAGATAATATTGACGTTGCTGCTGCTACTAAAAAAGGCATAGTGGTAGTTAACGCTCCTACTGCTAACACTGTTTCCGCCGCTGAACATACTATTGCTCTTATGCTCGCCCTGTCACGTAATATACCTAAAGCTAATAGTCAACTTAAATCAGGCAGATGGCAAAGAAAAGAACTAGTAGGCACTGAACTTAGAAATAAAACTTTGGGCATAATCGGATTAGGTAAAGTAGGCTCAGAGGTAGCTAAACGGGCTCGAGCATTTGAAATGTGTGTTATCGCACATGATCCCTTTGTCTCTACAAATTATGCCCGCAAACTAAAAGTGGACTTAGTTCCCCTCGGCCAACTTCTGGAGCAATCTGATTTTATCACCCTTCATGTGCCACTAACAGCTAGCACAAAGAATTTAATTAGCGCTGAGGCGCTAGCAAAAATGAAACCAACATCTCGGATTATTAATTGCGCGCGAGGTGGGTTGGTTGACGAAGAGCCACTAGTTAAAGCAATTGAAGATGGGAAGATAGCCGGCGCTGCTTTCGACGTTTTCAGCACCGAGCCAGTAACCGACAGCTCTCGCTTTAAGAGTGACAAAATAGTTCTTACTCCTCATCTTGGTGCCTCCACGATCGAAGCTCAAGCTAACGTCGCCAAAGACATCGCTGAGCAAGTTTTGACCGTGCTTCGAGGAGAGCACCCTCGCTATGCTGTTAACGCTCCCTAAGTCTCTCCCAAACTATCACTGTTCATGAAGGCAACTTCACTTATTGGCAGCCTTGCTAACCAATTAATGGAGGGACAAATAGGACAGATACATATTAAGTATAGCGGTGAAATTGCCAATCATGATTGTGGACCTATAACGACGGCTTCTCTCAACAGTCTATTACAGCCAGCGAGCGAAGAAATGATCAACCTAGTCAATGTCAGTTTCGTTGCTACTCAGCGTGGCATAAAGATCAGCGAAGAAAAAGAGACAAGCTGCCAAAATTACTCCATTTCCTTAGCCTAAGAATCAGTACTGAAGTAGGAACCATTAGCATTTCAGGCACAGTTAGGGATAGCGAACCTCATATTGTTCAGGTTAACGATTTCTGGATGGACATTGCGCCCACTGGCGGCTATTTCCTTTTCCGCGACCAACTCCGCCCGTCCCGGGCTTGTTGGGGCCATTGGTACCATAACTGGCAAAGCCAATATTAATATTAGCTCTATGCACCTAAGCCGACTTAAGCCTTGAGGAGAGGCGCTCATGATTTTAGCCCTCGATGAGCCACTCTCCGAACAGCAAAGACAGGAAATACTGAGCATTTCTGGTATCTACACTGCCAAAGCAGTAAAGCTTTAGTCAGTCGAGGGGATTGATAATTAACCCAGTAGGTAGTTTAGGATAGAAGTAAGTTGATTTGCGTGGCATCCTATCTTTAGCATCAGTGATAGCTTTAACCATCTCCGGCTGGGGAGGACTTAAAAGAAAAGCCAGTTGGTATTTTCCCCCCTTTATCTGCTGACAGGCCTCATCTACATCAGCAGTGTAAGCGATATCTTCACTATTGGGTGCGACCCCCAACATCCTATCCAAAACAAGGTGATTGAGAAGGCTAATATTAAAATCCCTATAAACCTGGGAGCGGTTCCTCGGCATAATATCTTCAAAAGAAATATCATGGCGCCGTCTCACAAGTACCAAGGACTGAGATTCTAACCCTAAAACTCCCAAAACCGCCTCATTCATTGTTTTGGCAATCGCTTCATCCTTCTTGCAATTATATAGGGCAAGGAAGCTCTCACTTAAGGGAATAAATTCTAGGGTAAAGAATTTCTCAAGCTGCTTTTTTAGTTCCACCAAATTGGAGGACGCTACACCACACACCAATCTATGAATAGGAAAGATGATTAACCCAGGGTCAGAAAAATCGACCAAGGTCATCATCACGTAATTTAAGGCTTCCTTTGAGATTGCTTCAGCACTTTGTGCCTCGTAGCTAACAACGCCACTTGTTCTCTCTTGCTGGTAAAGCAGCGCTGTCTCATAGCGATGATGTCCATCAGCCATGTAAAGGGGCTGGTGAACTAGAAGTTCGCTGATTTGATGGATAAATTTAGGCTTAGTTATTGCCCAAACAACATGGCCTTCGCCAGAATCAGTCAGCTCAATTATGGGCTTTTCCTGCGAAACTTCAGACAGTATTTTGGCAACCTCCCCCCTTGAATCTTGGTATAAGGTAAACAGAGAACTGAAGTTAGCTTGACAAGCTCGCATTAGCTGTAAACGATCACTCTTAGCTTTAGAGAATGTTTCCTCGTGAGGGTAAATGCCTTTATACCACGGCTCTAATCCAACACGAGCTATCAGTCCACGTCGTTTCCTTCTTTCCCCTAGATAAATGAAATAATGGTCATGAAGATAAAAAGCAGGATAATCATCAACTTGGAGAATTCTTTTCTTAAGCCATTGGCGATAGGTAATAGCCGCTCTATTATACTTGCTATGATTAGACTGCTTCGCTCCCAGCTCGTAGCTAACAGACAGAGGATGTTCCAGTTGGATAGCGTTATAATCGCTTCTTTCATAATAATGCCTTTCCTGCTGCGTGGTGATTATGTCATATGGAGGGCAAATAACATCAGCTAAATCCTTAACTATCCCCTGGTTGTAACGTATACCTTGAAATGGACAAACTTCGGCCATCTTCTTAAGGTTTCATTATGCCTTTCTTTAGAAAAGAAACAGCCCTTCTAATTCAATAGCTGCTTCAAACCGCTCCGCCACGCCTTTTCTATCTCAGCCAAAGATAAATTAATGTAGCCTTTAACTGATAAGCGCTTACCGCCAACCGTCCCCAACAAAGTTAACGGCACCTGCCCCTTAGTAGCTATGCGGTCTAATTTTGCCACCGAACCAGGTGCTACTGATACCACAATACGCGATTGGAGTTCACCGAAGAAAATAGAATCTAGCCTTCCCGTCATCTTCCAGTTCATCCCCTTAAAGCCAATGCCTCCAACAACGCAACTTTCCGCAATAGCTACTGTTAACCCACCCTCAGAGCAATCATGAGCTGACTTGATAAACCCACGCTGTATGGCTTCTAAACAACAACGCTGCACCCTCTTTTCCAAATCCAAATCAATGGACGATTTCCCCTTCACCAAGCCATGCATCAACTCCAGATATTCACTCCCGCCAAGACCGTCTTCCATACCACCGCCGAGCAGAAATACCAAATCACCTTCATCTTTAAAAGACATAGTGCAATGTCTATTTATGTCGGTGAGCAACCCCACCATGCCTATTATCGGAGTAGGGTAGATAGCTTGCCCTTTGGTTTCGTTGTAAAGACTAACATTGCCGCTAATAACTGGAATTCCAAGTTCTCGACATGCCCTCGCAATCCCTTTGATACAGTTTCTTAATTGGTAATAGACATCAGCCTTTTCTGGATCACCAAAATTAAGGCAATCGGTGATAGCCAAAGGTTCAGCACCACTGCAAGCCAAATTTCGGGCAGCCTCAGCCACAGCAATCACACCGCCCAAGTAAGGGTCAAGATAGCAAAGGCGCCCATTGCCATCGGCAGTCAAGGAAATACCTTTCCTAGTGCCCTTGATGCGCAAAACAGCGGCATCGTTGCCGGGAGGAACCACAGTATTACCCATCGCTTGATGGTCATACTGACGATAAACCCACTCCTTGCTGGCAATATTAGGCGAAGCCAGTAAACGAAGCAGGACAGAATTGCATTGCTTCGGCTGAAGATCAGGGATAGAATTCGCGTCTAAGGATTGCAGTTCCCCAAGCCATTTTGGCTTTTTACTTCGCCGCCGATATAAAGGTGGAGATACTAACAAATTCACTGGAACTTTAGCGACAATTTCCTCTCCTTCCCTAACTACAGCAAGCCCGTTATCGATAACCTGACCAATGATATTGGAGCAAAGTCCCCACCGATCAAGCAAGGTTTTTACCTTACCTTCACAGCCTCTTCTTACAATCACTAGCATTCTCTCTTGTGATTCTGAAAGCATTACTTCGTAAGGGGTCATGCTCTCCTCGCGACGAGGCACTTTAAGCACATCTATTTCCACTCCTCCTCTACCTCTAGCCGCAGCCTCCACAGTAGCAGCAGTCAATCCAGCAGCCCCCAAGTCCTGCATGCCTACGATCCAATCAGTTTGTGCTAACTCAAGGCACGCTTCAATGACCAGTTTCTCCAGGGAAGGATTGCCCACCGGAACCGTTGGCCTCGCCTCCTGTTCATTCTCAAAAGCTCGCGATGCTAGCCCAGAAGCGCCATGAATCCCGTCACGACCAGTGTCAGCTCCCAATAGCATTAACAGGTTACCTTCACCACTGGCACTGGCTCTAACCAGCTTATCCTTCTCACAAATGCCCAAACATAAGCCATTAACTAATGGATTACCAGTGTACCCATCTGCAAAAAATACCTCACCCCCCACACTAGGTATTCCTAGACAATTACCATAGCTGGCAATACCACTGACAACTCCACTGAACAAGTACTGATTATGAGACTCAGTTAAAGGACCAAGGCGAAGTGAATTAAGCAAAGCTATAGGTCGAGCGCCCATAGCAAAGACATCGCGCACAACACCACCTACCGCTGTCGCTGCACCTTGATACGGGTCAATTGCTGAGGGGTGATTATGGGATTCCATTTTCATTACCACCACCTGCCCATCACCAATGTCCACGGCCCCAGCATTTTCCTGGCCTGGGCCGATTAAGACCCGCCTACCCCGCGAAGGAAGAAACTTGAGCAGAGGCTTGGAATGTTTATAACCACAATGCTCACTCCACAAAGAGCCGAACATCCCCAGCTCTACCTCATTTGGCTCTCGCCCCAACTGCCGAACAATAAGGTTATATTCTTCTTCGGTTAAAGCAACTTCATCCAAAGCTTCTTTAGAAATAGTCAATAATCGACCCCCAAATAAAAGTTATTGCCCAGGCCAAAGTTCTGTGGAAAAACAATGGCGGTATTATTTTACCGCCACGCACCATTTAATTGCTAGAACCTAAACCCCTAAATATTGCTATAAATTCAGAGGTTAGCAAGTAATTCTGAAACTAAATCACTGACTTCTTTACCATCGGCTCTGCCCTTAAGCTCTGGCATAAGCTGAGACATAACTTTACCCTTATCACTTATCCCTTTAGCTTCTACTGCGCCAATTACTTGCTGTGCCACAATTACAACCTCTTCACGGCTCAGCTGCTTGGGAAGATAGCCCATAAGGACGGACAATTCTGCCTCCTCTTGAGCTACAAGATCACTGCGATTCCCTTGCTTGAAAGCTTCAATGCTCTCGCGATGTCGCTTCACTTCCTTACCAATAACATCAAGAATCCCATTATCATCAAGAGGTTTCCGCTGAGCAATCTCAGCCTTCTTTATCTCCGATAGGACCAAACGCAATATAGAAACCCGGGCTCCATCATGTTGCTTTAGCGCTTCTTTGAGGTCTTCCCTTACCTTTTTCTCGCATTTCACCTTGGCCACCTAGAACTCTTTTGCCTCTTTATCGCTTCTTTTTTCTTGCGCTCCTCGCTAGGTTTCTCATAAAACCTGCGACGGCGAACCTCAGCTAAAGTATTGTCATGCTGCACCTGCCTATTAAACCTACGCAGCAAACTTTCAAAACTCTCACCTGAACCAAGTCTTACATCAGCCATATTACAGTATATCTGCCTCCATGCAAAACACCATATTTTATCCATCATAGCCTAACTCTGTCAACCATTCTTAAGCAAGATTGTTTAGTAACATGGTTTTTTGCCATTCTGAGCCCTATGAGCGAAGAATCTCTTAATAGACTCTTCGTGGAGCTTGTCCCGAGGGAGATTCTTCGGTCGCTGACCCTTTCGCTATGCTCAAGGCTTCGGCTCTTCCTCAGAATGACAATTTGCTGTTAATAAACACTCCCTCTAAGCGATATAACGATTTGCGAGCAGGGAGGCAGCAATCACAAGCAAAAGTGATGATATAATGATATCAGTTATAATGGATTTTGAATCAACCTGAAGTGAGACAACTAATGAACCTTGCTTCACAAATTGAGCACTATCTACCTCAGCAACTCCTAGAGTTGGTTAGAAATATTAGCTTGGAGGCTGAGCGCCTGGGGCAAAAGATGTATCTCGTTGGCGGTGTGGTACGAGACTTGCTTCTAGGTTATCCTAATTTCGATCTAGATTTGGTAATCGAAGGTGATGCCGTAAAGTTAGCCCGGCGGATAGCTGAAATTAGTGACACAAAACTGATCATACATCCTCGCTTTCGCACTGCTAAGCTTAGCTACAGCAATTTCACTTTAGACATGGCTACTGCGCGAGGTGAAACTTATGCCAGGCCAGGCGCACTACCAACAGTTACCCCAGATTCCCTCAACGGCGATCTCTTTCGCCGGGATTTCTCCATCAATGCCATGGCTATATCCCTCAACCAAAACAATTACGGAGAATTGGTCGACCCCTATCAGGGTAAAAACGATCTAGAGCACCATCTTATCCGCATTCTACACCCAGGGAGTTTCAGCGACGATGCCACTAGAATTTTACGCGCTATCCGCTACGAGCAACGACTAGGATTTGAGGTCGAACCGCAAACGGCACAGCTGCTTAAACGGGATATTCCTATGTTAAACGCCATAAGTGGTGACCGCATTAGACACGAACTGGAGCTAATACTCAGGGAGAGATATCCCGAATATGCCATTAAGCGACTTGGCGAGCTAGGAGTACTGCAGAGGATAAATCCGTCTCTCAACTACGATGCCTGGATTGCCAAGAAATTCGATAAAGCACGGTCACTTAATAAACCTAGCCAACTACCTTCACTTTACCTATGTCTTCTTGTTTACCCTCTTGATGAAAGGGGAAATGAGCAGTTCATCCACCGTCTTAATATCCCCAAAAAATTAACCTGCGCATTGCGTGATACACTTCGCTTGAAGAGTCAACTTCACCTCTTGGACAAGTCTTTCCTGAAACATAGTGAAATTTATTCCTTACTTCATGAGCATGACCTATTAGCTATCCAAACTAACGCTATAGCTTCAGAACCTTCAGTTGTGTGTTCCAATCTCGAGCTGTTTTTAACTAAATTGAGGCATGTAAAGACTTCCCTCAACGGAGAGGAGGTTAAAAAGCTGGGTATTCCCGCTGGTCCAGAGTTAGGGAAAATCCTCCAAATACTACATAAGGCGAAATTGGATGGAGAAGTCAAGACTAAGGCTGAGGAAGAAAAACTAGCCCTATTACTGAAACCATGAGGGCAAGAGGCGGAAGACTCCCCAACCAAAGTAACAAAACAAGATATACTTAAGGAATCTTCCCCCCAACAAGGTAATAAGACCCTCCACAACGGTATTTTTGACGCTCCGGCAATTAATCCTGCAGTGTCAAACGGCAAAACAGGCTGGAAGGAATTGTAACTGAATTAGCTACCTATCCACCTTTGGGGGAGGAACATGCTACATAGCATTCTAGCCCTTGCTTTCTCAGGCGTAAACACAGCTCATTAGCTTTCCCCTCCTCAGCGACAAAAGTAAAAAGACACGGTCCACAGCCAGCTAGATAAACGCTCGCGGCTCCAGCTTCCTCAAAGCTCTTCTTATATTTGGCTAAGTTGGGCAGAAAATCAAAAGCCACTTTTTCAAAAACATTGAACATAAGAATTGGGGCAAGCGTTTTCCCCTGCTTTAAAGATGGCAAGGCAGCCTGAACAAATTGCCCCTTAGTGAAGTGGCTAGCATCCAATCTACTATAGAGTTGCTTTGTTTTATACTGAATTTTAGCTAATGGTGGCACTAGTAAAACAAACCAAGTTGGAGGTAAGGATGGCAATGGAGTTACTTTTTCTCCTTTCCCTTCCACTAATGCTGTGCCGCCATAAATAAAGAAGGGAACATCTGAACCCAGCTTAGCGGCTAAATGAACTAACTCAGAAACTGGTAGCTTTAGCTCCCAAAGCTTATTGAGAGCCAAAAGGGTGCTAGCGGCATCGCTGCTGCCCCCACCCAATCCCACTCCCCATGGTATATTCTTGCCAAGCTCAATTCGCCCCCCCTTATTATATTTTGTAGCTTTCCTAAGAAGCGTGGCAGCCTCCGTTACCAAATTATTGCGCTCCAAGCTTGGCTCACTGCACTTAAAAGAGATTCCCTCAGCTAGCTGAAATCTAAGAGTGTCACACAAATTTATTGTCTGAAAAATACTGGAGATTTGGTGATAACCATCATACTTTCCTAGCACTTCCAGAACAAGGTTTATTTTGGCTGGCGCATAAATAGTCAGCATAGCGATTATTTCCTAAGGGGGGCAAAAACCTCCCATAGCTCTTTCCACTCTCTCAGATTAAGCGTTTCAGCCCGTCGTCTAGCTTCTATTCCAGCCCTTCCCAGCAACAAAGCGACCTGGCTGGGCGACATTCCCAGAGCCTGAGCCAAGGAATTGCGGAGCTGTTTGCGGGGTGATCTAAAACCACAGCTAACTATATCAAAAAAACTGTCAACATCGCAGACCTCGATAGGCGGTTTGGAGTAAACATCAAGGCGTAAAATAAGAGAATCCACCTTCGGCGGTGGATAGAAACTTCCCGCTGGCACAAAGGCTATGATAGTCGGTTTACTATAAAATTGAGTGCTAACACTAAGCAGGCTCATCTTCCCAGGATTAGCAGCTATAGCTTCACCAACTTCCTTCTGCACCATTACCACCATTAACGAAGGCTTAGCCTGAGCCTCTAAAAAATGACGCAGAATTGGTGAAGTAATATAATAAGGAAGATTAGCTACTACTTTATAACCTTGTGCTAACTCAGGAGTAGCCAAAAAATCCCCCAAAAGCTGCTGCGGAGCAATCTTGAGAATATCAGCATGGACAATTTTAACGTTGGAGAAAGAAACTAAACTTTCCCTTAACATTCTAACCAATTTGAAATCGAGTTCCACAGCAATAACTTTACCTACCACCTCAGCTAGCCTTTTAGTCAGTATGCCCAAGCCTGGCCCTACCTCAACTACAATGTCCTTACAGCTAAGTTCAGCGGCAGATAGAATACACTCCAATATATCTTCATCAACAAGGAAATGCTGCCCCAATCTTTTTTTGGCCTTAAGGCCAAACTGCTGAAGCAAGGCTTTAACTGGAGGTGCTTCCATAACCTAATTGGAAATATTAGCGGTAAAAACTAGCTATATCAACTCTGAAAGCATATAATTAGCTGTCGGGTAGATTGTGGAATAATGCTCAATGGCTAAGAAATACGCTGTTGTTATAGTCGGTGGCGGTCCGGCAGGTATCTTTGCTAGTTTAGAGCTAGCTGATGCCGGCATTGATGTTTTGCTTCTAGACAAAGGGAGAGAAATCGATGCTCGTAGTTGCCCAATTCAAAAGGGAAACGACCACTGCATACTTTGCTCACCTTGCCATCTAGTAAGTGGTTTCGGAGGTGCTGGAGCTTTTAGCGATGGCAAGCTAACTTTGTCTACTGAGGTGGGCGGCCGACTCAAAGAGCTAATTGGCCCTGACCAAGCCAAAATGCTTGTTGATTACATTGATACCTTTTATCTCAAATTTGGCGCTCAGCAAAAAGTCTATGGAATAGGAGAAAAGGTAGCTGAGCTGGAGCACCAAGCTACCTTAGCCGGGCTCAGACTAATCCCGGTCAAATTACGCCATCTAGGGACAGAGCGCTGCCGCCAGATATTAAAGGCTATGCAGAGGCACCTATCATCTAAAATAGACATAAAGCTAAGAACAGAGGTTAAGAGCATCGTAGTTGAAAATGGCACAGTCAAAGCTATTGAACTAGCTAATGGTGAAAGATTGAGTTGCTCCTACCTAATATTGGCTCCGGGAAGAGAAGGATCAGAGTGGCTAACTAACGAAGCTAAAAGGCTTAAGCTCAGCCTCAACTCTAACCCCATCGATGTTGGTTGCAGAATCGAAGTACCATCAGCAATCATGCAAGCACTAACTTCAGTATTATATGAATCAAAACTCGAGTTCTATTCCAAGACTTTTGATGACCGGGTCAGGACATTCTGTATGTGCCCAGGTGGTGAGGTAATTATGGAATCCACCGGAGGCTCTGACCCAGTAGTTACAGTCAATGGGGTTGGCTATGCCAAGCATAGAACAAAGAATACTAATTTCGCCGTTTTGGTAAGCACAACTTTCACCGAGCCCTTCCATGAACCCATCGCCTATGGTAAATATCTAGCGCGGTTAACCAATCTCATTAGTGGCGGTGTCCTAGTGCAACGGCTGGGGGATTTAATGGATGGCCGCCGTTCCACAGAAGCTCGCCTCAAACACAGCCTTGTAGAGCCAAGCTTAAAGGCGGCAACTCCAGGGGATTTAAGCTTCGCTCTCCCCTACCGTTATCTCAAAAGTATAGTCGAGATGCTCCAAGCTATGGATAAATTAGCTCCGGGAGTCGCTTCTCCTCACACTTTGCTTTACGGAACAGAGGTTAAGTTTTATTCCAGTCAACTGGAGTTGACCCCGTGCTTGGAAACTGAGATTAGTAATATGTTCGCTGCTGGCGATGGTGCCGGTATAAGCCGAGGCTTAGTCCAAGCCTCAGCTTCAGGGGTAGTAGCAGCTAGAGAAATATTAAAGCGGCTGGGTAAAAACTTATCCTGAACCTTTCGCTTTCTGTCATTCTGAGGAGTGGAGCGACGAAGAATCTGGAACGAAGTAAAGGGGAAGAATCTCGCTCAGGGTAAACTCCGTGAAGGGTCTCACAGTCTTTGGCATCGATTTAACTTCAACTGAAAACAAACCTACTGCCTGTTTAGGTTTAGATGACAAGCTACAAGTCGTTTACCTCGGCTTATTAGCTAGGGATAGCGATATTATTGACATCATAAATTTCTACTCTCCGAAGATAACAGCCATTGATGCTCCTTTGAGTCTGCCATTGGGGCTGTGTTGCCTTGAAGAGAGCTGTAGCTGCCAACCACAGTCAAAGAGGAAAAACAGGCAGTGCGACCAAGAATTGAGGAAAGGGGGTATTTCCTGTTATCCCACGACAAAAAAGACTTTTATTAAACCTTTAATTTATCGCGGCATCGACCTTAAAAATAAGCTCTGCCAGATGGGATTTAAGGTTATCGAAGTTTATCCCTATGCCAGCAAAGTTCGTTTGTTTGGCAAACCCGTGCCAAGAAAAAATACACCCCGAGGAATAGCCCTCTTCAAGGAAGAGCTAAAAAAACTTTTGCCAGCTCTCAATCCACACTTGGATATTTTCAATCATGACCTCTGCGATGCCGCTATAGCAGCTTACACCGCTTTCCTCTATTGCCGAAATATGGTGGCTGTTGTCGGCAATGAGGAAGAAGGATTAATTTTTATCCCACTCGAGTAACTGAGTCACCACTGAACCCAAGCTAGAACATTAACAAGCTAGAAGAATTACCTTGACCTCCAGTCCTTCCCTTGCTAAACTAAGTAGGTGTTATCAGGCAATCTAACTGGCAACTCTCAAGCATCCCCTGACAGGGGTTTGGTGGAAGTTTTCACCAATGATGGCAAAGGAAAAACATCAACTGCTTTAGGAGTAGTGCTTAGGCCTTCAGGACATGACTCAAAAATCTTCACTGTGTTCTTCATGAAAGGCAGCTTCCCTTACGGAGAACAGAAGGCTTTATCGCAATTGCCAAATGTCCCTTTTGCTAGATTTGGACAGGAGACCTTTGTTGCTCCAGGCAATGTAACTGAGGCTGATAAAGAGGAGGCAAAAAAGGCTCTAGATGCAGCTAGGAAAGCGCTTCTTAGCGAAGATTACGATATAGTAATCCTTGATGAAATCAATGTATCTGTAGCCTGGAAGCTTATTGACATCAATGAGGTAATAAAGCTAATACAGGAAAAACCTGAAGGGGTAGAGCTCATCCTCACCGGGCGCTATGCCGATGAAAAGCTCGTTGACCTAACTGCCTTGGTCACTGATATGACCAAGGGAAAGCATCCCTACGACAAGGGGATATTAGCCCGTAAGGGCATTGACTATTAAATAAAGGAGGGTATGATGGATATAACTTTAAGCGCTATTAAAGCAGATGTTGGTGGCTATGTGGGACACTCCAGCTCCCATCCAGATGTAATACAAAGGGCTAAGGAAAGCCTAGAGCGTGCTAAAGGACAAGGATCGCTCCTTGACTGTTATGTTACAGTCTGTGGCGATGACCTTCAGTTAATAATGACCCACCAGCAAGGTGAAGATAGTGAACAAATCCACAAATTAGCCTGGGATACATTCGTAGAATGCACTGACGTAGCTAGGAGTCTGAAGCTGCATGGCGCAGGACAAGACCTTTTAGCTGATGCTTTCGCCGGCAATGTCAGAGGAATGGGGCCTGGCGTGGCTGAGATGCAATTCACTGAGCGTCCAGCTGAAACCATAATTATATTCATGGCGGATAAGACAGCCTCTGGCGCCTGGAATTTGCCATTATATAAAATCTTCGCTGACCCTTTTAACACCATCGGATTAGTAATCGCCTCCAATATGCATTCTGGCTTCACTTTTGAAGTCCACGATGTTCGAGAATCCAAAAAAATCATCTTTAATACCCCTGAGGAAATCTATGACCTGCTTGGTTTCCTGGGTTCGCCAAGCCGTTATGCTCTTAAAGCAGTGCGGCACAAAGAGAGTGGGGAAATTGCAGCCTCTTCTTCCACCCAACGCTTAGCCTTGATCGCCGGCAGATACGTAGGTAAGGATGACCCTGTGTGTATTGTCAGGTCCCAGGATAAGTTTCCCGCTGTAGGTGAGGTGCTTGAGCCTTTTGCCTCACCCAATATAGTGAAAGGTTGGATGAGGGGTTCCCACCATGGTCCCCTAGTACCTGTTTCCTTCCATGAATCTAGAGCTATTCGTTTCGATGGTCCACCAAGAGCTATAGCTGCTGGTTTTCAACTTGCAAATGGCAAGCTTATCGGCCCTAACGACCTCTTCGATGACCCATCCTTTGATTTAGCTCGTCAGCAAGCATTTGCCATGGCTGACTACCTGCGTCGTATGGGGCCGTTCGAGCCACATCGCCTGCCACTAGAGGAAATGGAATATACTACCATGCCTGAGGTGAGCAAAAAATTAGCTTCCAGATTCCAGGACATCTAACCACAATAAAATGCCTAAGCTCCTTCTAGCTAGCACCAACCCGGGGAAAATTAAGGAATATCGCTTTCTCCTTGGTAACCTTGGCTATCAAACAACCACACTTGCTGAGCAAGGAATAAGCAAATTTGCCATTGAGTCGGGAAATAGCTATGAACAAAATGCTCAATTGAAAGCCGCCGCTTACGCTAAATTAAGCCAACTTATTACCCTTGCCGATGACTCAGGGCTTGAGGTGGATGCCTTAAGCGGCGAGCCAGGAATCCATTCAGCTCGCTTCGTCGGCAAGGATGCCTCAGATACAGATAGGGTAAAAGCTCTCCTAGCTAGACTTGACGGCGTTCCTTGGAAAAAAAGAAATGCTCACTTCAAATGCGTTATCGTCATAGCTACACCAAAAGGCCAACTATGGGTAATGCATGGCGAGTGTCATGGCATGATTGCCTTTGAAGCCAAAGGAGAAAATGGCTTCGGCTATGACCCCATTTTTTATCTCCCAGAGATGGGCAAAACCATGGCTGAACTCCCCCCGGAGGCAAAAAACCAAATCAGCCACCGAGGTCAGGCTAGCCAGAAGGCAAGACAAATATTAATGCGACTTCAGGCCCAATTGAGCGTTTAGCGGCCCTCACCTGTCATTCTGAGCCCTTCGCTTCTTGTCATTCTGAGGAAGAGAAACAACCGAAGAATCTCTCTCAGGATAAACTCCGCGAAGAATCTAGACCCTTCGCTATCGCTCAGGGTGGCAAAATAAACAATCTAGGCCCAAACTATTTGACCATAAAAACTACTGATAGTATACTGTGAGTTACCTATAATTTTTTGGGAGGTATTTTATGAAATTATCTTGCCTTCAAGAAAACCTAAGCCGAGGGCTAGGCATAGTTGGCAGAGCTGTAGCTACCAGATCTACTTTGCCTATCACTCAAAATATCCTTTTAGCTACTGAGCAATCACGTCTTAAGCTAGCAGCCACCAACCTGGAAATGGCTACTACATGCTGGATTGGAAGTAAAGTAGAACAGGATGGGGCCATAACCATTCCGGCTCGACTGCTCATTGACTTCGTTAATTCCTTACCTAACGATTTAATTGAAATCACCCTGCCCACTAACAGCCACACCTTGGAGCTTAAAAGCGGTCGCTTTCAAGCCCATATTAATGGTATTGATGCCGAGGATTTCCCACCTATCCCCGAGGTAAGCGATGGTATGACCACCAATATTGAAGCAGACGCTCTGAGAGAAGGAATCACACTGGTCGTCTTTGCTGCCGCAACCGAAGAATCTCGCCCAGTATTAACCGGGATTAACGCTGAATTTGAAGGTGAACAGCTTGATCTGGCAGCTGCTGATGGCTTCAGGCTAGCTGTCCATAAAACAACTCTCAGCTCACCAGCCGGTCAGAAAGTGACGGTAATCATTCCAGCAAGAAGCCTCAACGAACTAAATCGCCTTCTTGGTGACCAAGAAGAACCAGTGGAAATCATTATAAATCAGCAAAAAAGCCAGATTCTCTTCCGCCTCAAAAATGCCGAATTAGTCTCCCAGCTTATTCAAGGTTCCTTCCCAAATTATTCTCAGGTTATTCCTCAGAGCTATAGCACGAGGGCAGTAGTAGACATCAACGAATTTCTACGGGTTACCAAAATGTCTTCCATATTCGCCCGCGATGCCAGCGGCATTGTCCGTTTGGTCATCACCCCAGGTGCTGAACTCACCCCGGGTAAAATAACCGTTTCTGCTCAGGCTGAAGAAATCGGCAGCAATGTTAGCGAAATTGACGCCCTTGCCGATGGAGAAGAGGCTAAAATCGCCTTCAACGTTAAATATCTCTCCGATGTACTAAGTGTTCTTCATCAAGCTCAAGTTGCCCTGGAAGTCACCACCCCATCAAGCCCCGGGGTCATCCGCCCCATAGGTGTGGACAATTATGTTCACGTAATCATGCCGATGTTTGTTCAATGGTAATAAATTTGAATTGACAGAGCTCTTTTATTTGAGGCGTCTGGGATATCAGGCGCCTTTAGTTACTATTCAATCTAGGAATGATTGACAGCTATAGGCCAATTGTCTAAATTACCAGTAAAGTAATGCTTCTAGTGACAGGAGGTGGATATGGATAATTCAGTTGTCCTATCTGTAGGTGATGTCCTTCACTTAAGATTTGGCAAAGACCGTATTGTTTATGCCGGCATGCCATCTGAAAGGGTGTATTCCATCGTGCAAAGAAAATGGGAGTTTATGTATCGGGGATTTGCTTGGAATCTGTTTTTATCCCAAAGGGCAAAGCAGAATAAGAATAGACGGAGTCAATATCTTGGTGGAGAACGTTACTCCCGATGAAATAAGATTGCGGGTAGGATAGTAAGCAATAGGAACCTAAGAGGTATGTCTAAGAGTGAAGTTGCTAAATTGAGTGCCTTTATCCTATTGACAATAGGGACTATTGGTCTTTTGATGAATGAGTTTATTTTCGACTGGGGTAGAGTTGCCACCCTAATATTTGCTGCTTTCAACTTTGTGGGACTTGCCATTTTAGCTTTCGCGACTTGGGGCACTAGGAAAGAAACATAGGAAAAGAATAACAAGGTTCAGCTTTCAACTTCGAAGGTAAAATATGGTCACTCTAACAGATTCAATTGAAATAAAAGCAACACCAGAACAGGTTTTTAACTGGCTTACAAACATCAAGACTGGGAAAGATTATCAAGCTTGGCATCCTGACCATGCAGATTTTCGCTGGACTAAAGGTGAACCCTTCCAAGTAGGTTCAGTTGTATATTTTGAAGAATACCTTCATGGTGAAATGCATAAGCTAAAATTTTTGTGTACCAAAGTGGTGCCGAATAGACTGATTGAATATAAGCCCTCTTTTCCATGGTCGATTTTCATGCCAAAAAGTCAATTTGTTATGGAACCAAGAGGTGAGAAAGGTTGTGTATTCACTGCAACTATTAGTTTTAGGGCAGGTTCGTTATTCAAGAAACTTAGCAAGAAGCGGGTCGAAGCTGTCAAACAACATATGAAAGAAGAGGGAGAAAACCTGAAAAAGATACTAGAAAGGTAAGAGATTAATATTTACCTGAGGAATAACATCTTGCATAGAGATCACTTGTTTCGATCTATTTTGGTGATTAAGGTAGTTTTTATTATGGATTAACATACATCCCCATGTTTGTTCAGTGGTAGAGTTGCTAACCCTGAAATAGAAGCCTAAGGCTATTAAATAGCATTCCAGCAAAATTTATTCCTTACGATC
>CAYTBB010000026.1:0-12388 GCA_964435965.1 uncultured Dehalococcoidales bacterium
CCAGGATTACCGGCTATATCATCGTTGGTGTTCTACTGAGCCCCTCCCTTCTAAATATAATATCAAGGGAAACGATAGGAAACCTGGATATAGTCACCGACATTGCTCTGGGGTTTATTGCCTATTTGATCGGTGGTAGTCTTTATTGGGCACAGTTACAAAGGTTAGCGAAAAGCATCATCTGGATAACGCTTCTTCAAAGTTTAGGTGCATGGTTTTTAGTCACCTTAGTTTTGGCTATCTCAGGCCATTTAATTATCCCAAACGGGACTTTTTGGCAGACTTATTTCCCCCTGGCTTTTATCGTAGGTGCAGTATCGTGTGCCACCGCTCCAGCGGCAACAATGGCGATAATCAGGGAATACAAGGCAAAAGGCCCCCTGACGGCAACCTTATTGGCGGTGGTTGCCCTCGATGACGCAGTAGCAGTCATTGCCTTCGCCATCGCTTCGGGTGTATGCCAGCCATTGGTTGGTGGTGCCAGTAATATTTCCTTTTATCAAATGCTGGGCGTTCCCTTTTTATATATAATCGAGTCTATAGCGATAGGCATTGTTTTTGCCGTTGCCTTAATATATGTGGCTAAGCTGGTGAGAACTCGTGAATTGCTGTTGGTCGTGGTTTTTGGGATGATAATGCTATGTGCTGGCGTCACCAGCTACCTGGGCATTTCATCAATTTTAGCTAATATGGTTGTTGGTTTTATCGTAGTAAATAAAGTAAGGAGGGGGGGATTGTTTTCTGTAGTTGAAGAGGTTGAGGATGTGGTTTATGCGGTTTTTTTCGTATTGGCAGGATTGCATTTTGATTTAAGCGTACTGAAAGTTGCTGGTATATTGGCGCTATTGGTCGTTCTAGCTAGATGTGCAGGTAAATACACAGGAACAAGGATGGGTGCCAAGATTTCTCATGCGCCATATGTGGTGAAAAGATATTTGGGGTTTGCACTATTACCAAAAGCGGGGGTTACTGTAGGTCTAGTTCTTCTAGCCGCTCTTGAATTTCCTGCTTTTGGAGCCGTGATGTTAAATGCGATATTGGCTTCAGTTATCATAAACGAACTCATTGCACCACCTTTGACAAAATATGCCATTTTTAAAGCTGGGGAAGCAAAAGTCAAAGTCTCGTGAAAAAGGCAGGCAAACTACTGTCCTGATTACAATATTTCTAATCTGACTCTAGTATTGGCCCTAGCTGCCTTTACTCGGAGTAAAGTGCGTATCGCTTCGGCTACTCGACCTTGTCTACCGATAACCCTCCCTTTATCCTCTGGAGCGACTTCCAATTTGATCAATAAGCCTATATCACTATTTTCTTCAGTAATGTTTACCTTGTCTGGCTCTGCCACGATGGATTTAACAATGTATTCTACTAACTCTTTCATTTTGTCTCCTTAACAGCTAATTTTGGGCTTGAGGTTTGCTGTTGCTTAAATTTATCCATAATACCTAATTTGCACAATAAACTATAAACAGTATCTGTGGGCTGAGCCCCGCAGTTAAGCCATTTTAACGCTTTTTCCTCGTTAATATCAGTAGTAGCAGGGTCGGTTAAAGGATTGTAATGTCCGATGGTCTCGATAAAAGCACCATCACGAGGTGATCGGCTATTAGCCACTACCACTCGGTAGATTGGTTTATGTTTCCTTCCTACTCGGCGTAATCTGATTTTAACCACTTAACTTGGCTATTATCTCCTAAGTGGTGGTGCTTGTCAATGGCTTAAATTAAATCGGCTAATGTAACCGAAACATATTTTGCCATCGAGGTGAAATACTTTATAATTCGATAAGATTATGAAGGTAAGCAACTTGCATGGGTGGGATATGAACCTGGCTCAAGCTAAGGAGGTGCAATTGAGCTTGGCAAGAAAAATAGTGACTAAGAATGAAGGCATTAATCCACATCTTGTTGCCGGTGTTGATATATCCTCTCCCAACTCTCAGGGCATAGCTCGAGGAGCAGCGGTGGTCATTAGCTATCCTGAGTTTACTATGGTGGAAGTTAAAACTGCTGAAAGCAAGATTGCTTTCCCCTACATACCAGGCCTATTATCCTTCCGGGAAGCCCCTTTGATACTGGCTGTTTGCGAGAAGTTATGTCATACTCCTGACCTTGTTCTAGTTGATGGTCAAGGGGTGGCTCATCCCAGGCGGTTAGGGCTTGCTTCCCATTTGGGACTTTTTCTCGATATGCCCACCATAGGTTGTGCCAAATCCATTCTCTGTGGTAGGCATGAGCCTGTAGGGGAGGAGGTTGGTTGCCATGCTGAACTGATTGATAACGGCGAGATTATTGGAGCCGCATTAAGAACTAAAATTGGAACGAAACCGATATATGTTTCTGTGGGTCACAAAATTGACCTTGCCTCGGCTCTACACTGGGTGACGAAGTGTTGTCGTGGCTATCGTCTTCCTGAGCCTAATCGTTTAGCTCACCTCGCTGCTGGTGGCAACCTAGCCTTCGAGCCAAGTTATCAAGGGAAGTTATTTAGTTGATATAAGGAGGACAAATGGAGGAAGAAAGGGAAAATTTAGAAGCTTTACGCCGGCGATTCTCAGAGATAATGGTGCATCTTTGACCTTCCTGCTGAAGAGAAGGAAATTTCCCGGCTAGAGGCGGAATCAGCTAGCCCTGATTTTTGGCACGACCTGGCCAAAGCTCGAGCCATTATGCGTCAGCTCGGGGTGAAGAAAGATTTAGTTCATAATTGGCGCCAGCTGGAGAGGGAAGTCGCTGACCTTTATGATATGGCAACTCTGGCTGTTGAGGAGGGCGATTATTCGCTCAAGGCAGAGATACAGCAGGAGCTCAAGAAATTGGCCTCTTGGTTTGAGCGGTTAGAGAGCCGGTTAATTTTCAGTGGTGATTATGATGCCAGAAATGCCATGCTTGCTTTTCACGCTGGCGCTGGCGGCACAGAGTCTCAGGATTGGGTAGACATGTTGCTCCGGATGTATCTCAGGTGGGCAGAGCGGCATGATTATCAAGCTGAAATTTTGGATCTCTCTCCTGGTGAGGAAGCTGGCATCAAGAGCGCCATCGCGGAAGTTAAGGGGGATTATGCCTATGGCTATCTTAAAGGTGAACATGGTGTTCATAGGTTAGTTCGCCTTTCTCCCTTTGATGCTGACCATGCTCGGCACACCTCTTTTGCCTTAGTAGAGGTTCTCCCTGAAGCAGAGAAGGAACTGGATATACAAATCAGCCCGGAAGATTTAAGAATAGATACCTTTAGATCCAGTGGTCCTGGTGGGCAACATATGCAGAAGACGAGCAGCGCTGTTAGGATAACTCACTTGCCTACTGGGTTAGCAGCTACCTGTCAGAGTGAGAGGTCACAACATCAGAATAAGGAGACTGCCTTGAGAATCCTTTATACTCGCCTCCTCGAGCTGGAGCGCGTGAAGAAAAAGGAGGAAAAGGCCAAACTTAAGGGTAAGCGTATCGAGGTTGAGTGGGGGAGTCAGATTAGAAGCTATGTCCTTCATCCCTATAAAATGGTAAAAGACCATCGCACTAACTACGAGGTAGCCAATGCTGAAGCTGTATTGGATGGAGATTTGGATGGATTTATCACTGCCAATCTTCGTTCCAAAGTAGGCGAAGAGAAATGATTAAGCGTATTAGCTTAGTAGCTCTACTTCTTTTCTTACTACTGAGCCCCTCCCTTGTCCAAGCTGATAGTGGCATCGCAGTTCTGGATAGCAGCGTGGAGGTACATTTTCCCACTGCGCTTGTCTTCAACCTGGAAGCCGAGAGCGGGGCTGATATTGTTGATGCTCGCCTTCATTATCGGGTAGACAAGATGAATTATGCCCAGGTTACCAGCGAGTGTTGGCCTGACTTTGCTCCAGCAGCCAGAGTAGAAACTAATTGGGCGTGGGATATGAGAAAATCGAGCTTGCCTCCCGGGGCAGCGATAACATACTGGTGGACGATGCGGGATGCTGCTGGAAATAAGCTTGAAACTCCTCTAGCCAAAGTGCATTTTGATGACCTCCGCTATAATTGGCAAAGCCTGAGTAAGAGTGATTTAACACTTTTCTGGTATGAAGGAGATGATTCCTTCGCTCAGGAATTAATAGGCGCTTGTGAGCAAGGCCTTGCTAGATTGACCAGAGATATTGGCACATATCCTGAGAAGCCAATCAAGATATATATCTATACGTCAGCCAATGATTTGCAGGGAGCCATGATTTTCCCCCAGGAGTGGACTGGTGGCGTTGCTTTTACTGAGTTTGGCACAATCGCCATTGGCATTTCACCAAATCAAGTTGATTGGGGCAAGAGAGCTTTAGTTCACGAGCTGACGCATTTAGTCGTTCACCAGGCAACTTTCAGTCCCTATGGGGAACTGCCTACCTGGCTTGATGAAGGGTTAGCTATGTACAATGAAGGGGAGCTTGACCCTTATTTCCGAGCCTGGCTAGATGAGGCTATCTCTGAGGATAAGCTAATTTCTGTGCGCAGCCTGTGCAGCCCATTTTCTGCCGAGCCGGAAAAAGCCTATCTTTCCTATGCTCAGAGCTATAGCCTGGTGGAATACCTTCTGGATAACTATAGCCAGGATAAAATACTCGATCTATTGACCCTCATCAAAGAAGGCGATACCTACGATGGAGCCCTAACCCAGGTTTACGGCTTTGATATAGACGGTCTTGATACTCGCTGGCAAGCAACGCTTGTAGCTCCCACGGTCACTGCGAGCCAAGCGAAGCAATCTCATCCCGCTTTAATTGCCGTATTATCGGCCTTAGCTACATCGCTGGCTTTAGCCGGTGCTTTAGCTTTAGAAGAGTGGACTTGGCGAAGTTGGTATAGGAAAGGTTGATCTCTTGATCTTCAAGTAGTACCTTGGCATAAATTGCTGTTCTCGTTTGTCTGTTTCTTTTCTTTCTTTAGCTTGTGCTTATAAATGAGTTCCAGTTTGCTACCGCATTTTGGGCATACGCGCTCCTCTGGTTTAACTAGCGCCCAGCCGTAACAGTGATAACCGCACTTGGGACATCTTGCTTCTAGCATGGTTCACCTTCCAATAGGTGTCAGCCAAGATTTTAATTCAAAAATGGGCTTTTTGTCAACTATTGGTTGAGCCCTTGCTCACTATGACTAATGTTGCTAAAATTTGGGTTTTTGTTCCGTTTTAAGGAGATGCAAAATGAGAGATAAAGATGATTTACTGAGCATAGGCCAAAGGATCAGAAAAAGGCGTCAAGAACTAAATCTTACTCAGCAAGACTTGGCGGATGCCCTTGGTTTGACGCCACAACACATCTCACTGATAGAGCAAGATAAACGAATTCCATCTTTGCTCTCGCTAGTAAAATTAGCTGAGGAACTGGGGGTAACCGTTGGATACCTGGCCACTGGCAAAGTGGGGCTGGTTATAGGTGCCATACCAGCAATCAAGGCTGATAAGAAGCTCGGTCTTAAAGCGAAGAAAGCTCTAATAAAGCTGATAGAAGAGTTATATAGGGCTGAAGAGGCGAATGAAAATCCTGCCAGCGGGCAATCATAGCTTACCTAGCTAGCGAAGAAGGGCCGATTTCCATTATCCGCAACAGGGCAAGTTCCTTTCTTAGTCTTGAAGATGGTGATAGATTGTAGGGGTATGCTTTGCTAGAATAGGCTTATGAGAGATTCCTTTACTGTTCATGACTTGCCTCTTGGTGAGCGTCCCAGGGAGAGGCTGCTTAAGCTGGGCGGTGAAGCACTTTCGGCTCAGGAGATTTTAGCCTTAATCTTGGGCCAAGGAATTAGTGGTGAATCAGTCATGGTAACTGCGCAGAGGCTATTGAGCCGATTTGGCAACCTTAGAGGGATTGCTGATGCCTCTATTGAGGAATTGACTGAAATAAGGGGGATTGGTCCAGCCAAGGCAGCCCAGATTAAAGCTGCCGTTGAATTAAGCAAGCGGCTGGAAGCTCCTGTTGCTGAAAGAGAAAAACCGGTGGTCAAGTCTCCTGAGGATGTAGTTAGCATAGTAAAGAGCCAATTGAAAGGCAAGAAGAAGGAGCATTTTTTGGTTCTCTGTTTAGACACTAGAAACAATGTCATAAATTGCCGGGCGGTCTCTATGGGCAGCTTGGATACTAGCATTGTCCACCCCCGCGAGGTATTCAAGGAAGCTATCTCCTCCAGCGCTGCCTCGGTAATCTTGGTGCACAATCATCCCTCAGGCGACCCAGCGCCATCAAAGGAGGATATCGAGTTAACCAAGAGATTGGCCAAGGCGGGTGAAATTGTGGGTATTGCTGTCCTGGACCATATTATTGTCTGTGATAAAAGCTATTCGAGCCTGAAGGCCAAGAATTTATTCTAAAATGAAAAGAATCTGGCAATTTGTATTATTACCCCTTCTTATTTGTGCCTTATTGTTTTTGCCCTCGGTTGGCTGTCAGCCCTGGGGGTTGTCTTCCGGCCAAGATATTCTTAACCTTTGGGATATTGGTCCCATAACGCTTGACCCAGCGATCTCCAGCGAAATGACCTCTCATACCTATGTGATGCAGATCTTCAGTGGTTTAGTTCGTCTTGATGCTGAATTAGAGGTAGTGCCTGACATCGCTGAGCGGTGGCAGAAAAGCGAGGATGGCAAAATATATACTTTCTATCTTCGCCACGGGGTAAAGTTTCATGGTGGCAAGGAGGTTAAGGCTGCTGATTTCAAATACTCTTGGGAGCGAGCCTGTGACCCCTCCACCGGCTCTCAGACGGCAGCCACTTATCTGGGCGACGTCGTTGGCGCTAAGGACATACTGGCAGGCAGAGCGAAGGAAATTTCGGGAATCAGAGTTCTTGGTGATTACACCCTCGAGGTCACCATCGATGCTCCCAAGGCTTATTTCCTGTGCAAGCTGACTTATCCCACTGCCTTTGTGGTTGACCGCACTAATGTGGAATCCGGGAAGAACTGGTGGCACCAGCCAAATGGAACCGGTCCTTTTAGGCTAAAGGAATGGCAACAAGGTCAGAGGTTGATTCTGGAGCGTAGCCAGGTTTATTATGGTCAACCGGCTAAGGTAAAGCAGGTCGTTTTTCATCTTTTGGCTGGCATGCCCATGGCTATGTATGAAAAGGGCGAGATTGATATCAATCCCGTTTCTATGTATTACATCGACTTGGTTAGGGACGAATCTAGCCCATTTCATCAGGAATTGGCCATAACACCTGAGCTTAGCCTTTATTATATTGGCTTTGATACCACCAAGCCTCCCTTTGATGACGTTAATATCCGCCGTGCCTTTTGCCACGCTGTAGATAAGGAGCGCATCGCTAGGGTGATATTGAGGGGTATGTTGGCTGAAGCGAAGGGCATTCTACCTCCAGGCATGCCTGGCTATAACGAAGAGCTGAAAGGGCTTGACTACGATGTGGGGAAGGCAAAAGAGCTCAGTGCCGCCTCAAAGTATGGAGACGTCTCAAATTTACCACCGATTACCATCACCGTTTCCGGCTATGGCAACAATATTCCAGATTACCTGGGAGCCATCATTGAGGAATGGCGGGAGAATCTTGGAGTTGAGGTGTCGGTGAGGCAACTAGAGCCAGAAGTTTTTCTTTATCATTTAAAGCAGGAAAGGGATGAGATGTTCGTGCTTGGCTGGGTAGCTGATTACCCCGACCCCCACAATTTCCTGGATAACCTTTTCTATACTGGAAGTGAGAACAATATCTCTGGCTATAGCAACCCCGGGGTAGATAGCTTGCTTGACCAAGCTGCCATTGAGCCAGACAAAGTCCTGAGCGATAGCGAAGGATCTACTCGCCTAGCTATATATCAGCAAGCTGAGCAGAAGATAGTAGACGAAGCTCCCTGCCTGCCCTTATGGTTTGGTATCAATCATATCCTGGTTAAACCTTACGTCAAAGGCTATCAGCTTAACCCTCTGGGCATTCCTGACTTGAGCCAGGTATATATAGGGCAAGATTAGTCTGGCGATGGCCTTAGCCTATATGAAGCTTATGCCAGAGCTCGGTTACCTTAGCTTCAAGCTGATTTAGACTTCCCTCGTTGTAAATTATTTCATCGGCGTATTTCATCTTTTCCTCTGCTGGCATCTGTGCCTTGAGACGAGCCAAAACCTGAGCTTCGCTGATTCCTTTATGTCGGCTGAGCCTTTGGATTGCTACATCCTCTGGAGTTACTACTAACCAGACCTTATTCACCAAATCTGTCCATCTTGCCTCAATGAGCAAAGTAGCTTCTACTACAATGGCTTTAGCCCCCTGACGGCGATAATCTTTGATTTTTTCTTGAGCCATACCATATGCTCTAGGGTGCACTATCTGATTCAGCAAAGCCAAAGCCGCAGGATTGGCAAAAACTATCTGCCCTAATTTTTGGCGGTCAATTTCTTCATTGGCCTTAACTATGTCTTTACCAAAGGTGTTGATTAGCTCTTGCCAGGCCTGGCTATGTGGCTTGTAACTCTCGTGTGCCAGTTCATCGGCATCAATAATGATGGCACCAAGCTTGGCTAAAATTCGGCATACTGCGCTTTTACCACTGCCCAGATTGCCGGTCACGCTAACGATGATCATTTCTCCTGAATTATAGTATGTTGCGTGAATAAGTTCACGCTGGGAATGTCATGCCCTTGGGTTTCACCCTCACCTTAATCCTCTCCCTTCAAGGGAGAGGAAATTCAGCCTATCACAATGATGTAGAGAGGTCATTTTTGCCGGATATATTGTAATTATATTGAGATAAGCCGTGGTGATATAATACCGCATAATGGAAAGAGAGGCGATGCTTTACGAAAAGCTCCCTGGTGGCAGGGTGAGGTGCCATGTTTGCCAATGGAGGTGCACTATCAACCCGGGCAAGATGGGCGTCTGCCGCATGCGCCTTAACCGGGATGGCACCTTATATACTACGAATTATGCTGAAGTTTCTTCAGTAGCCGCCGACCATATTGAAAAGAAGCCCTTATTTCACTTCTTCCCCGGGACTTACGCCTTTTCCTTGGGCACTTGGGGATGCAACTTTCACTGCCAGGACTGTCAAAACTGGGAGATTTCCTGTGTGGATATCCCTGATACTTCACAGCAACTATTGCCTGAGAGGGAGATAGAGTTAACTAAGCGGTATAATTGTGCCGGCATTGCTTGGACTTATAATGAACCTGCGGTATGGTTTGAGTATACTTTAGATTCCGCCATTTTGGCTAAGGAAAGTGGTCTGTATACCGTTTATGTTACCAACGGCTATCTCACTCCTGAGGCTTTAGATACTATCGGTCCTTACCTCGATGCCTGGAGGGTTGATGTCAAGGGCTTTAGCGATGGGCTTTATCGCCAGTTAGCCAAAATTTCTCACTGGCGAGGCATTCTGGATGTAGCCAAGCGCGCTAGGGAGAAATGGGGTATGTGGGTTGAGGTGGTAACCAATGTCGTTCCCACTATGAATGATGATGAGCCGCAGCTCAGTGGCATCGCTACCTGGATTCGAGATAACTTAGGTGAGCTTACTCCTTGGCATATAACTCGCTTTTACCCTATGCGTAATTTGAATTATCTGCCACCCACCCCGGTATCCACTCTGGAGAAGGCTTACAAAATTGGCAAGAAAGCAGGGCTAAAGTTTGTTTATCTGGGCAATGTTCCCGGGCATGAGTATGAGAATACCGTTTGCTATTCTTGTGGCAAGACAGTCGTTCGTCGCATAGGTTATGATACTCAGGTAGTGGGACTGAATGATTCTAAATGCAAGTTTTGCGGCGCTGAGCTTAATTTCAGAACAAAGCTAAAGTAGGCTGTTTAAAAATGTTGCCCAATTTATTGGGCGAGAAAGGCCTGATAAATCAGGCAGCTACGAAGATTTGGAGGAAAGGCACCTTAGTCCTCTCCCTCGAAGGGAGAGGAGGTTTGTAGGCATTTGTGTCGGATACTATAATTGAGGGAGGTATTTATGGCAGAGAAACTTCATCCCATAGTGAAATTGGCTAAGGAAACAGTGGAAAGCTATATCCGTGAGGGTAAAATACCTCAGCCGAAAGAACTTACTCCCGAAATGGAAAAGCAAGCGGGCGTTTTTGTTTCTATTCACAAGCAAGGCGAGTTAAGGGGCTGCATTGGCACCTTTGAGCCGACTAAAGCCAATGTAGCTGAGGAGATTATGACCAATGCCATTAGCTCGGCTACCAGGGACCCGCGTTTCCCACCAATAGCTGCATCCGAGCTGGCTGACCTGGAATATAGCGTGGATATTCTTACTAAGCCCGAGCCTGTAAAGGATGTAAGTCAACTGAATCCGAAAAAGTATGGGCTAATTGTGGAGAGTGGTTTCCCCCGAGGGCTTTTGCTGCCTGACCTGGAGGGTGTGGACACAGTTGAGAGGCAGATCGAGATTTGCCGACTCAAAGCTGGGATACCCTTTGACGAACCTGTTAGCCTCTATCGTTTTGAGGTGAAGAGATTCAAGTAGCGGGCTGGCATGGCGTTCTGAAGACACCTAATTCGTCATGATCCTCCCTCCCGCCAGGGGAGGGAGGAATTGTAGAAAATTTTCCCTTGATTATTGACCACTTCTCATAATAAGGTGTGCTATGATATACTGCAAGGCAGAAATAAAAGAGTGCCCTTGTCCGCCCATCCCCTTATCTGGCGAGCGAGAGGAGTTATATTTTGGTTAAGTTCCTAATAACGCCCAGAGATACGAAGTTTTATGACTTGTTCGAACAGGACACTGCTAATCTAGTCACTGCCGCAGAAAAGCTAGTTGACTTCTTTGAGAACTACGAAGATGTTGAAGTGAAAGCAAAGCAACTCAAGGATTTGGAGCACCAGGGTGACATCATCACTCACGAGATAATACAGAGGTTGCATCGCACCTTTGTCACTCCTATTGATCGAGAGGATATTGCTCTGCTTGCCCAAACCTTGGATGATGTCATGGATTTCATCGAGGCTGCTGGCAGAACAGCCTTCCTTTACCACATTACCCAACCCACGGAAAGGGCACGACAGCTAACCTTAATCGTGGCTAGGGTAACCTATCAGTTGAATGAGGTGATGCCTCGCTTACGCCACCGTAACCAGTTCGAAAAGATTCTGGAACAGTGTGTGGAGATCAATAGTCTGGAAAACGAGGCTGATGATGTGCTTCATGCTGCCCTAGCTGAACTGTTTTATGCTTGCCCAGATGCATGTGAGATAATCAAATGGCGCGAAATCTACCAACATTTGGAAGACGCTACCGATCGAGGCGAAGATGTAGCCAATGCTCTCGAAGGTATAGTATTGAAGCATGCCTAATCCCTTGGCACTGTTAATCTTGGTGATTACAGCAGCCATTGGCTTCGGCATTGTGAACGGGGTTAATGATGCTGCTAATGCCATCGCTACAGTGATTGGTACTCGTAGCCTCTCTCCTCGGGCGGCCATAATTATGGCCGCCATTTCTAATTTTGCTGGAGCAGCCACAGGGACTGCAGTGGCCATAACTATTGGCAAAGGGATTGTTGACTCAGAAGCCCTGACTATGAGTATTGTGCTTGCTGGAAGTGGGGCAATTATTATCTGGGCTGTGGGCGCCACACACTATGGCATGCCCATAAGTTTGACCCATGGCTTGGTGGCAGGGTTGGTAGGGGCTGGCATTGCTACTTCGGGTAGTAAAATCATCGTTTGGGGGGTTCTGGTGAAGGTGCTTTCTGCCGTCGGCATCGCCCCTCTCTTAGGTCTTAGCGGTGGTTTTTTGACCATGGTGGCTATAATGTGGCTTTTCCGAAGAGCCGCGCCGGAAAAGGTGCGGGGTGTCTTCAGCAACCTGCAGATCCTTTCGGCCGCCTTCCTGGCTTATAGTCACGGCAAGAATGATGGGCAAATGCCTATTGGCTTAATCGCCATGGCGTTGATGGTCTATCATGGATACGGCGAGTTCAATATCCCCTTCTGGGCTGTGGTAGTTTCCGCAGTTTCAATTAGCTTTGGCACCATTATGGGTGGGTGGCGAGTTATCAAAACACTGGGATTGAAGGTGACCACCTTGCGTCCCGTCCATGGATTTGCCGCCGAGGCCTCGGCGGCTACTGTGATTGAGGTTGCCTCACACTTCGGTATTCCGGTAAGCACCACACACTGTATCAGCACGGCCATCATGGGGGTAGGTGCCACAAGACGCCTCTCCGCAGTGCGGTGGGGGATAGCCAGAAATATTGTCTTGACCTGGATTTTGACCTTTCCTGCCTGTGCTATCCTCGGCTGGATTATAGCCTCTATCTTGAAAATCGCTTTTTGAGGCGGGGATGAACCCCGCCACTACAAATTATATTTCCACCCTCACCTTAACCCTCTCCCGTTGAGGGAGAGGGGATTGCCACGCTGGCCCTTCGCTCTGCTCAGCGCTTCGGCTCACCGCAATGACAATGACAGAGAAGCCC
>CAYTBB010000026.1:12488-15648 GCA_964435965.1 uncultured Dehalococcoidales bacterium
TGCTAACTGAGGTTGCTGTGCCGTTGGGCATTGGGGTAGGCATAAAGGTAGCAGGCAAATAAAAAGGAGTATCCAGCGGTCAGCATTCAGCAATTAGCCAAGAGCTGAAGGCTGAAAACTGATAGCCGATAGCTAGTTATGAAACTAAGACCATACCAGCAGAAAGTAGCCAGGGCAGTTGTGGACAGCATCCAGAAACACAAGGGACTGACCTTGTCAGTGGAGATAGCCCGGCAGGGTGGCAAGAATGAGCTGTCAGCGCACCTGGAAGTTTTACTGCTAACCCTGTATATGGCTCAGGGTGGCAATTTGATTAAATGCTCGCCAACCTTCAAGCCCCAGACGGTTATCTCCATGCAGAGGTTGAAGGAAAGGCTGGATGACTTTGGTTTCGACGGTATTTACCACACCGAGATGGGCTATATCATTGTTTTGGGCGGTGCCAGAGAGATATTCCTCTCAGCCGAGCCAGCGGCTTCAGTGGTAGGCCATACCGCTGATATCCTGTTGGAGATAGACGAATCGCAGGATGTTAGTAAAGAGAAATATACCAAGGAATTCAGGCCTATGGGTTCAGCTACTAATGTCACCACAGTTCATTTCGGCACAACCTGGGATGACTCTACCTTGCTTGAGGAGATAAAGCAGGGCAACCTGGAGTTAGAAAGAAAGGACGGCATCAAGCGGCACTTCCGCTATGACTGGCAGGAAGTAGCCAAATACAACCCGGAATATCGCCAGTTCGTTGAAGCAGAAAAAGGTAGGTTGGGAGAAAATCATCCGCTTTTCAGAACGCAGTATGCGCTGCTTCCTATTAGCGGTAGCGGGGTTTTCTTATCACGCCAGCAAATCGCTTTGCTGCTCGGCACGCACCAGAGGCTTAGCCAACCACACGCTTGTCCTGAGCGTAGCGAAGGAACTCAGTGCTACATCGCTGGCATAGACCTGGCGGGAGAAAGGGAAGTCGTTAGTCCAGAGTCCCAAGTCATGAGGCTAAAGACTACTGACTATCGGCTGCCGACTCATTCGCTGGATTCAACAGTTATCACCATTGCCGCTTGTAGCGAACAGCATGTAACCTGTAACGGCTACCATCTAGACGCTACCAACTACCCGCTAGTCAGAGTAGTGGAGCAATATCAATGGAGGGGAATACCTCACCCACAGCTTTATCCCCAGATGGTGGGCATCCTCAAGAGGTGGAATTGTCGCCGGATAGTGGTGGACGCCACCGGCATCGGTCAGCCAGTGGCTAGCTTTCTGAGAGCCCAGCTGGGAAGCAAGGTAAAGCCATTCACTTTCACCCAGAAGAGCAAGTCCGATATGGGTTTTGAGCTGCTATCATTTATCAATTCTGCTAGGTTAAAGCTATATAAGCAGAATGGCTCCCAGGAGTATCGGGAGACGATGTTTGAGCTGGAGAAAGCCAAAGTACAATATCGGCCCAATCAGATGGTGAACTTCTATGTTGACCCCTCAGAGGGGCATGACGACTTCCTTATGAGTCTGGCTTTACTTGTTATCGGCGCCAGGGACTTCAGGCCTCGTCAAGCTAAAGGCTTGCTTGTCGTTTAGCGACTCCTCTTGTCATTCTGAGGAAGCAAAGCGACCGAAGAATCTGTTATAGCCCCTTCGCTGCGCTCAGGGTGACAAAATGAACAGCTTGTAGTTGCCTGCTTTATCAGGCACAATCGCCCAATAAATTGGGCAACTACCCCATGCTTACTACAAGACCTTGCCTGATGGCTCTATCCCGTAAGCCGTCCTTAGCACCTACATCAGCTTTATTTACCTGCAAACACTTAGCTAAACTTACCACTACACCCAACTCATCACCCATAATGCCACTTGTAAGTGGTGTGTTCTTGGCGAGCAACTTACAGCCTGCTTCTTTAATGGTTTCAATAATTCGAGCCATGTGTCCTGGTTTCCCGGATAGCCTGTCTAGGTGTGTCATAGCGATAGTGTCCACCTGTCTTGGCTGCACCCAATGCAGAGGGAGCTGTATTTCGGGGCAATCGGGTATTTTCTTAGAAGTCCAGATGACCTTAATGACTTTGCTCTCTGGAACTATGTAACCTTCCTCCTCTAGCCAAGGTTTAACCGTAGCCACTTGCCTGTCCAGTGAGGGTTCTTCTTCCTTCGGGTCACTTACCCTTGTCCAAATAGCTGCTACTTTGTGAGCCATTTTATCCTCCTTTTAGTTTCTCAATGCTTTGAGTGAAGATACTTAGCAATAATACTGTGATGGCAGTTTTAATTACCTCCGCTATATCTGGTTGAGGAGGTTCTCTTAATAGCTTGTGGCACAGCTTGCCCCAATTCGAGAGGCACTTAGTTGTGGATTCGTGGGTAATGCGAAGTGATGGAAAAAGAGATAGAAGAAGTTGCTCTGGGGAGCTAAAAGCAAGGCTGATCTAGTTCAGATATATGGGTGACACATAGGTTTATGGAAGGGCACTATAATCCACAGCACATGGAAACTCTGAGGATCGTCCTCATCCCCCCAAGCGGCAACCCACTTATTCAGCAGACCTGGTTAACGCTGTGCTTAGGTTAAGGGAGGAATACCCCGGGTGGGGCAAGGATAAGCTGCTGATACTTTTATATCGTGAGGGATTTGCTTGCTCTGCCTCCACAGTGGGCAGAATATTGCATAAGCTAAAAGAGCGTGGTGTATTGAAGGAGCCCCTGCCAAACCACATATCTGCCAGGAAGAGCCAGAGGCAAGGCCACTATGCGGTAAGAAAACCTAAAGATTATGTGGCTAAGGATCCCGGAGATATGATAGAGGTAGCTACACTGGATGTTAGACCTCTGCCCGGTATGGTACTTAAACACTTCACTGCTAAAGACGTTGTCTCAAGGTGGGATGCTGTGGAAGCTCACACTAGAGCAATTTCTCATACTGCTTCTGGCTTTATAGATACTTTGCTTAAACGGATGCCATTACCTATCAAGACCATCCAGGTAGATGGGGGATCAGAGTTTCAGGACGCCTTTGAGGAAGAGTGCCATAGGAGAGGTATAAAACTATTTGTTTTACCACCACGCTCAGCTAAGCTTAATGGTCATGTGGAAAGAGCACAAAGGATGCATACTAGTTTTGAGATATTGGAGCTAAACCAAGCTCTACTGAAATGGCAAGAGGTGTATAATA
>CAYTBB010000027.1:0-15600 GCA_964435965.1 uncultured Dehalococcoidales bacterium
GATGGCGACAAATGGCGTCAGATGGGGCTCATGGACACAGCGTTCCAGCTCGCCGACATCGCTGTGGCACCTGACTCGGAGTTCCTCTTCGTCACTAGCAGCAGCACGTTCGGTCCTGAAGGCATCTGGCGCAGTTTCAGTGACCCCCTGGGCAGGTATTGGGAGCGGCTGCTGACGATGGACACCGACACAAATGCTGTCATCGTGAGGCTGAGCCGCGATTACAACGATGATCATACCCTTTACGCTGCTGAAGTTGGCGGCGAGCAGATTGCGGTGTCCCACAATCGAGGTCGTTCCTGGGAGTGGCGTCGGAGACCTCCAGGGCCGCTGGTTGACTTAGCAGTTGAAGATGAGGACACCATCTACGCCGCCCTGCCCGGCGGCGAGATCACGAAGAGCACGGACGGTGGCTGGGGATGGGAGGAGCCGGTGGAGACCACTCTCGCTGATATCAATATGCTGGCTATTGTTGATAATGAGACCATCCTTGTCGGCGGTAGAAACGGCGAGGTGGTCTATTCTACTGATGGCGGCGCTAGCTTTACCCAAATCGGTGAGGTTATCGGCAGTGGCAGTGGCGACGTCCAGGTGGTAGCCGATGCCGACTTCTCTGAAAACGGCATTATCTACGCCGCCACCAATCTGCCCGATGAAGGGCTCTGGCGCTGGACCATGGGTGTCTCCGGTGAATGGGAACAGCTTGATGAAGATATCACAGAGCTAGCAGAGGGACAGCGTATCAGCGGTCTGGCTGTAGGCCCTGAAGGGACACTCTATGCTCTGAGATTGGAGCCAGCCAGCGATACCACTGGCGGCATGACGCGCTGGCTATGCCCCTCCCGTCCAGCATGTCTGGATTTTGAATACGATTTCGTCAACTTCTCGCTGCCGCAGGGTACCACCTTTGACCCCACTGCGGTGTTACCCAGCACCCTCCCTTACCTTAAGTTATCAGGTGATGCTGAACAAAACGAGCTTTGGGCGGTTGATACTGCCAACCAGACTATTTACCGCTTTCAGGATACCCTGTGCAAATTTGGCCCGAGTCTTGATGCGCCAGCGGATACAGCCACAGTACCGCTTGGCCCATGTCCATGCGACCATCCGCCCAGGCTCATCTTGGAGTGGGAAGAGTTTGATGATGTGACGGAATACGAGGTAGCCATGTATCTGGATGCGGATTCTGCCAGCGAGGTATGGACAGCACATAGTGACCATGAGGTTGTAATTGCCACGGGCGGCGACGACCCGGTGCCACTGAGCAGCGGCACAGCCTATTACTGGAAGGTGAGGGCTGAAGAGCCGATAAAGAGCCCGTGGGCGGAGATGAGGTCGTTTGTCTTGGCACTTATGGAGGTCGAGGGCCTCTATCCGGCGCCTAGCGCTACGGGGGTATCGGTACAACCCGCCTTCACCTGGGATTCGGTCGCTGGAGTTAGTGGCTATGAGTTTCTACTAGCCAGGGATGGCGAATTTGCTGATGTAGTTGTTACCTTGACTGGAGCTGACGCCTTGCAGACCCCTGCCTGGGAGTGTGATAGGGACCTGGACTATGAGACTACCTATTTCTGGAAGGTGAGAGCTATCGGTGCTACCAGCTATGGTGAGTGGGGGACAGGTGTCTTCACCACCAGGACAGCACCTATAGCACCGCCACAATCTCATTCGTCGTCTCCTCCTTCTTTACCCGAACCGATGCCATCGGTCCCGTTCTATCTGCTGGTAATAATTGGCCTTGGCGTTACCCTGGTTATTGTCCTGCTTGTCTTGATAATACGGACTGCAAGATAGTTCGGTGGGCATAGTGGCAGGGATGGGTAAATTATTCGAAAATGGGGACAGTGAACGAAAAGCGGCTTCCCTTTCCTAACTCGCTCTGGGCTTCAATCTTGCCCCCATGGGCCTCAACCAGGCGCTTGGCGATTGTCAGGCCTAAACCACTGCCCCCGGTGGCTCTGGTGCGGGACTTGTCCACCCGGTAGAGACGCTCAAAAATGTTAGGCAAGTCCTCAGTAGGGATGCCTTCACCGGTGTCGGTCACGCTTATCTCTACCCAGCTACCCTGCTGTCTGGCAATCACATTGATGTTTCCCTCAGCGGTATGAGCCACCGCATTCTCCAGAAGGTTACGCAACACCTGGCTAATGCGGTGTAAGTCAATATTCACTGTTGGTAGTTTATCAGGCAGGTTAATGCATATTGATAATCCCTTTGTCGCTACCTGAGGTTCCACTGCAGCCACTGTGCAGTTGATTAACTCAGTGATATCTTCAGCCTGGCAAACCAGCTTCAGTTCGCCCGCTTCGGCCAGACTTAGCTCCTGAAGGTCGTCAACCAACCGTGACAGCAGAGTTGCCTCTTCATGAATGGAATGAATGGTAGCTGCATCTGGTTTTATCACCCCGTCCTGAATTGCCTCCAGATAACCCTCGACATTGGAAAGTGGAGTTCTTAGCTCGTGGGCGACATCAGCCGTGAGATTCCGCCGCAATTGCTCAGCATGCTCCAGGTCACTAGCCATGGAGTTAAAGGCCTGGGCTAGTTCTCCCACTTCGCCTTTTCCATGAAACTGGACTCTTTGGGAGAGATCGCCCTGCCCCAATCGCTTGGCGGCGACGGTAAGAGTTTGGATTGGGGCTAAAATTCGCCGTGACAGGACAAAAGTCATTATCAGAGCAATGGCAACCGCGATCAAGCCTCCCCAGATGAAAAAGAGACCTATTGCTCTGAAAAGGATTTGTAGTGAAGTGAAGTCCACCTCTGGTGATGATTTCGGGGTAACGTAAAGTGTACCGATGGCACCTGCTTGCCATGGGGACGATATGAGCCTGCCTGGTGAATCAGGAACATACGACTCACCTAAGAGGTCCTCCTCAGAATCACCAACTACCGTTCCTTTGACGTCGGTCAGTATGATTCGCTGCCCGTAGAGGTTACCCCATTGTCCTACGAAGGATTGAATACCTCTCCAATCCCCTTGGTGGAAGTAATAACGGGCTAGCTCAACCTCCATTCTATCGGCACGCATTCGGTCAACCCGTTCGCCAAATCGGCGGATTTCATCTTGGGTAGCCTGGTTTATGAAGAAGAATACTGTACCAATGGTCACCAGTATTACCAGGGTGAAGGCGGCGATGAGACGAAACCGCAGACTATGTATCATTGCGCACCCCTGAGAGTTTGTAGCCAGCTCCATACACTGTTTTTACATATCTGGGGTGGCTGGGGTCTGCCTCAAGCTTTCGACGCAGATTGAGGATGTGAACATCAATCGTACGGTCGAACCCTTCGAAATCATAGCCAAGGGCCTTTTCAATAAGCTCTCCGCGGCTGAAAACCCTACCTGGTTCCTTGGCTAGGACTCCCAGCAACTTAAATTCAACCGTGGTCAGATTTAGAGGTCTACCGGCAAGAGATGCTTCGTGTCTGAGAAAGTTGACAGTGAGCTCACCGCAGTTGATTTGATCAGGACCGCGTTCCCCTGGGAGACGCCTAAGTACAACTCGGACTCTGGCTGCCAGCTCCTTTGGACTGAAGGGTTTGGTCACATAGTCATCTGCTCCTAGATCCAGGCCGGTTAGCCTGTCTTGCTCAGTAGTCTTGGCGGTGAGCATAATGATGGGCACATCGGATTCAGTCCTGAGTATGCGACAGACCTGGAGGCCATCAAGACCGGGCAACATAAGGTCCAGAACGACAAGGTTCGGGTGGCCTTCACGAGCCATACGCAGGCCCTCAACGCCATCGTAGGCGGTAAGAACTTTGTAGCCATCTCGATTCAGATAGAGCTTGACCAGTTCCACCGTTTTTATATCATCGTCAACCACCAAAACTCTTTTGCTTGTCATCCCTCAGTCCCTTAACGATTCGTCATGTTTATCTAATGTTATAACATAAATGTTAAGTAATTGTTAAGCCTAAGTTTTTCCAGTCACCGAGATATTTCCTAAAAAAGAGAGGGGGGATGTTCTCCCCCTCTCCTCAGGGTCAGCCAAAGTATCTATACAGGAAGCTCGGTTAGTTGTTCTGTGGGGCGAATAGTCTGCCACAGCCACGTAGCCCACCGCGACCACGGAAGCCAAAGTTAAACGGGAAGTCGGGTTTTGACTCCCACCACTCCAGGTATTGGTTAGCCTGTTCCTGGGTTATCTTGCCCTGGTCCACTAGGTTCTGAAGTCGGCTCTGAAGAGCTTCATTCCGCATCTTGCTCGAGGCTTGGGCAAAGGCATCCTTTAGTTGCTGCGGGTCAATGGCGTTGCCTGTGTTCTCTTGGTAGATTGCACAGACTCTGTCTAGCAGAGCCTCAGGGCGAGCCTCAGGCAGGCTCCCATCCTCGTCCCTGTTGTCAGCAGCAAGGACTACCCCCACTGTGCCCCCGACCAGTAGCACGGCGGCCAGCACAATAGCGATAAACTTCTTGCTTCGCCACATTTCTGTTTCACCTCCTTTCGGCATATTATTATCAACTGATAATGACATAATGGTAGCATCTGGATATTAAAATCCTGTTAAGATTTGGAGGGAATGATGCACTTAGGGGATAAGCAGTTGCTGTAAAGCCGGAATAAGCTGTTTTTTCAAAGGAAAGTTTGGAATACTTCCAATGCGGGCTACCAAAAAATTATTCCTGTGTGCTAAACTTTGGTAATAAATGAAAAAGCGTGTCTTTTCTGGCTTCCGTCCCACGGGCAAGCAGCATATTGGTAACTATCTAGGGGCTATTCAGAATTGCATTTCCCTTCAGGATGAGTACGATTGCATTTACTGCGTAGTGGATATTCATGCTCTTACTACACTCGAAAGCACAGGAATGCTTCAAGGGGATATTTATGAGATGGTGCTTGACTGGCTGGCGGCTGGCATTGACCCTCAGAAGAGCATTATCTTTGTCCAATCTCATGTCCCTCAAGTGGTAGAGCTTCACACTTTATTCAGCATGGTGACCCCTTTAAGCTGGTTATTGCGTGTGCCCACGTTTAAAGAGAAGGTGAAGATGCAGCCACATAATGTTAATTATGGACTGGTAGGTTATCCTGTTCTTATGACGGCCGATATTGCCCTTTATAAGGGAGAAATTGTTCCTGTGGGTGAAGATCAGCTTCCTCATCTTGAATTAGCTCGAGAGATAGTACGCCGGTTCAATTCCATTTATGGCTTTGTCTTTCCCGAGCCGCAAGCAAAGCTCACCTCATTTCCTTTGATTTTGGGCTTGGATGGAATACAGAAGATGAGTAAAAGCTATAACAACTATATTGAAATAGCCGCCTCTCCCAAGGAAATTCTAGAGCGGGTGATGATTGCGTTTACCGATCCGGCACGGAGGTACCGCTCCGACCCAGGACACCCAGACATGTGTAATATTTTCTGCCTTCACAAATTTTTCACTCCGGCAAGAGTAGAGGAGATTGCTTCTGAATGTCGTCGTGCTGGCATAGGTTGTGTTGAGTGCAAAAAGATGCTAGCTGAAAGTATTGGCTCAACTCTTGAGCCTTTCCGGGAAAAGCGGGCTATCTTAGCCTCCCACCCTAATTATATTACTGAGGTTCTGGCTGAAGGGGCTAACCGCGCTGAGGCTATAGCTAAAGAGACTATCAAGGAAGTTAAAGAGAAGATGAAGCTTCTTCAGCGTACTTATCTGGAGCATGTTCACGACTGAGCAGGCGAGAAGAAAGACGTCAAACTTTCCTGTGTCTCTGGACGAATCTGTCCATTCTTGTGAGGGCCTCTTCGATATTAGTTAGGGAAGTGGCGTAAGAACATCTTACAAAACCTTCACCGCATTGCCCAAAGGCAGAGCCGGGAACTACAACAACCTTTTCTTCCATTAATAGCTTTTCCGTAAATTCCTCAGAGCTCATCCCGGTGACTTCTATCGATGGGAAAGCGAAGAAAGCACCTTTAGGTTCAAAGCAGGACAAACTAATCTCATTCAATCCTCTAACTATCAGGCGACGGCGCCTATCATATTCTTGCACCATCCTTTCGATTTGGCTCTCACCATTTTTTACTGCCTCAATAGCTGCCATTTGACTAGCTATTGGGGCACAGAGCATAGTATATTGATGGATTTTGGTCATAGCTTCGATAAGTTGTTGGTCGGCTGCCAAATAGCCGATGCGCCAGCCGGTCATGGCGTAGGATTTAGAGAATCCGCCAAGCAGGATAGTCTGCTCTTTCATTCCAGGCAAGCTGGCAAAACAGGTGTGTTCTACATCATAAACCAGGCGGGCGTAAATCTCGTCGGATATCACCAGTAGATTGTATTTTCGTGCTAATCCGGCAATCTTGCTTAGTTCCTCTCGGGGCATAATTGTGCCGGTAGGATTTGCTGGATAGCCTATAAGGATTGCTTTGGTCTTCGCGGTAATTCGAGATTCAATGTCACTAGCTTTAACGACAAAATTATTCTCTCTGCTAGTGGGTATGGAGATTGGCATGCCACCAGCTAAAACAGTGCAAGGAGAATAAGCAACATAGCATGGGTCGGGAATAATTACCTCGTCGTCTGAGTTTAAGATGGCTCTCAGGGCGAGGTCTAATCCTTCGCTACTTCCTACAGTGATAAGGATTTCATGTTCTGGGTGGTAGCTGAGCCCGTAATGAAGCTCTAAGTATTTGGCCAAACTTTGACGTAATTCGAGCAAGCCATAGTTTGAGGTGTACATGGTGCGGCCTCTTTCCAGAGAGTGGATGGCTGCCTCCGTGATATGCCATGGGGTAACGAAATCAGGTTCACCTATACCTAGGGAAATAACTCCCTCCATGGAGGAAAGAAGGTCAAAAAACCTCCTTATCCCTGTTGGTGAAACGCTATTCACCTTTTGGGAGATAAAGTGATCCGAAGTTCTAACCTGGTCGGAATGCGACATGTTATGGCGTTATGGGTAATCGTTCAATTTCCTTAGGAAATTGAAAAACTTCCCCATTTTCCTTGTATCGTTTGAGAAGAAAATGAGTGACAGTGCTTTGCACCCTCTCTAGGGGAGCTAGCTTTTCCGTCACAAAGCTGGAAATCTCCTGCATGTTATTACCTTTCACCAATATAGCTAGGTCATAGGTGCCTGAGACAACGTAAGCAGAATCTACTTGGGGGAATTGATAAATGCGCTCAGCAATAGAGTCAAAGCCTACATCCCGTTGCGGTGTTACCTTGACTTCAATCAAAGCCCATACCTTTTCTTTGCCCAATTTAGCCCAGTTTATCGTAGTTTTGTATTTTAAGATAGTTCCATCTTTTTCTGCTTGCTTAATTATCCTTTCCACCTCACTAATAGGCATGCCTATCATGGTGGAAATCTGCTCTGGAGTTGTCCGGGCATTCTGTTCCAGGATTTCCAAAATTTGCTCCATGTTCCTCCTTTGTCATTGCGAGGAGCGCATGCGACGAAGCAATCTCCTATTTATTTTTCCCCCTTCTGGGATTGCTCCGCTCGCAATGACCATTGGTCAATTGCTTCATTGTAGCACAGCTCGAATGACTTTCCATCCTCAGTGATAACTCTAAACACTCTTTTGCCTGGCTCTTGCCAGGCTTTTTCTATTTCCTTTATTCTAATTTCTTCCCCTTGCCAGGTGAAAGATCGTGGCTCTTGGGCGTAGGTATAGCTGGAATAACATTTTACTTGTGCCATCATAATGGTGGCTTCCTCTTGTGCCAGTCTGTTGCTTGCTCGTAGGCAAAGGCAATACGTAATAGTGTTTCCTCACTGAACGGCTTGCCTATAATCTGCATGCCTATGGGCAGGTCTTGTCCTGACCCTGAGCGCAGTGAAGGGGAAGGATCTGTAGCGAAGCCAGCAGGGATAGAAATAGCCGGGACACCGGCAATATTTATTGGCAAGGTGCATACATCGCTCAAATACATCTGCATCGGGTCTTCTATTTTTTCGCCCAGTTTGAAGGCCACTGTTGGCGAGGTTGGAGTGACTAAAGCATCATACTTTTTAAAGGCTTGGTCAAATTCTTGCTTTATCAAGGTGCGCACCTTTTGTGCTTTGAGATAGTAAGCGTCGTAATAACCTGCGGATAGGGCATAAGTGCCTAGCATTATGCGTCTTTTAACCTCGGGGCCGAAACCAAATTGTCGTGTCTTTTCCGTTGTTTCTATCACATTGCTGGCACCTCGCACCGAGAAGCCATATTTTACTCCATCATAGCGAGCCAGATTTGCTGAAGCTTCAGAGGGAGCAAGTATATAATAGACGGCTAAGGCATACTTGGTAGATGGTAGAGAGGCTTCCCAATCTATTTCGGCACCTAGCTCCTCTAGCCTCCTTATGGCTGTTTGCAAAGCTGCTCTTACTTCATTCTGCATGCCCTCTACAAAATACTCCCTGGGAATACCAATTTTTAGCCCTTTGATGTTGGGGATTAAGTGCCGGGTATAATCTGGCACAGGATAAGGGACCGAGGTTGAATCCCTAGGGTCATGTCCAGCAATGGCACTCATCACTAAAGCGCAGTCGGTGACATCTTTAGTTATTGGTCCAATTTGGTCAAGGGAGCTAGCGAAGGCAACTAAACCAAAGCGGCTTACACGGCCATAGGTTGGTTTGAGGCCGACCACATTACAAAATCCCGCTGGTTGACGAACGCTTCCTCCAGTATCCGAGCCAAGGGCATAGATAGCTTCATCAGTAGCTACAGCAGCGGCTGAGCCACCACTGCTGCCCCCGGGGACATGACTTAAATCCCAAGGGTTGTGAGTAAGGAAGAAGGCCGAATGTTCTGTGGAGGAGCCCATAGCGAACTCATCCATATTCGTCTTGCCTAGCATTACTGTCTTTTGTGCCTTCAATTTTTCTATCACTGTGGCATCGTAAGGTGGAATGAAATCCCCCAGCATCTTCGAACCACAGGTGGTTCGTATCCCCTGGGTGCATATAACATCCTTAATCAAGGTAGGTATGCCAGTCAAAGGTGCAATATCACCGCTGCTGATATGCTTATCTGCCTCTTCTGCTTGTCTTAAGGCCGAATCCTCAGTAATAGTGACGCAAGCATGAATCTTATCTTCCACTTCAGCGATGTGCTTCAATGCAGATCTGGTGAGTTCAACCGAGGAAATTTTCCCCTGTTTAAGAAACTCGCGTGCCTCATGAATAGTTAGCTGATGTAGCTCGTTCATTTACAAACAGTCCCTCTATCTTCGCTCCCTATCATTCTGAACGTAGCGAAGAATCTAGAGACCCTTCACTTGCCTCTTCGCTTCGTTCAGAGCTTTCGGCTCAGGGTGACAGCTAAACACTCTTATTCCAATATTGCTTGCACTTTGAAGCAATTCTCTTCTTGTCTCGGGGCATTGGCTAGAACCACATTCTGGGGATATGATTCAGCTATCCTGTCTTCCCTGAAAACATTTTGCTGGGCGATAGACGGGGTTACTGGTGGCACATTGGTCGTGTCTATTTCCTGAAGTATCTCGAAGTTTTCCAGGATGTTGGATAGCTGAAAGCTGAATTTTTCGATTTCAGCTTCACTCAAGCCTAAACGGGCTAGCCAGGCAATATGTTTTACTTGATCGTAGCTTAATTTCATTTTACCTTAAGAATAGTAATTATAGCACCTAATTTAATTTCTCGGTGACAATTGCGTAGCACGTGTCAAATTATTTTAAGTAAGTAACCCAACTTTAGATTGTTGCTTATCGTCTGGGTGGGAGCTTATAATTGTAATAATACAGGGAAAGGCTGCGAAGCCAAAAAAGAGAGGGTACATAGAATAATGAACTCATATAAACCAGGCGAAATTCGCAACGTTGTGCTGCTATCTCATTATGGTGCTGGCAAGACTTCCCTCGCTGAAGCGATGCTATTTACCTCGGGGGCTATCAAGAGGTTAGGCAGTGTTGAAAGCGGTACTACTGCCTCTGATTATGATCCTAGCGAAATTGAGCGCCGCATGAGCATCAGCTTGTCTTTGTTGCCGCAGGAATGGAAGGGAAGCAAGTTAAATCTCATTGATACTCCTGGATATGCTGATTTTGCTAGCGAAGTCAAAGCCGGGTTGCGTGTCTGTGAGGGAGCAGTGATTGTAGTTTGTGCTGCTTCAGGCGTGGAAGTAGGCACTGAGCAGGTATGGTCTTATGCTGAAAAGTCGAATCTACCTCGCTTGCTTTTCGTTAATAAGATGGATCGAGATAATGCTGATTTCCTGCGAACTTTGGCGGAAGTCCAGGCTAAATTAGCAGCAAGATGCTTGCCAGTTCAGCTACCTATAGGGACGCAGAGTGATTTTCAAGGCATGATAGACTTAGTGACTATGAAAGGTTATATTGGCTCTACTTTACAGGAAATAGAACCCCCCTCTTCGCTTTTGGAGCAAGCCAAAATTACCCGTGAGAAGCTAGTTGAGGCTGTGGTTGAGATTGATGATAAACTCATCGCTAAGTATTTGGAGGGTGAAGAGATAAGCAACGAGGAAATTTTTGCGGCTATAAAGCAAGCGACTATGGCAGGTAAGTTAGTGCCTGTTTTTACTGGTTCCGCCTCGCAGAATATTGGCATTAGTTCGCTTCTTGATGCTATTAGTAACTATTTGCCTTCGCCTGAGGAAAGAGATACTACGGTAGCTATAAATTTAATAACTGGAGGTGAGGAGGAGATTAAACCGGAGGTAGGGGCGCCCCTAAGCAGCTTCGTTTTTAAGACTAGCGCTGATCCATTTACCGGCAAGGTGAGCTATCTCCGAGTTTACTCGGGCGTTATTTTGAGTAATTCCCAAGTTTGGAATGCTAACAAGAAGAGCATGGAGCGTATTGGTCAACTTTTTACCTTGCTGGGTAAAAATCAGCAGCCGGTGCCTCAATTAGCTGCTGGAGATATTGGGGCAGTAGCCAAGTTAAACTTGACCACCACCGGGGATACTCTTTGTGCTCATGAGCGCCCCGTGACCTTTGAAGGCATTGATTTTCCTCAGCCAAATTTCAGTATGGCGATCCAACCTCAGACAAAGGCTGATCTGGATAAGATGAGTACTGTCTTACCCAGAATTTGCGAGGAAGACCCCTCCTTGAAGGTACATCGTGAGCCTGATACTAAGGAGGTCATTGTTTCTGGGGTCGGTGATAGCCATTTAGAGATGGTTAAGGAAAGGATGCGTCGCAAGTTTGGTGTGGAGGTGAAGTTGGAGCCACCAAGGGTTCCTTATAAGGAAACTATTGCGGTGCCAACTAAGGCGGAATATAAACATAAGAAACAGTCAGGGGGACATGGCCAATATGGGCATGTCTTTCTGGAGCTAGAGCCTTTATCTCGGGGTAGCGGCTTTGAATTTGGAGCGAAAGTAGTAGGTGGCTCGGTGCCTAAGAATTATATTCCCGCGGTAGAAAAGGGAGTCAATGAGGCGAAACAAGAGGGTGTTGTAGCTAAATATCCTGTAGTTGACGTAAAGGTGACGCTTTATGATGGTAGCTTCCACCCAGTAGATTCTTCCGACATTTGTTTCAAGATTGCTGGAGCACAGGCTTTAAAGAAGGGACTGTCTCAAGGGCAGCCCATACTGCTTGAGCCAATAATGAACCTTAATATAACTGTGCCCGAAGCATATACTGGGGATATTATTGGTGATCTTAATACTAAAAGGGGGCATGTTCTTGGGATGATCCCTCAGGAAAACAATAATACTATTCAAGCTCAGGTGCCATATGCAGAGCTGCTTCACTATGCTATAGACTTGAGGTCAATGACGCAAGGGCGTGGCAACTTTACCGTGGAATTTAGCCATTATGAAGAAGTACCAGCCCATATTAGCCAAAAAATCATTACTACACGGAAAGCAGAGTAGGAAATAATATTCTAGCCAGCTAGTAATTCCCTCAGCTTCTTAGTGAATGGGGGTATCACCTCTTCGTAGCGGCCTACCACTCCGAATTTTGCTTCCCTAAATATATTTGCCTCTGGATCCTTGTTAATCGCTATAATGTTTTTCGAGCCAGAGCAACCTGCTATGTGTTGGCTAGCCCCTGATATAGCTATGGAGATGTAAATATCAGGGGCAACAATTTTGCCTGTCAAGCCAATGTGCAGTGCCTCTGGTACCCAGCCATTGTCAGCCGGTGGGCGTGAAGCCCCTACTGCGCCATGTAATACATCAGCTAGCTCCTTCAAGGTCGTTTTGAAAGGCTCAGGGCCGCCAATGCCTCTACCTCCGCTAACTATCACCAAGGCATCTTCAAGCTTAACCCCAGTTACTTCTTCTTTTACTTTTTCTGTCACCTTTGTCCTTACCTGTGCCATATCTATTTCAACCTTTGTCGGTATGACCTCTCCTTTTCTTGAGTCATCACGCTCCATCGGCGACATCGCTTTTGCTCTAATAGTAACCACTTGGGGCATGGTGTCGCAGCTAAATATAGCTTGAGCGTTGCCCCCGTATACAGGTTTTGTTTGCAGAAGCAGTTCTGTCTCCGGATCTATGCTTAAGTCAATACAATCTGTTGATAGGCCAGTTCCTAATCTAAAGGCGAGGCGAGGGGCTAAGTCTCGGCCTATAGACGTTTGCCCCATGAGTATAATTCGAGGTGAAATCTCTTTAGCTAGCTTTTCCGCAACCTGAATGTAAGTATCTGCTTGATACTCTTTGAGTGAAGGGTCTTCTACCGTATAAACCTTGTCAGCTCCAAAGGCGATTGCCTCTTTTGGGGTTTCACCTACTGTATCACTGGCTAATAGACAGGACAAATCTTCCTTTAAGTCATTGGCGAGATTCCTGCCGCATCCTAACAATTCAGTAGTAATAGAGGGTAACTTTTCGTTTATTAATTCGCCGTAGACTATCACGCCTTTATATTCAGCCATTATTTCCTCCTTGGCCTTAAATTATTTTTGCTTCTTTGAGTCTTGTAGCTAAATTAACACCAGCCTCTGCTGGGCTCTCCCCCCCAATTATTTCACATTTGACTTCCTTAAGCGGTTGGAAAAGTTTAGCTAACTTGACCCGCCTTCCAGCAGCCCCGACTTGGGATAGCTCAAGGCCTATATCGGCTGGCTTCCATATAGTAGGTTGTTTTTTAGCTGCTGCCATGATCCCTTTTAGGGCGGCATAACGAAGGCTACCTAGTTCGCTAGTCACAGTAATTAAAGCGGGAAACCCTACCTCCACTACTTCATAGCCATCGGGGATGACTCGCTCCACCCTTAACTTTCCATCGGTAACTTCTACCTTTCGGGCCAAGGTTACAGCAGGGATACCCAGAATTTCAGCGATGCCCAGGCCAACTTGCCCGGCATCCCAGTCGGATGATTGCCGGCCGCAGAAAATAAGGTCATACTCTCCTATCTTTTTGATTGCCATTGCCAGAGCATAAACAGTCGACCAACTATCACCTTCTTCAAAAGCTTCATCCTCTAGAAGGATGAGTTCATCACCGCCCACAGCTAATGTTTTTTTAACCACGTCACGGACTAGCTTATTACCCAGGCTAAGTATGGTGATTTTGCCGCCTGCCTTGTCTTTAATCCTCAGGGCAGCTTCCATAGCGAACTCATCATATTGGCCAATTACAGGTTTTACATCTGGTGGCAAAGTCATTTTGTTAGTAGCTGAATCAACCTTAAATACCACTGGCGGTGCCTCCGGGTCGGGCACCTGTTTGCAACAGACAATCATATTTGGCATCCCTCTCCCTCCTTTTGGGATAAATTTTCAATATGAAATATAGTTAAAGAATCTGCCCTGTGTCAATAATTGGCTATAGCAGGGGGGCTAGTTTTCCTAAAGCTGTGCTAAGCCGTTTGAGGCATCTCTCCTTGCCCAATACCGCCATGGTTTGAAATAAGGGTGGTGCGGCAGTGCGACCGGTGATGGCCACTCGCAGTAAGCCGAAGAATTTTCCTGTGGTTAAGTTTAACTCCGTAGCCAAGGGGCGTAGGATACCCTCGAGTGAGTTAGCATTCCAGGCTTCGACTGCTTCTAGCCTCTGCAGAGCAATTTTAATAGTTTGGGTAGCTTGTGTAGCATCTAATCCGCTACTTAATAGCAGGCTGGTATCATATGGCAACTCATCAAGGAAGAAAAAGTCGGCAAGTTGAGGGACCTCAGCAAAAATCTTAGCTCGTTCTTGGAGTAAAGGTGTGATTTGGCAGATGTAATCTCTATCCAATGGGCGTTTTACTTTGGGGGGCAAATCCCTATCTAAAAATGGAGCGGATTGCCGGGCAAACTCATCCAGGCTTAGTCGGCGTAGGTAAAGTCCGTTCATCCATTCCAGCTTACGTTTATCAAAGATAGCCGCGGTCTTACTTATTCTTCCTAGAGAGAAATGCTTTATCAATTCCTCTTGGCTTAGCAACTCAGTTCTATCATCGAGTGACCAACCCAGCAGTGCTAGGAAGTTAATCATCGCCTCAGGAAGATAACCTTGTTCTTTATACTCGATGACGGTGGTGGCACCATGTCGCTTGGAAAGTTTGGATCTGTCAGGACCAAGTATCATAGGTAGATGGGCAAATTGTGGAGGTTCCCAGTTTAAAGATTGATAAAGCAGCACGTGGCGAGGAACACTGGAAAGCCATTCATCAGCTCTAAGGATGTGGGAAATAGCCATTAAGTGGTCATCTACTACATTGGCTAAATGATATGTTGGATAACCATCGGACTTGAGCAAGATGAAATCGTCTAGAGTGCTATTTTGGAAAGTCAGTTGGCCCCGGATTAAATCGTGGAAGGGGGTTTCTCCCTTGAGCGGCATTTTGAAACGGACTACGGGTACAATGCCGCCTGCCTCTAGTTGAGTTTTTTCTTGCTGTGTCAAATAACGGCAGTGCCCATCATATTTTGGTGGTTGCTTTCGTTTCATCTGCTCTTGACGCATCGCCTTTAGCCGTTGTGGAGAACAATAACATAGGTAAGCATAACCATCTTTAAGCAAACTGTTCGAGATTTCATGGTAATAATGTAATCTTTGTGATTGAAAATAGGGGCCCTCGTCCCAATCCAGCCCAAGCCACCTTAAGCTATCTAATATGACATCTACTGCCCCCTCTACTTTACGGACGATATCGGTGTCTTCGATACGCAAGATGAACTTGCCGCCATGATGGCGAGCAAAAAGCCAGTTGAATAGGGCTGTTCTAATATTACCTAAATGCGGGTTGCCCGTGGGGCTAGGGGCAAAACGGACTCTGACTTGAGGTTGTAACTTGGACTCCATAATTATACATTATGGCACATTTAGCCATTGTAGTATCACTAGAAGGTGGGAAACCTAAAAGTGCTATTTGGAAAGGACTCGTTGTAAACCTTTCAGCTGCTCTAAGTGTTTTTTAAGTCTCTGGACAAGATGCTCAGCCTGTTTCAGAGCATTTTCAGTATCTTCTATCTTGGTAGTTATCTCAAACAAGACCTGCTTTTGCTGTTCAGCCAAGTCAGCTTCAAAATAGGCTATATCTTCCATCTCAGCTTGGCTCATTAGGCGGGATAAAAGGTCATCCTCTCTTTGTACTTGTTCATTAGTAAGTTGGCCAAAAGACTTCAAGTTATTAATTCCTTTCTAATTTAATTTTGTGTTGGAATATAGCATATCCTTATATCTTTACACAAGCCCTTGTGCTGGCTGACCACATAGGTAACACTGGACTAGGGATCTTAGCAAGTTCC
>CAYTBB010000028.1:0-15164 GCA_964435965.1 uncultured Dehalococcoidales bacterium
AATTGCAGAAGCGAGCAAAGTGAGTTAAGCTTGAAAGTTGCGGGGTGTGGCGCAGCGGCTAGCGCGCATGGTTTGGGACCATGAGGTCGGAGGTTCGAATCCTCTCACCCCGACCATAAATAGGAAACAAGAGGCTTAGACCTCAGGGTCCACTAAGAGGGCTAAATAGAAATAGATAGGAAGTAGACATCCTCAGTCCTATACTTTCTTTACTTCACTGGAAACACACCTATATAATCGGGGAATAAAAGTCAATGTTCAACAAAAGGAGGAAGAATGACAGACACTCTGTTTTTAGTGCTGTATTGGACAGGGCCTATTGGCATTGGCATTTTCCTTGTGTGTCTAGGTGGTATGCTCTATCTGCTCACTAAAGCTGATGCAATACGCAAGCGTTGCGGAGGCTGAGATACATGGGTAACACTCATGGTATGGTTAGTAACGATATTAACTTACCATGAAGAGTTACCACGATGAGAAAGCTGGCCAGCTTCTATTTCTTTAAAACCAAGCCCATTATCTTAAAAAATAGATATGAGCGCTGGAGAGGGGTAGCAGACCTTTTAGGCTTTAAAACCCATGAGACATTGAGGGTAGAATGGATGGTCTTTTATTATACAGTTATACAGTGGCCGAAGAGAATGTTACCCTCACCGCTCAGCACTTCAGTATCTCAAGGAAGACCTTTCACGAGTGGTCCAAGCGTTTTAAAGACTCCAAATACGATGTCCATAGCCTGGCTGACCAATTTAAAGCTTCTTGCCATAAGAGGAACTGGGAAGTGACCTTCATCCAGGAAGAGAGGATAAGGCGGTTGAGAAAGAGATATCCTTACTATGGGAAGAAGAAGCTAAAGGTTCTTTATGAGAAAGAATATCCTGAGGGGATCTCCACCTGGAAGATTGAGAGGGTGATTCGAAGGTATAAGCTTTATCCTGATCAAAAGCAGGCAGAGAAGACCGCTAGAAAGAGAGCCCAAGCCCGCCAGAAACCAAAAAAGAGAATCACCCAGTTAGTGAAAGAGGGGAGGCCCTGCTTCCTCTTTCAGCTTGACACCATTGTTATCTATTGGAATAATCTCAAAAGATATATCCTGACTGCTGTGGATCATGCCACCAAGTTAGGCTATGCCTAGATGTACAAGAACAAGAGTTCTCGGGTAGCGACAGACTTTCTTTATCGCCTTCGCTACCTTGTTAACCAGCCTGTTGAGAACTTACAGACAGATAATGGAAGCGAGTTTGCTTTAGAGTTTGAAAGAGCCACCACCAAATTAGGTATTCAAAGGTACTTTTCAAGGATCAGAACCCCTAAGGATAACCCGGAGATAGAAAGGTTCAACCAGACCTTAGAGTATGAATGGCTCTATAACTGCAATCTATCTTTAGACCCTGAAGAGCTCAATCCCGGGCTAACTGAATGGCTTATTGAGTATAACTTCAACCGCCCGCACCAATCTCTTGCCTATCTTGCTCCTGTAGAGTATATTGAAAGGGAACTTGCTAAGATCCGTAGTCCAGTGTTACCTATGTGGTCAGCCAGCACAAAGACTTGACAGGGAATTTACAGGCAATGTATAATTCCCTCCTAACGAAGAAAGATAGCCCTGCGACCCAGGTGAGGATCGCATATGGAAATAAGGCTGCTGATTGACCAAGGTAGCTCTTATTAAGAGTAGGAATTTCAAGTCCTTAAGCAACAGACCAAACCTCTGGAGAATTTCCAGAATACAAGCTACCCAAAAGCAAATAACCTGAACAGGTTAGAAAGGCAGGCAAATGATCAAGGTACAGGTCAGCGTAACTCCCAATGAGGCCAAACGCCTTATAGCTAAAGCAATTTCCCAGATGCCAGAGGTGCGCACCGCTTTGAAGAACGGCAAGATACTGCTCAAGGGAGGCACCACTATCTCAGCCCTGGCTGAGGAGTTAGCCGGCATAAAGATGGGAATCCACGGGCGCATTACCCAGCAAGGGATCAAGGCGGCAAATATCAAATATGACGTCGGCTTACATAGACTGCTTATAGAAGGCGGGCAAGTAAAGGACCTCAAATCAGACTTGGCTATTGAAGAAGTTGCTATCCAGATGGGGAAAAACGATGTGCTCGTAACAGGCGCCAATGCCCTTGATGTGAACCGCAAAACTGCAATCATGGTCGGGCGGCCCTTGGGAGGCCCGGCAGGCAGGATCGTGCCAGGCCTTATGGCCAGGGGGGTCACCACTATCATAGCAGTGGGATGGGAGAAGCTTATACCCTGCCCCCTAGAAGAGGCGTTGGCTGCGGCAGGAAGAGAGACCATGGACCTGGCAATGGGCATGGCCGTCGGCCTTGTCCCTCTCTGGGGCACTGTTGTCACCGAGACAGACGCCGTCAGCATGCTGGCGGATGTGAGAACCACGGTCATAGGAGCAGGAGGCATCACGGGTGGCGAGGGCTCAACCACCTTTGTCATAGAGGGCGAGCCATCCCAGGTGAAGAAGGCGTGGGAAATCGTCCACAGCGTAAAGGGAACCGAGCTTAGCGGAGCACAGGAGACCCTCGTCGAGTGTAATGCAAAGAGCCAAGGGTGTGCTAATTACTTAACCATCTGCGATAAGCGTGTAATTGCCCATCGCGCCTGCATATGGCGAGAGCCAGGCCTGGCAGCGAAGGTTTTTTCCGTTCAGCATTAGCGGTTTGCCATCTCAACAAGCAAAGTGGTTAGCTTTAAATTCCCAAGGGCCAGTTTCGACTTCTCAATCGTTCCTTGCACTTTGATCGCTTATCATTCAAGAGCTCATGCTATATCTATAGCTATCCCCTTAACTCTCTCCGGTTGAGGTAGCTTATCCAGATACCTCTCTACCTTCTGTTGTCACTGTCTTGCAAGCACCTCCTTATTTCCCCCTTCACTAAGTTACAAATAGCCGTGTGATATAGACGTCGTCTCCTCAGCGAAAACTCATGCAGCCCTACGAAGGCCGGTGTCTCTTCCACTCCTTTGCTTCAAGTCTTCTTCCTATCTCCTCTGTGAGGCATCTCCTCACCAGTCCTTCTCCTACCTTTTCCTTTTGGGCTGTTCTTATCACTGTCTGGTGGAGTGCTTCCTGCCCTAAGTATTCCCTGAATCTATGACTTGATCGCTTTCTGGAACCGAAGACTTCATCTAACTCAGTGAATACCTTGCCACAGAAAGGACATCGAAACCAGCGCTTTATTAGCCTGAGGAATACTCCCTTATCCCTCAGGCTCCTATCCTGCTTACACTGCTGCTTCCTATCGTGTTCCTTAGTGGTCACCTTACCATGCCGGGAGGAGGTAGCCTCTCCCCGGCAATAGATTACTGTGATCTCAAAATGGTCCTCCATCTCTTTTTGCCACAGAATCTTAAGTTGTGGCAATCCTAATGCCACTGCCATACAATCATCTTGCACCCGTTTGTATCTCCTTTGCTTTGAGTTCCTCTAATCCAAAGGCTACAAAGGTCAGTGGGTGCTTTAAAGTACCCATTTTCACACAAAATAGCGTGGACCCAACAGCTTTCGTACCTTGACAGTATTAACCCTTATTCCTATAATGTCTGGAACAAATCCGGTTCAGGAGGTAATTACATGGAGTTGAAACACAGGAGCAAGGTTGTCACTGAGGGAGATGAAAGGGCTGGACAACGGGCTTATCTACGGTGTCTTGGCCTTTGCAACGAGGAAATATCCAAACCCTTCATCGGCATCATTAACTCATGGGCCGAGTTCCACCCGGGACACGCACCCCTCCGCTCATTCGCTGAGTATATCAAAAAGGGTGTCTTAGCCGCAGGAGGAATCCCCTTTGAATGTAATACCGTGGCACTCTGCGATGGGCTATTACAGGGGCATAGGGGCATGAAGTGGGTGTTGCCAAGCCGTGAACTGATAGCTGATTCTGTGGAAGTGTTAGCCGAGGGAAATAGATTTGATGCTTTGGTACTGATAGGCGCCTGCGATAAAATACTTCCGGGCATGTTAATAGGGGCTGCCAGGGTAGATATCCCCACCATTATATTTACTGTCGGAGCTATGTTGCCTGGCTACTTGCAATCTGAACAAAAGTATATCAATGTTTCACATCCCAGGGAGTGTCTGGGGAAATTCCGCAGGGGAGAAATAAGCAGAGAGAGGTTTCTGGAGTCTGAATGCGCTGCCGCACCAACCTTCGGTTCCTGCGCTAATATGGCAACAGCTAATAGTATGAGCTGCCTTACAGAAACGCTTGGCATGTCCCTCCCTGGAAGTGGCACAACGCCTGCAGTTTACGCCAAGAAACGAACCCTCGCTATCCAGACCGGCAAGCAGATTATGGAAGTCCTGAAAGCTAACCTGACGCCATCAAAAATCATGACAACGGAAGCATTTGAAAATGCCATGGTGGCTGAAATGGCGCTGGGCGCCTCTACTAACTGCGTCTTACACCTACCGGCCATCGCCAGGGAACTCGGTTATGAGCTCCCGCTGGAAAAGTTCGACCGCATCAGCAGGCAAACCCCTCTCATCACCAATGTTTATCCTTCAGGGGAATATTTTGTAGCTGATCTAGAACAGGCTGGCGGCATGCCGGCAGTCCTCAAAGAAATAGAGCCACTGCTCCATACGGACACTATCACCGTCACCGGAAAAACCCTTGGTGAGAACATTAAGGATGCTAAAGTTTACAATCGGGATGTAATCGCTTCTTTAGATAAACCACTTCGAAAAGAGGGATGCATCGCTATTTTATACGGCAATTTAGCTCCTGAGGGCGCTGTAATTAAACAATCTGCTGTCTCAGAAGAGATGATGGTCCATGAGGGCCCTGCCAAGGTTTATGACTCAGAAGAGGAAGCTATGGAAGCCATGTTAAACAACCAGGTTGTGCCGGGTGACGTGGTGCTCATCCGCTACGAGGGTCCTAAAGGCGGTCCCGGCATGCGCGAAATGCTCCTGCTTACAGATACCCTGATGGGTTTGGGACTTGGCAACTCTGTCGCTCTGGTGACAGATGGCAGATATTCCGGGGCTACCAGAGGACCGTGCGTGGGACACGTCTCACCTGAAGCTGCGAATGGTGGACCTATGGCGCTTGTTTCCAACGGGGACATTGTAAGGATTGATATCCCCAATCGCTGCCTGGAACTAAGGGTGTCTGAGGAAGAACTACAGGAGCGACGCCGTAAGTGGCCTGGCCCTAAGGTGAAGAGGGAGAAGGGGTTTTTGAAGCGTTACGGCGAACAAGCTTATCCTGCTTACCAGGGGGCCGGGCTTGAGAGCTAGTAACCATCTGTGCATGAATAACTCATGGCTATGTTGAACCAGTCCCGTACCCCCATGGGCAGTTGGGCAGCAGATAAGGATCGCTGATGGGACTATTGAAGTTCCCGAAATACCTGAACTTGGAATAAACCTCACTTTCCGGTCGCATAGGGAAAGGGAAACAAATAAGGAGGCAGGAAATGACAAAAGTATTTGTAGGCAGAAACCAATTCTCTGAGATACTGGATAGAATCGCCCGTGTTCATGAAATGAAAGTATCTGAGGAAGATCCCCCACCACGGGATAGACTTCTGGCAGGGGTCAGAGATGTTGAAGGTGTGCTTTCCTTCAGCACTACCAAAATCGACGCTGAGGTAATACACGGTGCCCCGAAGCTAAGGGTAATTAGCAACTACGGAGTTGGAACTGACAATATTGATGTGGCCGCAGCTACAAGGCGTGGTATCCCAGTGGGACACACTCCTGATGTGCTGACCGAAACGAATGCTGACCTTGACTTTGCTCTTATCTTGGCATGTGCCAGACGCATTGTAGAGGTTGATGCTTATGTAAGACAGGGAAAGTGGGAAAAGAGTGGTCCTGTGGAACTCCTCGGTGTTGATGTGAATCATTCCACTCTGGGGATAGTGGGATTAGGCAGAATAGGCACTCAGGTGGCGAAACGTGCCAAGGGATTTAGCATGCGTGTGCTCTATTATGACGCAATTCGGAGGATCGACATTGAAAGTATTCTGGGTGTGGAATATGTTCCTGACTTGCACTCGCTTCTTGCTCAATCCGATTTCATTTGCCTCCGCCCGGCACTCAATGAGCAAACCAGGCATATGATAGGTGCCGCTGAGTTTGCTGTCATGAAGCCCACTGCAGTGTTGATTAACACCTCTCGCGGAGCGGTTGTAGACCAAAAGGCCCTGTACGAGGCACTCAAGTCCCGGCGGATTCTCCGCGCTGCCATAGATGTGATGGAGGTTGAACCAATCCCTTCAGACGACCCCCTACTGACGCTAGACAATTTAATCCTTACGCCTCACATTGGAAGCGCTGTGCAAGCTACCTTGAACAAGATGATGACCATGGCAGTGCAACAGCTTCTCGCTGGTTTACGAGGCGACAGAATAGCCCACTGCGTTAATCCCAGCGTGTATGGCAGTTCCGCAAAGTGAGTATGATGAGAAAAGCGTTTGTTCTAAATACGTAAGCCTCTTTTTATTCTTTTGTCTCGCTTTCTTACTCCCTTCAACTCTCCCATAAAGGCCACATAGACTTCCTGCAAGGCCGTGTCAAATCATTTAAGTAGCTAACCCAACTTTAAGTGGTTGCATCATTAAAAATGTAACCATATGTGGCACTAATTTTCTATGGGGGCGACCTAGCAGCTTCTCCCTTTCCCTTTGTAGGCCTGGTAAAGCTTATCCAGCTTGGACTTGATATCTCGTTTCAGTTAAGCCGGGTTCAAACTTAAGTAGAGTGTCTCAAGTTCCATCTTGGCCCTATCCGAAACCTGCTTTGACTCCATCAGCCTCTGATACAGAGTTTTAGGGATATCATATTTCCTCTTGATGCTGCCACTAATCCTTTCTCACATGAGTCCAGTTTTTCCCTATGGCAGTACTTGTACAGGATTTGGTTGACGAACTCAGTACCATTGTCCGAGTCCAGCCCGTTCCACTCAAAAGGAACCCTTTGCCTTACTTGCTGCAAAGCCCAGAGGCTGTGTTCTTAAGACTTCCCCATAATTGCTTCTTCTTCCCACCAGCCGGAGGAAATCTCAGTGGTGCTAACTGTATTGATATATTCCCCCAGAGCAGAGGAGCCACAATGGATAACCAAATTAGCCTCTACATAGCCCAGCTGGGAGGTATTCCACTGGGTAAGCCTTATGGGAATCTTGTGTTTCAGCAAAGAGCCGGGTTTAGAGCCACCTTTTGAGATCAAAAGGTGCAGTACCTCCCTTTGATGTTTGAGCTTTCTATCAATGGTGGCTGAACTCATCTGCCTTAGCTTTAGGGCAACCTCGTCTGATATCGTGAGCTCGCTAAGTTACCTTAACCTATCTACCTCTACCGCTGATATAGGTTTAAGCCTTTGACCGCAAGGACAATCAAAAATCTCCAATACCTTGGCTAGAGCAGCTTTAACTTGGCATTGTAAGTCTATTTTCCTTTTTTCTTCTGCTTCGACCTTAGATCCACCCCGGGCTGCATCTTCCTGGTGACATATTTCCTTGCCTGACCGGTATTGCCACAATATTCATCCAGAAGCTGTGGCTTCTCCTTCCTGATACTGGCTTTCAAGTATCTTTCCCTTAATACCTTGAGGTATTCATTTCTTGAGTGCATGTCCATCCTTTCCATATAGCCTGGCCTTAACCTCCTCTAAAGTGCTAACCTGGCTATAGCTTAATCAAGTTCGGTTACTTTTTATGTGATTTAAATATTACCCTTCGGTTGCAGCTTAGATAATTTAATTCGGCATATTGACAGCTATATTAGAGTTGTGCTTTAATAACGCCTCAGTGGGCCTTACCGCCAACGGGAACAGGAAAGCGCGTTCATGGCGAATACTCGTATCTGACATCTCGGTGTTGGTACATAGTGTATCGGACTCGTTATATGGCCGTGTCCTTAATTAGAGACTAATAATAGATGGAGGAGAAATGACCAAAGTAGCTTCTATACAATACTGGTTTTCTGATGAACATACCAAAGAAGAGAGAATAGGGCATATGGAAAAGCTGATCGATAAGGCTGCCGATGCGGATTTAATTCTCCTGCCTGAGGTATGGAATATTGGCTGGCGATGCTTCGATCTGTATCCTGAGGGCAGTGAAACCCTCCATGGAGAAACAATTTCCCGGATGGCTGAAAAGGCAAGAGCTGTGAACGCATATATCTTAGCAGGCAGCATTGTTGAGAGGGCGGAGGACGATCTTTATAACACTGCTGTTCTCTTAGACCCTAAGGGCGAGATTATCGCCACATATAGAAAGATACACTTGGTTACCAGGAAGGGGTCGGAGGAGGTAGCAGCGGTAAAACCGGGGCGCGATGTCGTTACGGTAAAAACGGAGCTCGGCGTTATAGGTATTGCCATGTGCTACGATTTGCGTTTTCCAGAGCTCTACAGGAAAATGGCTGTCAACTACGGTGCGGAAATATTCCTACAGCCAGCAGCCTGGCCTCTAGTGAGAGTAGAGAACTGGATAGAGTTAAGCCACGCTCGAGCTAATGAGAACCAGTGTTATCTGATTTCCTGTAATTGTGCCGGTTTCAATCGCGGCGTGCACTACCTCGGCCACAGCGCAATTGTGGATCCACAAGGGGTATCCATTGCAAGTGGAGGCCTCCTCCAATGTATAGTTAAAGGCGAAATGGATATTGAGGAGGTTCGCAAGTTTAGAAGAGAGGCCCCACACCTTAAGAACAGAGTTCTCTCAGTATAAAATCTACAGGACAAGGAGATGTTGAGAACCGCTTGCATCTGTAGTTAGGGCAGCATAGCAAGAAGACGGCACCCAAACTTTGTACTATGCTTTGTGAACATAAAAGAAAAAGGAGTGAAATAGATGGCTAAACCTGAGTTAGAATTCTTCAATACCGAACTCATTCCCTGGACGCCTATAGAGGGAGCATCGGGGAAATACGAGAAGATCTTAAGCAAGGATCCAGAGACAGGCTCTTATACCCGGCTGGTTCTCATTCAGCCGGATTTAGATTCTTGCATCCAGCAGCTCAAATCTTCGCCAGACCAGCTGAAAGAGCAAGAGGATTGGCAAGAAATCTTCGTGCTTGGAGGGACTCTCATAGATACAACAAAAAACAAAACGTATAAGGCAGGATATTACTGTTGCCTACCTCCGGGCAAAAAGCGTAGCCTAGCATCTTTCCACCCCACCGGCGCTTTGCTCATTGAGGGCTATTGGCGAGGAATTAAAATTGCTAAACCTGAATTGGAATTTTTTGATACTGCGCTCACACCTTGGGAGAAGATTGAGAGAGCACATGGGCAGTACGAAAAAATATTGAGCAAAGACCCGGAGACAGGCTCCTACACACGGTTAATCATGAGTCAGCCAGACATGGATGCTAGTATCCGTCAGTACGAATCGCCGTTAGGCAGGGTGCTTTGTCATGAGGAGTGGGAAGAGGTACTCATAGTTAGAGGAACTATCATAGATACGACGCTGAGCCAAACCTTTGCAGCTGGATTTTATGCTTGCCGTCCCCCAGGTATGAAACATGGCCCGCTTTTCCATCCCACAGGCGCTGCAAGCTATGAGTTCCACACTTGGATGTAAAACTGGTTCATTTCTAGCAAAGGAAGTGCAAAAAGAAGAAATGAGACTAAACGCAGAGCACAAGCAGATACTGGATGGGAAAAGGGGCAAAATCCTGCAGCAGGCGATGATAGACCTCGTTAACTATGGCACTGCCATGGGTGCTGAGGAGTTTGTCCCAATAACCAGTGCACATACCTCGTTCTGGGGGATAAGCAAAGTGGCCAGGTGCTTCCCTCCACGTCGTAGAGAGTTAACCGGAGACGATATTGCTGGCTTTAAGGAATCCATATCTAGTATCCGGGTGAAACCCAATACAACAGTCAACCCCGGACTAGTGGACCTTGAGAAATGGCGGGGGATGGGTTCCACTGAGGCAACTTATACTGCAGCTATGGAGGCTGTAGAAGTCGCCAAGAAGTGTGGAATCCTGTCAACCTTTAGCTGTATCCCCTATCTTGTAGGCAATGCCCCCACAATGGGAGAACACTGTAGCTGGTGTGAGACGTCAGCGATTATCTACTGCAATAGCATATTGGGGGCTCGGACAAACCGAGAAAGCCACGAGACATCCTTATACTCAGCCCTGTTAGGCATCACTCCGAAATACGGCATGCACTTTGCTGAGAATAGAAAGGGCACGCACCTAATCGATGTACAGTGCGAGATAGAAAATCTCAGCGACTGGGGGGCATTAGGTTACTTTACAGGGCATAAAGTAGGCGTGGGCATCCCAGTCTTCACTAACTTGAAGAGGCCAATTGTAGAAGAAGTCATGCAGCTAGGCGCCGCCATCAATGTCCCTGGCAGCACGGCCATATACCACATCCCGGGAGTGACACCTGAGGCGCCGAACATGGAGGCAGCTTTCGGAACAAACGCACCGGAGCAGACATATGTCTTCGATGAAGCTGCTAAAAGAAAAGTTTATGAATACCTCAACCATGAACCTGAAGGGAAGGTAGATCTGGTTTTTCTTGGCTGTCCCCATGCAACACTCTATCAGATACGAGACATATGCAGAATGATTGAAGGTAAGCATGTGGCCAAGGATACCAGGCTCTGGATCATGACATCACACTCCATTAGAGCCTCAGCTGATAGGTTAGGGTATGGCCAGATAATTGAGGCTAGTGGGGGCGAGCTGTATGTTGATGGATGCCTTCTTATGCCTTTTATATATGCCCCGGCCAAAAAGCCAAGGATGGACCGTGTGGCAACTGACTCAGTCAAGCAGGCTTTCAGTGTAAGAAGGTCATATGGAAGCAGAATGTTCTTTGGTAATACGGAGCGCTGTATAGAAATTGCCATTACGGGGGGTGTCTAGGATGGGTGATATTAAAGAATTCAAGGCGAAAAAAATCTGGCAGGGGAAAGCTTCAGGGCCAGCTTTGGTTACCAAGGAGCGTTTCTCCTTCGGAGGGTTTGTTGATCCCAAGCGAGGGGTATTTAACTCGCCGATGACTGATTTGAAGGGATCCTCATTTGTTGGAGCGGTATTGATTTTCACCTCGGGAGATGGTAGCTCCTCCGGACCAAGCGCGTTTGACCTCGCCTGCCGGTATGGAAATTGGCCGGCAGCAATAGTCAATCTGGAGGTAGACCCGTTTATAGTGCAAGGCTGTGTTTTTCAGAATATTCCGATGGTGCAGGTGGAGGACCCGAGCATCTTTGAGCAGGTAAAGAGCGGAGACATGGTGACGGTGGATGCAGACAAGGGGGAGATAATCGTCAGTTAACAACAGAATCGGGGTCGGATACTAAAGCCGTTTTATCACTAGGCTTGAGTAGCAAGGCTCCTCATCACATATATCAAAATGGCCTGAAAGCTTATCTTAGGAGCCTATTCGGCTATTAAAAAGAAATAACCTAATCATGGGATTATGAGGGAGGTCTCTCCTCCTTAATAGTCTATACGTTATCACGTCATAGTCTCAGGGTTTTCTTTAAATGCTGAGCGTGGTATTAAATACGCATTTCTTTCTTGTTGCACTTTTGGTATCTCTTTAATCTGCGCAACTATCAAGCCCGAGTGGGACAGTGATTAGGCCACGGTCGAATCTGAAGGCGTTTTAAGAAGGGGACTGAGTCTGCAAAGCTTTGTCGAGGTAGCGAGTACAAACGTCGGCAAGACCTTCGGTCTTTATCGCCAAAGGGTGCTATCGCTCCAGGCTCTAATGCTGACATAGTCATAATTGGTTCAGACAAGAAACACTCGCTCAATGCAGCAGGCTTGCGCATGGGAACAGACTTGAGCATCAATGAAGGTATGGAAGCAACAGGCTGGCCTGTGCTGACCATCCTTAGAGGAAAAATAATAGTAGCAAATGAAGAATTGACTGCTGAAATCGGTGGATGAAGGAGAGCTTATAAGAAGGGGTAATATCTTGAAACGATGAAGGTAGCCTATCTTAAACCACTTTGATAATGGCACCACTAATGGCTTTACCGAGAGTTACGATACAAATATCAAGATGCTAAAGCGGGTTTCTTATGGCCTGAGAAATGTAGAATTCTATTGGAGAAAGATCTTCCTGGGTTTTCTATCATTTCGTAGCTGTTTCAAAACAACTTGACAAGGAGCCCACAGGTACTTGACAGGCACTGAGGGAGGTTGTATTGTTTTGCGACCATCAGTTTGCCCGAAAACGACTGAACCAATACAAATATTTTACCAGCGCTGACATGAGTAAGACAACAAAATAAAGCAAGGAATATTCATTAAGCTAACAGAGGAAGGTAGAATAAACTATATTAAGGAATCGGCGGGAAAAATCAAATTGCATTTTAAATGAAGGGAAAAGGGAGATGATGTGTATGGGTGAGCATAAATAATAGGAGGGAAAGGATACAATCAGAAATACAAATCTCAGGAGTCAGAGCAGGCGTAAACTATAGTGAAGTGCAGTTGCTTGCAATGAGCATCAAGCAACTTCGCGTCATTATACAAAAAGTGAAGGGACAATGGGTTTAGAATGGACTACCCAGTGACAGAACCGGCTGCTCTATAGTAGCTTAATACCTGAGTAGTTTGATACACTGGATCTTAAATTTAGAGGAGGTATCGAAATGAATAAAAATAAGGGTGACGTAGTTAAAAGGATCTTAACTGGAGCCATCGATATCCACGTTCATAATGGGCCTGAAATATTTGGGAGAGTTGGAGATGCGATTGATCTTGCTCGGCAAGCTAGGGCATATGGCATGAGGGCGATCGTCCTTAAGTGCCACCATGGTCTTACTGCAGATCGTGCGATTCTGGTGGACAAAGTGGTCCCGGATCTCGCTGTTTACGGTGGGGTGGTTCTTAACCAGCATGTAGGAGGGATAAATCCACATGTTGTGGAGATTTGTGCTCGTTTCGGCGGTAAGATTGTGTGGATGCCCACGCAGTGGTCAAAACGCCATATGGATGTCTTTGGAGCGCCAGAATATAGACACATGAAACAGACTGCTGCCGCAGCAAAAGTAGAAGTAAGAGGTATTTCGATACTGGATGGGGGGGGGCAACTGACGCCCGAAACAAAGGAGGTTCTTCGGGTGATAAAAGAAACGAACATTGCACTAGGAACTGGTCACTTGTCTAAGGCAGAGATAAAGCTTTTGGTTAGTGAGGCAAACAGGATGGGCATAGAAAAGATCATCATCACACATGTCTCCTTTTCTGAGCTGTGGGATTGGTCTATCGAGGAACAAAAAGAGCTTATACAGATGGGGGCTACGATAGAGCATGTTGCACTATACAGCCTGAAAAACAGGTTCTTGATTTCTGCTAAAGCAGTGGCGGAGCAAATTGATGCAGTGGGGTACGAAAATGTTGTTATTGGCTCAGACTGTGGCCAGCTGCGCATCCCAGCTCCTCCGGAAGGCCTGAGGTTGTTCATTGGTATGCTTTTGGATGAAGGCGTCGAAGAGAGTGCTTTGCATTATATGCTGAAGGATGCGCCTGGTCGGTTATTAGGCTTGGGATACGTATGGTAAATTTTGAAGGGATGCATACTTTCTGCAAAGGAGCTTAGGGAATATTGATGGAGGGGGATCGTGGCCAATAAGCTTGTTTTGACAGAAACGCATTTCATGCTTGGCAACCACACTGTTGTTGAAGCGACTCTTGCTGAGGGGTGTGACTTTTTGTTGGTATCCCATCCCTTCAGCAAATGAGATCGCTAAATGTATGATAGGGTAACCAATGAGGAACAGCACTTGGCCTTACTTTTTGAAGATGTATGAGTTTATGCTTAAGAGGTTATTTGAAACTAGGTATGACAAGAAATTTTATGGTTAGTGGGTAGTATTTGCTTGCTTCCGGTCTATTCTAATTGAAAAATGAGTCTGAAAGAAAGGTTTCAAGCAACGCGTTTAGCAAATTTCGTGATTTGTTGAAAGAGCTTGGAACGAGCATGCACCATCCTTTCCGCTCGGCGCACGCCTGGGGATATGTGCGTATCCCAGGTTTTACGCAACACTGAGTCATTCTTGGTCTCCACCAGTCAATTATCGCTGCTGTGCCTGGGCCTGATTTGATGAAACGTATCAGTAGTTTGTTCAATAGCCTGGCTAATATATGGTTTACGAATTCTGAGCCATTATCGGAATGAAAATCTCTGATGACGAAGGGAAATTGAGCCAATATGCTTTCCAGTACTGGCACCAGGTAGGCTTCCGATATCCTTTCCACCGAGGCTACGATTTCCCACTGCGTTATCTCATCCACGGCATTGATATGGTATACCCCCTTCTGACCGTCGATGTCCCCTTGATGAATTGTATCTATCCGAATATAACCAGGTTGACCCTTTGGATCTGGCTTCGCCCGCTCGCCGATTTTGGATACGACCAGTTTCGTCTTGCTAAATCCTCTGGTCATGACCCGATAGATATTACTCCTTCGCAGATTGCATATGTGAGCCACAGATATCGGGCAAATATTCCCGAACTCAGCGTTTCCATAAACCTCATATTCCCGCTCCATGATCTTCTTCGTGGCTGCTCCACTTAACCACCCATGCAATTCAGCTGTTCTGGCCAACAGCTCGAGTTCTGATAGGGTATACCTGTGCGGGAAACGGTGTCTCCTGTATTCCGTTTTCTTTAATTGCCCTGTCCGTTTGTGCTCCGCTATCAGCCTCGATACCTGCGACCTCGAATATCCCGTAACCTTCCTTATATAACGCCGTATTACTCCTTTATCATCTCTCTTGAGAAGATGATATCTAAATCTTACCAGCACCTCCTCTATCCAGTAGTATTTTCCCTCGGCCGTTAGACCTCTGAATTCTAGCGTCTCACTCCCCCTTCAGAAATTGCCTTACTTGCTCTACCGTCTGTAATTGTCTGTCGTTCATGATTAGTTGCACGTCCCAATAATAAACGAATTGCCTCAATCTCTCAGGCTCATCTTGCGTTGGAAGAGATTGGTTGTGTTGTTGTCCAGCGAAAATGTCACCTTAATTGTTCAGCGAATTTGTCACCCCCTATCGATATGGATTCTAAAAGGCCTACGCCTTGATGATGGGGACGGCAAGTTTATCAGAATTAGTCATGCCTGGCATAACACGAGCTGTATTCCTCGCCCTGAGCACTGGAGCCTCTGGCGGTGCTGGTTTGGCAGCCAGGCAGTG
>CAYTBB010000029.1:0-15077 GCA_964435965.1 uncultured Dehalococcoidales bacterium
AAGATAAAAATTTAAATATTTTTGGGAGGGTTGGACAAAATGCTAGATTGGACTTTTATTACCAAACATGGCTTGGTCCTCAGCTATATCTCCAGGCATCCACGCAGCACTACTCGTGAGATTGCTTTAGCACTGGATTTTACGGAGAGGACTGCCCATAAGATAATCGCTGATCTGGAAGCCGCCGGTTATTTGAAGCGTAGGAAAATAGGAAGGAGCAATACTTATCGCATCAACCCCGATTTGCCGCTAAGGCATGAGACAACGACGGATGCAGTCATAGGAGATTTACTGGAGATATTGGGCTGGAAGAGGCGCAGAACAGCTAAAAGGGCAAGGCAAGTATATAGCCTCTAGTGTCTTAATCTGTGAATCAGAGAAAACCTCTTGCCAAAGGGTTCTGTGATAGAATACCAAGGAAATGCTTTATATTTTTCATGGGCAGGACGATTTCTCCCTTAATCGAGCTTTAGAGAAGATTAAAGCTGACTTAGGCGACCCACAAATGCTGGCAGTTAGTACTGCCAGGCTGGATGGCCAGAGCCTAACCTTAGGCGAGCTTAAGGATAACTGTAATGTTGCTCCTTTCTTGTCTCCATATCGTTTGGTTATAGTTGATGGCTTACTGAAGAGGTTTGAGCCGAAGCCAGGCAAGCAGCGATTTAGTAAACATGCCGTAACTAAATCCGAAAACAAGCTGGGGGAAGGTTTGGTCTCTTATATTAAGCAAATGGCACCAACCACCGTGCTAGTGCTAGTTGATGATAGCAGAATAAGTAGGCATAACCCTTTGTTAAGGAAGCTTTTGCCATTGGCTAAAGTGAAGACTTTTCCTCTGCTGCGGGGTAGAGGGTTAACAGCCTGGATACAACAGCGGGTAAGTGAAGAAGGTGGCAGCATCACCTCTGAGGCTGTGAGTTTGCTCGCTGAGCTTATAGGTGGCAATTTATGGGCGATGAATAACGAAATTCAAAAGTTGCTCCTTTACACTCAAGGGCGTACCATCGCTGAAGAGGGTGTGAGGCAACTGGTGAGCTATGCCCAGGAGGCTAACATATTTGTCCTGGTGGATGCAGTTGTCGAAGGACAGGTGCAAAAGGCCCAACTAACACTTTATAGGCTTTATCAAGAAGGCATCTCACCGACTTACATCCTGGCCATGATTACCAGGCAAGTTCGTTTAATAGCACAAGCTAGAGAGCTGGATTCAGGGTTATCTCAGCAGCAAATTCAAGACAAATTAGGCTTAACCTCAAACTACGCTCTGGATAAAACACTCAGTCAAGCCAAACTATATGATTTTGAGCACATAAAGCAAGCTTATGATAAGCTTTTGGAAACTGACCTGGCCATCAAAACTGGCAAATACAATGACCAATTAGCCCTGGAACTTTTAGTGGCTGAGCTTGCCACCTCCCGAGTTTAAGATGGCTCAGTCTTCGTATTTGTAGGTTCCTCTGGCATTGGCTGAGTTTCCCCTATTGTGGGAGGGGTATTGCCAAAATAGACCTTGGTATGAGGCCATGGGATCTCAATCCCTTCCTTATCAAAAGTCCTTTTAATTCGAAGGCGCAACTCTCCCATTATATCCCACTGACGGATTGGTTTGGTATCTCCCAGTATTTTAATGTCAATGCCCGAATCCCCCAATTTATCTACCCTGAGCACCTTCGGCGTACTTACAAAGTCTGCACTCCATTTGGGGTCGTCAGCCATTTCCTTACAGACTCTATTTATGACTTCAATAACATGGTCAAGGTCTTCCCCATAGGCTACTGAGATGTTCAAGTTCACTCTGGAATATAACTTGGTAAAATTGCTGGCTACCTTAATTTCACCATTGGGAATGGAGTGGACTATGCCGTCCAAATCTCTGAGAATGGTGCGACGTAAGCCTATTTGCTCAACTAAACCAGCAATGCCGGCAATTTTAACTACATCACCTACTCTGTATTGGTCTTCCAGTAAGATAAAGATGCCAGCAAGTAAGTCCCTGATTAAACTTTGGGCACCAAAACCGACAGCAATGCCCATAATGCCTAGCGCAGCTAGCATCGCAGCAATATTCACCCCAAATTCAGGGAGTATGGTGATAATAGCAAAAACAGCAATGACAACTGTACCTGTATTAACAACAGCCGAGGACAAAGTGTCAACTCGCTTTTTTATTTCTCCCTTAGGGTATCTCTTCATTCGTTGGGCTATTGTTCTTTTAACTAGAAGAGGCACAAAACGGCGTAGCAAGAAGTATAAAACGACAGCGACAATCGTGATAACCAAGACACGGATGCCGTGAGTGCCAAGCCAATCAACTACACCATGTGCCTTAAGCCACTTAATCATGTCTATATTCCGTATTTATTTTATTTACACCCACTGGCTTTGCTTCACGCTAGCATCTATGTTAACATACCATATTCTCTGGAATCATGGAAGGTGATAAGAAATGACTGGTGATGAACTTAGGCAGTTTTTTCTGAGGTTCTTCGAAGATAGGGGTCATAAGATCATCCCTAGTTCATCCTTGATTCCTCATGGAGACCCTACCCTATTATTGACTACTGCGGGCATGGCACAATTTAAGCCTTACTTCTTGGGATTAGAGAAGCCTCCCAGTCCACGGCTGGCTTCTTGCCAAAAATGTTTCCGTAATACTGATATAGATTCTGTTGGCGATACCAAACATCTTACTTTCTTCGAGATGCTGGGGAATTTCAGTATTGGTGAATATTTCAAAAGAGAGGCTATCGCTTGGGCTTGGGAATTTGTTGCGGAGCACTTAAAATTACCGAAAGAGCGGCTATGGGCAACTGTTTACCTTGACGATGATGAAGCTTTTAACTATTGGCGGGAAGTAGGAATTCCAGCTGAGAAAATATTGCGTTTTGGGGAGGAGGATAATTTCTGGGGTCCAGCCGGTGATTCGGGGCCTTGTGGGCCGTGCAGTGAAATCCATTACGATTTAGGAGTTGAGGCTGGTTGTGGTAGACCTGAATGTAAACCTAATTGTGACTGTGGTCGCTTCTCTGAAATCTGGAATCTGGTATTTACTCAATATGACCAGAGTCCTGATGGTAAGCGTACTCTTCTGCCTAAACCGAATATTGATACTGGAATGGGTTTGGAAAGGACTGCAGTGGTTATGCAAGGCAAATATTCAGTCTATGAGACAGATCTTTTCTTACCCCTCATTCAAAGGATTTGCCGATTAACAGGCAAGTGTTGTGGTAAGAGTGATAGTGATGACCGAGCTATTAGAATTATTGCTGAGCATGGCCGTGGCATTCCCTTTCTCATTGCTGACGGTGTCTCGCCTTCTAACGAAGGTAGAGGCTATGTTTTACGGCGAGTATTGCGTCGCGCCTCTCTTTTCGGGAGAAGGCTGAATTTGGATAGGCCTTTCCTTAACGAAGTTGCTGAGGTTGTCATTGATGAGATGGGTCATATATATCCTGAACTGATGGCCAATCGGGGTTTGATTAAAGAAGTAATTAAAGCGGAGGAGGAGAGGTTCATCAACACCCTAGACAGCGGGCTCAACCTGGTGGAAAGGCTCATCAATGAAGCTTTAGAACAAGGGAGAGAGCAGTTGCCGGGTGAAGAGGTATTCAGACTTTACGATACTTATGGCTTTCCACCGGAGTTGACTGCTGAGATAACTAAAGAAAAGGGGCTTTCCGTAGATTGGGAAGAGTTCCAGGCTGAGATGGAAAAGCAGAGGGAGAGGGCAAGGGCCGGACAAAGATTTCGTGTCCCTGTCGGCGGAGGCAGAGTACCATCATCTGGTTTAGTCTCAGCAAAGCCGGTTGGACAAACTGAATTCATCGGGTATGAGCGAAGTACTTCCCGAGCTAAGCTTCTCGAGTTGAAAGTGAAAGGTCAGCTTGCGGAAACTGCTTCTCAGGGCGATGAAGTTGACATAATACTAGACAAGACCCCTTTCTATGGCGAGATGGGTGGCCAAGTAGGGGACACCGGGAAGATAAGCGGTAGGAAAGGAAAAGTGGTTGTTACAGATACCATTAGAAGCCCCTCGGATGTAATAGTCCATCAGGGAAAAGTTATTGAGGGCAGTATATCTGTTGGTGATGAGGTAGAGGCTGAAATTGATATTGCCCGTCGTTTGGATATTGCCCGTAACCATACTGCTACCCACCTTCTTCAGGCTGCCTTAAGGCAAATATTGAGCCACCGCGTTTCTCAGAGGGGTTCACTAAAAGAGCCAAGTAGGCTTAGATTTGACTTCTCCTGGCTGGCAGCAATAAATGAGGAACAACTTACACAGATTGAAAGAAGGGTCAATGAGAGGATACGCCAGAATTTACAGGTGAAGGCAAAAATCGTCCCATATAAGCAAGCTACTGCTGAAGGTGCTATTGCTTTGTTTGAGGAGAAATATGGCGAAGTAGTTCGAATGGTGGAAGTTGGCGAACCAGCGATAAGTAAGGAGCTATGCGGTGGCACGCATGTCAAATCAACCGGGGAGATTGGCTTTTTCCTCATAACGGGCGAAAGCAGCATTGGCACTGGTCTGCGGCGCATTGAAGCGGTGACTGGGAGTGGAGCTGAATCCTTGGTTAAGAAGCGTCTTTCTACTTTGCAAGGCGTGGCCGAGGAGACAGGGAGTTCACCCGAAGAAGTTGACAGTAAGGTAAAAGGACTTGTTAGTGAACTGGAAAAAGAACGTAAACACTCTCTTTCCTTAGAGAGGGAATTATCGCGGAAGATAGCAGATTCCCTGCTGGAGCAGACACAGCAGGTTAATGGTGTAACTGTCCTGTCTGCTAAGGTGACGTCGTTAACTATGCCTATCCTCAGAGAGATGGGCGATGTACTGCGGGACAAACTAAAGAGCGCCATAGTAGTTTTAGCTACCATTTATAATGGCAAGCCCAGTTTTCTGGCTATGGTTACTCCTGATTTAGTGGCTAAAGGATTCCATGCTGGTGACATTGTTAAGCAGGTGGCTAAAGTGACTGGTGGTGGCGGGGGAGGCAAAGCAAGCATGGCTCAAGCAGGCGGCAAAGATATAGCTAAGGTTGATGAAGCTTTGAATCTGGTTAAAAGCATCGTTGCCAGCCGAATCTCCTGAGATTGTTTATTTTGTCACCCTGAGCGGTAGCGAAGGGTCTATGAGATTCTTCGCTTCGCTCAGAATGACATATGGTGAGGGTGAAAAATGCGCAGCCTGGGATTAGATATTGGGGATAAAAGGACAGGAGTGGCCATAAGTGACTCTGAAGGTCTTCTGGCTGTTCCTTTAAGCGTGATTGCCAACCAAGGTGAAGATACGACTATAGATGATATTATCAAACTTGTGGAGCAGCATCGGATAGAGCGTATCGTAGTTGGTCTGCCTCGCTCCTTGGATGGTAGCCTTGGTCCACAGGCTGATAAAGTAACCGCTTTTGCTGAGAAGCTGTCATTTCGAGCGGAGCGAAGCAATCTCAACGTTGACATACAACTATGGGATGAGCGGTTCTCCACTCTAGCTGTTGAGAAATTGATGGTTAAGGCTGGCACCAAGAAGAACAAAAGGAATGAACACCGGGATGCCCTGGCTGCCGCCTTTATCCTTCAGGGGTTTCTGGACAGCTTGTTAGCTACGAGCCAGAAGCGAAGCAATCTCAATCAATGCTAAAGTTCATTGGGCTCATCGGTTATCCCCTTAAGCATTCCATCTCGCCTTATTTTCAGCAGGCGGCTTTGGACTACTACCAGCTTGATATCCGCTATCAGGCCTGGGAAACAGCCCCACAGAAACTTGAAGCTACAATAGCCAAGCTAAGAGAGCCTCAAAACCTGGGAGCTAATGTGACCGTTCCTCATAAGGAAGCAGTGTTACCTTTGCTGGACGAGGTTGATGACCCGGCAAGTTTGATTGGCGCAGTCAATACCATAGTCAAACGAGATGATAGACTTCTAGGTTTCAATACTGACGCTCATGGCTTTCTTCAGGCGTTGCATAAGGAGGGACACTTTGAGCCTCAGGGTAAGCGAGTGGTAATCTTAGGCGCTGGTGGAGTAGCCAGGGCAGTGTGCTTTGCTTTGGTGCGAGAGAAGGCGAGCTCGCTCCTTATCCTCAATCGAAACCTGGCACGAGCTGGGGCGCTGGCTGATAGCTTGAAAAGCTATCTCCGGGGGTGTTCGCTGAAAACCGAGGTTGCGGCTCTGCCTTGGCAGGCCCTGAATTCCCCTGAGATTTTTGACCGCTGCCACCTGATAGTCAACTGCACCACCATAGGAATGAAACACAGTCCTCAAGAGGGGCAATCACCTTTGAGTCTTGAAGTGATTCCGAGAAGTATCTTGGTTTACGATCTGGTATACAACCCTTGTCCGACGCACTTGTTGCAATTAGCAGAGAAAGCAGGAGCCAATATACTTAGCGGCCTGGCTATGCTAGTATATCAAGGAGCAGCCTCATTTGAATTATGGACGGGGAAGGAAGCACCTCTTGACATAATGCTCCAAAGGGCAAGGGAAGCGATAGGAGGAGTGAGATGAAAAAAGTAACCATTATTGGCTTGGCGATGTTATTGCTAGTGGCCATGTTGATCCCCATTAGCTGCATTCCGGTAGGAGATAAAATTGCTGTGATTCCCCTTAGTGGGTCTATTACATCTGAAGGCGGTTCCCTCCTCTTCGGCTCAGCTATCACTCCTGGCTTGGTGAAGGAACAATTGAGTCGGGCAGAGAAAGATATTGCCGTGAAGGCGATTGTCCTTCACATAGAGAGCCCTGGTGGTGTGGTAGCGCCTTGCCAGGAAATTCTAAAGGAGATAGAAAAAGTCAAGCAGACAAAACCTATTGTGGTCAGCATGAGGAATATGGCTGCCTCTGGTGGCTATTATATCTCGGCTGAAGCTGACAGGATTGTAGCCCTTCCCGGCACACTGACAGGAAGCATCGGGGTTATCTCTCAGATACCGAATGTTAAAGGACTCTACGATAAACTGGGAATCGAGATGCAAACCTTCAAAGGTGGGAAGTATAAAGATATGTATGCTGGATTGAGGGAGCTAACACCCGAAGAGAAGGAAATCATGCAAAAGATGACCGATGCCTATTATGAGCAATTCGTTGCGGTAGTGGCTGAAGGTAGGGGATTGAGCAAAGATGAGGTAAGAAGTTTAGCTACGGGGCAACTTTACACTGGAAGTGAAGCTAAAGAGTTAGGGTTAGTTGACGAACTAGGTGGTCTGGATGCTGCCATAGATTTGGCGGCAGAGTTAGCCGGCGTGACAATTCGAAAAATAGAGTACTACGAACCACCGAGTGAGTCCCTGTTAGAGTCGCTTCTAGGAATTAATCTGGGTGGCTTAGTTTATGCCATTCAGATGAGACTGTTGGGATTAAGTGGGCAGGACATAGTTCTCTTACAGACCTTAAGCCGCATCTATCCTGAGCCACAATATCTATATCAGAGCTAATGAGACTAGATTGTTTGGCAACTTCGTTTTTTTGTCATTCTGAACAGAGTGAAGAGGAGATTCTCCGCTCGCTTCTCTCCCTCAGAATGACAAGGGGTGAAGGAAGCTGATGGGACAATTTCGCTTTACCACCGCTGGAGAATCCCACGGAAAGGGATTGGTAGCCATAGTTGAAGGCATGGTGGCTGGCCTTTCCCTGGAAGCGGAATATATCAATAAAGAACTGAAGCGTCGCCAGCAAGGCTACGGACGGGGTCCCCGCATGGAAATAGAGCAAGACAAGGTAGAAATCATCTCGGGGGTTCGCTATGGACTCACCATCGGCAGCCCCATTGCCCTCTTCATCCCTAACCGAGATTGGCAAAACTGGCGGGAAGCAATGAGTGTCACTTCTGTGGCGGAGGAGGCTGAGCCTGTAACCCGTCCTCGTCCGGGACATGCTGATTTAGCTGGAGTGACTAAATATAGCCTGAAAGATATCAGACCTATAATGGAAAGAGCCAGCGCCCGGGAGACTGCTGCCAGAGTAGCTGTCGGGGCTATCGCCAAAAGGTTTCTCGAGGAGTTCGGCATTGTTATTCATAGCCATACCATAGCTATTGGGCCTGCCGGCTGCCAGCCCTTCGCTCAGGGTAAGCTCCCCCAAGCAAGCTCCATAGATTGGCAGCAGGTAGAGGCTTCCCCAGTCCGCTGTGCCGAGGCTGAATTGGAAAGGGAAATGATAGCCGCTATTGATAAAGCCAAAGCTGAGGGAGATACCTTGGGAGGCATTTTGGAGCTAATCGCCACTGGGGTACCTGTTGGCTTAGGCAGCCATGTTAGCTGGGAGCGCCGACTTGATGGCAGAATTGCCCAGGCGATAATGAGCATCAACGCCGTGAAAGGAGTGGAGATTGGTGCTGGATTTACTCTAGCTAAAATCAAAGGCTCACAAGCTCACGATGTTATTGAACCTGGCTCTCCCCCTGTTAGCTGTGGAGAAGCGAAGCAATCGCTCCCCTGGCACCATGCCACTAATTATGCCGGTGGCATCGAAGGTGGTATCAGCAATGGCGAGGAGATAACAGTCAGGGCAGCAGTAAAGCCTATTGCCACCTTAGCTAAGCCACTGTCATCTATAGACCTTCGCAGTGGCGAGATAGCCAAGGCTCACTATGAACGCAGCGACATTTGTGTTGTTCCTGCTGCTGGGGTGATTGGCGAAGCAATGCTGGCTATCATCCTAGCCGACGCCTGCCTGGAAAAATTCGGCGGGGATCACCTAAAAGAGACACTGGCGAATTATCATAATTACCAATTGTCAATAGGTAAGGATTAGAGTAAACTAAAACTTGAAACTACCGAGGATTACTGGGAAGGAGGTAGAGCGTGCATTGTTAAGAGCGGACTGGTATCTCCAGCACTCTAGGGTATCTCACTTCTTCTATAAGCACTCGGATTTTCCGGGAAAAAGAGTGACTCTCCCGATGCATGTTGGAGAAACTCTAGCGCCTAAGACTCTTGATGGCATATGAAACAGGCTGGTTTAAGTGTCGAGGAGTTTATGAAGCTGCTTTGAGGGATTAAAATGGTAAGTTATAAGGTGGTTCTAGAATACAACGAGGGCTATCATACAGCGACTGTGCCAGCTTTGCCTGGGTGCATTAGCCAAGGACGGACGAAAGAGGAAGCTCTTGAGCGCACTAAAGAGGCTATACAAGGCTACTTGGAATCTTTGCAGAAAGACGGGCTCGCCATACCTGAAGATATAGAGCTGGCAGAAGTAGCCATAACAGTCTAGTCTCCTATGGTTGAAGTATTTTAGATTTGCATTGTATTTTGGTTTGGGCCCGTCTCGAAGATAATCAACTTTCCAATATACTGACAGGGATATACATGTGAAATGAGCAGGCAAGTAGCTAATATTGTAATCACTGGTTTTTCTGCCACCGGTAAATCACTGGTGGCTAGAGAAGTAGCTCAGAGGCTAAATTGGGACTTTATTGATACCGATGACGAGGTAGTTAAGTTAGCGGGCAAATCAATTGATGAGATTTTTCGGCAAGATGGTGAGGGAAGGTTCAGGGAGCTGGAGCGGGAGGTAATCAGAAAAACCTGCCAGCAGAGACAAACAGTGATAGCCATTGGTGGTGGTGCTATCGTTGACCGGCAAAACCATGAACTGCTGGCAGAAAATGGATTGCTCTTTTGTCTCGAGGCTAAACCGGAGACAATTTATCAACGCCTATTCCAAAATGCTACCTATGGCTGTGAGACTGAAGTTCGCCCTCTCCTGGCTACCAACAATCCTCTGGAGTGCATCAGGCAGCTTAAAGCCTCCCGGCAGCCCTACTATGCCAGTGTTGACTGGACGATTCATACCGATAGATTAAGCCTTAGCCAGGTGGCTGAGGAGGTGGTAAGAGGGTGGAAATTGCTTCGGGGAGCCTTTCCTGAGCGAGATTCTTCGGTCGCTTCTCTCCCTCAGAATGACAAAGAGAGAAGGACTCACAATGACATTAAAAAAGCAACTGGCAATGGCACTCCAACTGTCATTGCGAGGCATGAAATGCCGAAGCAATCCCAAGAATACTTAGCACCGGGATTGGCAGACTCGGCTCGCAATGACGAAAGGAAGACTGGCAAAGATATTACCTGCTGGGTGAAAACGGCTACGCAAAGCTATCCTGTTTTTGTTGGCTATGGTCTTTTGGAAAAGCTAGGGGAGAAGATAAAAGAGGCTGGTTTATCTGGCGCAGTCACCATAATTAGCGATGAAACCGTCTTCTCCCTTTATGGCAGCAAAGTTGAGGGAATGCTCAAAAATGCGGGTTTTGCCGCTAGCTCCTTTGCCGTGCCGCCAGGCGAGGAAAGCAAGAATATCAATTCTGCCATTAAGATTTATGATTTTCTGGTGGAGCAGCGAGTGGAGAGGGATGATATTCTCATTGCCTTAGGTGGTGGCATGGTGGGCGACTTAGCTGGCTTTGTCGCGGCCACTTTTTTACGAGGAATGGCCTGGATACAGTTGCCAACCAGCCTGGTGGCTATGGTTGATGCCAGCATCGGAGGCAAGGTAGGTGTCAACCACCCTCAAGGAAAAAATCTTATCGGTGCTTTCTATCAGCCTAGCTTTGTCTTAGCCGATGTCCAGACGCTTAATACTTTATCTGACCGTGAGTTAACCTCGGGGTGGGCTGAGGTTATTAAATATGGCTTAATTCTGGACAGAGAAATTTTTGAATTCTTAGAGGCTAATGTTGATAAGCTGATAAAGCTGGAGCCGAATGCAGTTGCCAAAGCTATCGCCCGCAGCGCTGTTATCAAGGCCCAGGTTGTGAGTGAAGATGAGAAGGAAAGGGGAAGACGTATCATCTTGAACTACGGGCATACCATTGCCCATGGGCTGGAAGCAGCCAGTCAATATAAGCGCTTCCGGCACGGCGAGGCAGTGGCCATCGGCATGATGGGGGCAGCTAAGCTCAGCCGGAGGTTAGGTCTTTTATCCTCGGATATAGTTGAGCGGCAGCAGTCCTTATCACAAAAGTTTGGCTTACCTGTCAGCTTTTCAGGGTTAAGCCTGGCTGAGGTAGTGAGAGCTATGGAGCTGGACAAGAAGGTTAGAGCCAAAGCGATTCATTGGGTGCTTTTGACAGATATAGGGCAAACGGCAATTCGTAGTGATGTACCTCGGCGAGATGTGCTAGCCATTCTTCAGGAGCTATCACAGTCAGGGTGATAGAATAAGCAGGCTCCGGTCATTTAATTGAATGAAAGCCTCTCATAAGCTATAATCGCCACACTGGGTTATATATAATAATGCAAACGGAGGTTATTTTTGCTCAAAAGCCATAGTTGCGGTGAATTAAGGGAAAAAATTGCCGGCCAGAAGGTAACTTTAGCTGGCTGGGTACATCGGCGACGCGACCACGGTGGCATGGCCTTCATTGACCTGCGAGACAGCAGTGGCATAGTCCAGGTGGTGTTCAATCCACAAATATCACCAGAGGCATATCAAGTAGCTGGCTCGCTTCGCCATGAATATGTAATTCAGGTTGAAGGCGAAGTTGTTTCCCGTCCTAAGGGTACAGAAAACCCTAAATTGGCTACCGGGAAAATCGAGGTTATCGCCCAAAAAGCTACTGTCCTTAATCCTTCAGAGACACCACCATTCTACATCAATGAAGATGCGGAGGTTGAGGAAAGCCTTTGTCTCAAGAACCGCTACCTATATTTGAGAAGGCCTAGAATGAGAGATAACATCATCTTGCGTCACAAGGTAGTAAAGTTCATCCGGGATTTCCTCGATGCCAGGGGCTTTATCGAGGTTGAAACGCCCATTTTGATTAAGAGCACTCCCGAGGGGGCGCGAGATTACCTTGTGCCCAGCCGCCTCAATCCGGGCAAGTTTTATGCCCTCCCTCAATCGCCTCAGCAGCTTAAACAGCTCCTCATGGTAGCTGGTTTGGAAAGGTATTTTCAGATAGCCAAATGCTTTCGAGACGAAGACCTGCGGGCTGATCGCCAGCCTGAATTCACCCAGCTTGACTTAGAAGTAAGCTTTGTGGAGGAAGAGGATATATTGCAACTTATGGAGGAACTTTTTACCTCACTTGTGGAGGCTGTTAAGCCTGAGATGCAACTAAAAAAGCCCTTCCCTCGCTTCTCCTATAAGGAGGCAGTGGAGAAGTATGGCACGGATAAGCCTGATGTGAGGTTCAGCCTGGAGCTTAAAGACATAACTGACATTGCGGCTCAAACCGACTTCGCCGTTTTCCGCTCTGCCCTTGACAACCATGGCAAGGTGAAAGGAATTTGTCTTCCGGGCTGTGCCCATTATAGCCGTCATCAACTCAATGAGTTAACCAATTTGGCCCGGAGTCATGGAGCGCAAGGTTTAATAACCCTGGCCTTCCCACCTGAGAGCTATCAGCTATCAGCTATCAGCTCAGACAAAGTTAAGTCAGCGGCGGCCAGACATTTAACTCAAGCCCAGTTAGAAAATATCGCCGCTAAGTTTGAAGCCAAGTCTGGTGACCTTTTGCTCATTGTGGCTGATAAAGCCGGGGTAGTAAATAAGGCACTCGATGAGTTACGTTGTGAAATGGCACGCCGTCTTAATCTAGCTGAGGCTAACTTACTGGCCTTTACCTTCGTAGTTGACTTTCCTTTATTGGAATGGAGCGAGGCCGCTAATCGCTGGGAGCCGATGCATCATCCGTTTACTGCTCCTCGAGAGGAGGATATACCGTTGCTTGATAGCGAACCAGCTAGAGTCCAGGCCCGCCATTATGATATGGTGTGCAACGGATGTGAGCTTGGCAGTGGCAGCATCAGAATTCATAACCGCCAGCTTCAGGAGAAAATATTCCAGCTCCTGGGTTATAGTAAGGAAGAAATAGAAGAACGCTTTGGGCATTTTCTCAGGGCATTGGAATATGGAGCCCCACCTCATGGAGGTATCGCTATCGGCATTGATCGCCTGGCCATGCTGCTCGCTGGGGAGCAGACTATCAGGGAAGTCATCGCCTTTCCTAAAAATCAAAACGCAGTTGACCTGATGTTCGATACCCCTTCCTATGTTGATAAGAATCAGCTTGATGAGTTGAACCTTAAGTTGAAGCACGAGATTCTTCGCGCGGAGTGGTAAGGGGATAAGCATGAAAGTAACCCGTGAAAAACTGGAGAATTGTCAGGTATCGCTTAATATAGAAGCCGAAGCCCGTGAGCTAGAAAAGTCTCTCGAGGGAGCTTACCGCCATTTGGTTAGCAAAGTCTCTATACCTGGCTTTCGCAAGGGGAAGACTCCTCGAGCTATTTTGGAGCAGCATCTAGGTAAAAGCGCCTTGCTGGAAGAAGCCCTGGAGCATCTCATCCCCCAGCTTTATAGGCAGGCGGTTGAATCAGAGAAAATTGAACCTATTGCCCAACCACAAATAGAAATTACTCAAACCGAGCCCTTAGTTTTCAAAGCCATTGTGCCGGTCAAGCCTACAGTCAAACTTGGTGACTACCACAGTATAAAGCTAAAACCTGAGCCGGTAGAAATCGGCGCGGGGGAAATTGGAGCCGCTATTGAGCAGCTTCGCCAACAACAGGCGGTATTACTGCCTGTAGACCGCCCCGTCCAGCTTGGCGATTTCGTCACCCTGAACATTGAAGCTACTATTGAAGGCAAGCCATTTCTAAACCATAAAGACCTGGTATATCAGGTGGATAGCAATGCAACTTTTCCCTTACCTGACTTTGCCCCGAAATTGGCCGGTGCCAGGAAGAACGAGGAGAGGATTTTTAGCCTTAAAGTTCCGGCTGACTATAGCATTAAGGAATTTTGTGGCCAGGAATGCTTTTTCAAAACCATGGTTACCGAGATAAAGGAGAAGCAACTGCCGCAACTCGATGACGAATTTGCCCAAGGCTGTAATTATGCTAATTTAACTCAGCTAAGAGAAGGGGTAGCGGCTGATTTGAGAGCTAAAGCGGAACAAGGGAGTCGCCGGGAACTAAGGCGAAAAGCTATTGCTGCCGTCGTCAAAGTCAGTGAAGTGGACTATCCCCCTATCCTGGAGGACAGGGAAATTGACAGTCTTCTTGGGGATGAAGCACGATACCTTGGCTACCGTGAGGTGGAAGATTATCTCAAGAGAGTTAACAAAACAGAGGAAAAGCTTAGAGAGGAATTGCGTCCCGTAGCTAAGGAGCGAGTTATTAATACTCTCGTCCTGGATAAAGTAGCTGAAGAGGAAAAATTTGAAATTACTTCCCTGGAAGTAGATAATAAAGTGGCGGAGATTCTCGGGGATGCTAAGGATAAAGAGAAAATGCGGAGATTTCTTGCTTTGCCCCAGGTTAGAGAGTCAATTAGTGAGTCTCTGCGCAGCCAAAAGACGATGGATTGGCTGGTGCAGCTAGTCAGCGGTGACCAAGAGAAACAGAAGGCTGCTTAGAAATGTAGTGCGAGGCTTTAGCCTCGTGCACGACCTTAAAAGGGCGCACTACGAAAATCTGATTGAGGCAAAATTAAACAGCCTGGTAAAGTAAAGGAGGAGCCAATGGACACAGTATCTCAGGTAATAATTCCCACAGTGACTGAAACTGGTGCTCGAGGTGAGCGTGTCTTTGACATATATTCCCTTCTGCTGCGGGAAAGGATTGTTTTCCTGGGCACACCCATCAATGACCAGATAGCCAATCTCATTATCGCCCAGCTCCTCTATCTGGAAAGGGAAGACCCGGAGAAGGATATCAGCCTTTACATCCATTGCCCCGGCGGAATAATCAGCGCCGGCCTGGCTATCTATGACACCATGCAGCTTCTTCGCTGCTCTGTGTCCACCATCTGCGTTGGCCTGGCGGCCAGCATGGGCACTTTGCTTCTTTGTGCTGGCACCAAAGGCAAGAGGTATGCTTTGCCTAACTCCACCATACATCTTCACCAGGCGGTTGGTGGTGCTCAAGGTCAGGCAGCCGATATTGAAATCGCCGCCCGGGAAATCATGCGCATGCAGGAAAAAATCCGCAACATTATTGCCCAGCATACCGGTCAGACGATGGAGAAGATTGCTCACGATACCGATAGAGACTTTTACCTTGACTCCCAGCAAGCGGTGGAATATGGCTTAATTGATGAGATACTTGCCAAGCCAGAGAAGAAGTGAAGTTCTT
>CAYTBB010000030.1:0-15058 GCA_964435965.1 uncultured Dehalococcoidales bacterium
CAGCCGTCGTGGCCTGCGAAGCCTGCTACCTGGTCTATGGTGGTGGTGGGGACTGTGCCTGGCTCAGCGAAAGCCCGACATCGGGTACTGTTGCCCCCGCTGGTTCAGATGAGATAACTGTCACCATAGACACCAGCGGGCTTGCCGATGGCGATTACAGCGCTGAGATAGTTATTGACAATAACGACCCCGACGAGAACCCCAAGACGGTGCCGGTAACCTTGCACGTGGGCTCATTCCTGCCCGGCGATGCCAATGGGGACGGTGAGCTGAATGCGGTAGATATCACTACAGTCGAGATGATAGTGGGAGGTGTGTTGCCGCCCACTCCGGGCGCTGATGCCAATGAGGATGGTGAGTATAATGCTGTGGACATAACAACGACCGAAATGCTTGTAGGAGGAGTGCTGTGATGCTAGGCAAAAGAATGCTTAAGAAATTAACACCATTGTTAGCGGGGCTGGGAGTAGCTCTCTGCTTGGTACTTATTCCAGCCTCACTAGCTGTTGCTCAAGCTGTTCAGGTAGCTGTTGATGCCCCGGCAGGCGTGGAGCCGGGAGAATACTTCACTGCTAAGGTGAGCATCTCCGGGGTGACTGACTTCGATGCCGCTGATTTCGAGCTAACGTTTGATTCCCGTGTTGTGGAGATAGAGGACATCGCTGCTGGAGGGGATATTAGCGACGGGCTGATAGATACGACCGCTATTCCCGTTGTTGGCGCCAATGAAATTTCTGCCGGGGTGATTAAGATAGTGGCTAATGTCCCCGGCATCCCAGGTGTGGCTGGCTCAGGTTACCTGTGCCAGATTCGCTTTCATGCCATTGGGGCAGCGGGAAGCTCAACGAGCATCAATTTGCAGAATGGCACCTTGAGCAACAAGAATGCTGAGCTGATAGCAGCGACTTGGGGTGGGACGACTGTCAGTGTAGAGGCGGAAGCTGCTGCTCCGCCGGTGACCCCCCCACCAGTAGCGCCTCACCCCGGCGGACTGAGCAAAGGAGCCATGATTGGCATTGTGACGGCGGCTGTGGTGGTCATTGCCCTCATAGTGTTCTTTGTTGTCCGGAGGAGGCGAAGATATGATTAGGACAGGACTGAGAGTAGGGGCGGCTTTCAGCCGCCCCTTTTCCTTTGTTGGTGAGATTGCCACGCCTTCGGCTCGCAATGACAGCGACTAAAGGCGCAATGGCAGGTGAAAAAGGGCTCGTAGCGCAGGTGTGTTCCTAAGGGTAGAATTTGATTTCAGCTAACGGGTAGTGTTTAGTATTATAGGTGACCAGAGTAAGCCCATGAATAATACAGGTAGCAGCTATAATAGCATCTGGTATTCCTAATGTCGTGCCTTTCCGGCGGCACTCTGTAATGCACTCGCTAGCCTTGTCAGCTATTTGGCGGTCAAGGGGATAAACATCGAGGGAATCCAGAAAGACGTTGGTTTTGCTTTCCTCACCACTCTTAGCTCCAAGCTTGACCTCGATAATAGAGATGGGAGAACAGGCTGGAATTCCCGCTGATTGTAGCGTTCTGAGTAGCTCTAAAGTTTCTTTTTGCCCTCGAAGAGCCCAGATGATCACATCCGAGTCAATGAGGAATTTCATAGATGGCCTTTATCCTTTCGTGGTAGGAGTTTCTTACTCGGTTCAAATATCGGCGTATATCTTCATTGGTGGTTAAATCAGGGTGATTCTCGTCTGTCCATGCTCCTGCTGCTTCGTCCAGAGCTTTAAGAAATCTTTCCCGGGCTATTTTTTCTCTGGCAGCCTCAACCACAAATTTACTCCTCTTCCTTTTGCCCACCAGTTGATCTATAGTTTGCAAAACCTCAGTGGGAAAGACTAAATGAGTTTTATTTTTGTTACTCATATATTCCCCCATAAAAGTTAATAATTTGGTTCCACTTTAGAGTAACACGAAAAACAAATTTGGTCAAGATGCCATTGCGAGGAGTGAGATTCCTTGCTTGTGCTTGGAACGGGCTCCGCAATCTACGCGTTGAAGCTCTAAATCCTAAACAAATCCCAATAGCTAAATTCAAAGTTCAAACCCGTTTTGGTCATTTTATATCGTTTAGTATTTCGGATTTAGTATTTAGTATTCAGAATTTTGTTTTCGTGGGATTGCCACGCTTCGCTCGCAATGACGGAGTGATGGAGGCTGGCTCACTCATCCCTTTACTTGGTAAGGTAGAGGCGGGGTTCATCCCCGCCTCTACAAAGTGAGATTGCTATGCTTTTGGCTTTTACCCTCATCCTTCGATAAACTCAGGGCAGGCTCTTAATCCTCCCCCGTCAAGGGAGAGGAAGTTTGGCCGACTTGATGAGTTGACATAATATCAGCCCAGTTTGGCGGCTTCCTGTCTGACTAAGCGCCGAATCCTCCTATGGATTTCCAAGGGGCGAGAAATATCCCTGGTTTCAACCAGCCAGTGGAAATGCTCCCGGTTACCCTTCCCACCGGCTTTTTCTTTTTCCTTGACTGTCAGTTCCACCGCCCACCGTTTGCCTCTCTCCCAGGCTTCCAGAACTATCCCTAAATCATCCAGGCTTGTGGATGCCAAGCCCATGGTGGAGTAGGGTAGGGCATATTCATTGGCATTGAAGGCAATGGCTAACCCGCCAGCCTTATTCACGGTTTGAAGCATTTTGAAGTCGGTGATGCTATCTCCCACCGCTATCCAATGGGAGAGAGGTTTTCCTAGCCTAGCGGCGAAATGCTCCAGTGCCTCTATCTTGCGTTTCCCACCTACGGGTTTAACTTTAGTTATAATTCTCCCTGAACTTGTCCTGAGCAGTTCCTGCCAGTAAAAGCGGTCCAGGGTTTGTTTTATCCTGGCATCGTCTACCTCTGGGGTGAAGGTGATAAATTCCCATTCTGCTCGCTCCAGCAGGGTGAAATCATCCTGGTTTAGTAGCTGGCAAATCTGGTCCAGGGGGAAGGAAGTGCAAGCTACATTTTGAGCTGGGATTCCCAGCCTTTGTGTGATGGCAAGGGCGTATTGCTCGTAGCTGGTGCTAATGCAAAATATTTGCCATCCTCGAGATTTAAGCCTGGAGATTAAATCAGCGGCGCCGGGGGTCAATTTAGCTTCTTGCCCCATAGTGGCGATTTGTCCTTCCCTTATTCCGTGGCGGGCCAGGAAAGGGGCGATGAGGGCCAGGGTATCTCCGGGCTCATAATCCTGCCTGCCTTCCAGGGTTAGCAAATCATCGTACCTACTGATGACTTCAAAAATCCTACTGCCGTGGGGCAATAGCTTCATCAACTCATAGGCATTATCTTGAGGAGCTAGAGGCCCTTCAAGGTCAAAGCAGATCAAGCGAGGCTCTCGAGCTGTCTCTTTGGCTGGGAGAAAGGGGGCTGGGGACTCTTGGTAGAAACTGCCTGGAGAGGTGTGAGATTGTTTGCTATGCTCAGAATGAGAGTGACTGATTGCCTGGTCTATTTCTTTGCTGAGGTTGTATCCCTGGATGGCATTCCCCTGAGCATCAACGACCTTACCATCTCTGATGCTGATGCTGCCCTGGCTTAGAGCTTTAAGGGTGGAGATGATGAGAGGAAACTCCCGGGCAAGCTCATGCTGGCGAATAAGCTGGAATAGCATGTTTTTGTCGTCCTTTTGCCAATATCGGTCGAAGGGTTTGGCTTTGAGAGGGAAAAGGCAGTAGCTGACTACAGGTCCTCGATCCAATTCGGGGGTTACCAGGTGCATCATGGCCCCAGCTTCCTCAGCTTTGTCTTCTATCAACTGCCAGATTACCTCTTGCCAGCTACCAACAGGTCCACCAGGAGGTGCTGGGTGAAGGTTAATCATGTTGTATTTTCGGCATAGCTCTTCTCCTATGATGAGCATGTAGCCAGCGAGGACACAGAGGTCGGGGGCGAATTGTTCAATTCTCCTGTTTACCTCTCTATCATATTCCAGACGCCAGTTCTCCTGAGATTGCTTCGCCTCCCTTTTGAATTTCCTGTGGGAGAAACAGATGAGGGGGATGCCGTAGCTGTGAACTAACTCGAAGAAGGAGTCGCTTTCTTCTGATTCGCCAGGCTCTCGATTGCTAAAAAAGAAGCTAATTTTCCCTGCTATATCGCTGGTAGCGATACTTTCTTGCACCGCTTGCAAAAGCTGCCGTGCTGCTTCATCCCTGCCGGTGGAGAACCAACCAATGTTTAGCAAGACTTAGCTTTACCCCTTTCGCAGTGCGACCCTTTGGGGTCGCACTGCGTTTTTAAACACCTCGAAAACGCCTATTTACCTTCACCCAGATGGTAGCGAAGTGAACTAAAGGGTTAGACCTGTGGCCAAATATCTTCCCTCGGGATAAACTGTCTAAGAAATCACTCGGGCTGTTGAATTCAGGCATTTCCACGTAAGCCCGGCCAATTTCACCTAAAGTATGAGCATCGCTTCCAGCGCTGGCGGGCAGCTTATATTTTAGAGCCAATCGCCAAGCTTTGCTAGAGCTGTTAGGGAAAAAATTGCGTGAATTAAGAACTTCTATAATATCAACCTGGGATACAATCTCTGGTGATAGGAGATTGTTTCGCTTGCTCGTAGCTAACAAAGAGGGTGGACGGCCATACGGATGGGGAATGCCAACCAACCCACCTTGACTTTTTATTCGGGCTATTGTTTCCTGGGGGGATAACCCCTTGGAGACTTCTTCGCTGAGAAATAAACCTATCAATTCACCCATAGAGGTCATAATTTCCTCGGCGATGATTACCTTGAGGGGAGCCATCTCCTTTAGCTTCAAAGCTCCAGAAATTGTGTTATGGTCAGTCACAGCAAGGCAGTTTAGGCCTATCTTAAGACACTGGTCAACGATTCCTTCTAAAGGCGTATTGCAGTCTACGGAGTAGCAGGTGTGAACATGTAAATCAGACTTAATCAACTTGCCTTCTCGAGATACTCCCCACTGCGGGTATCAACTTTGATGATGTCCCCCATGGTGATAAAAAGGGGAACCTGAATAGTGAGGCCGGTTTCTAGCTTGGCTGGCTTATTGCCCCCGGTAGCCGTATCTCCTTTGAAGCCAGGCTCTGTCTCTGTAACCTGAAGCTCTACAGCAGCTGGTAGCTCTATGTTTACCGCTTTACCCTTACAGGTCAGAATCTCCAGGTTTAGCCCTTCTTTGAGGTAGTTTATGCCCTCTCCTATTTGGGCGGCCGTCAGCGCTATTTGTTCATAGCTTTCGTTGTCCATGAAGTAGCAGAGATCGCCGTCTTTGTAGAGGTATTGGACGGCGTGGCGCTCCAGGAAAGCTTGAGTAAATTTGTAATTGGCCTGAAAAGAGCGTTCGGTAGTATTGCCGCTGTGAATGTCACGAAGCCGTAATCGAATCTGGGCTGAGCCTCGCCCCATCTTGATATGATGGCAATCGGTGATCTGATATATTTCTCCCTCCAGCTCTATAGCGATTCCCTTTTTTAATTCGCCAGCATCAAGCATAAATAAACCTCCATATTTTGTAAGCAGTCAGCTATGTGATTGCTGGAAGCTCATAGCTGAACACTATCCTTTCCTGACCTGGTGAGTACTTTAGCTCTGCCTTTTTCTAGCGTCACCACATCCTCAATTCTAACACCACCATATCCTGGGAGGTAAATCCCAGGTTCTATGGTAAAGACCATGCTATCGCCAAGCAAGTCTGATGAAGTGGCAGATAACGTAGGGAGTTCGTGTATTGTTAGCCCGACACCGTGACCCAGACCATGTCCGAAATTATCGCCATAGCCAGCTTGCTCAATAACACTCCGAGCCAACTTATCAGCCTCAGCGGCAGTCATGCCGGACTTGATTCTGTCTATAGCTAGGAGCTGTGCTTCTAAGACGATATTATAAATAGCTGATAGCTGATAACTGGCAGCTTCCAGATTCTTGCCCAAGCATAAAGTGCGGCTAAAATCGCTGCAGTAGCTCCCAACCCTGGCTCCCATATCAATCAGCACCGGTTCGCCGGAGCAAATTATTTTTTCTGTAGGTTTACCATGAGGTAAAGCTGAATTGGGGCCTGAGGCAACTATAATTTCAAAAGGCACTCCCTCACTTCCATTCTGGCGCAGGAATTTCTCAATTTCCCAGGCTATTTCCTTTTCTGTTACACCGGGGTGAATTATGGCTTTAGCCTGTTCAAAAGCAGCATCAGTTAGCTCCACAGCCTTTATGATAAGCTCTAATTCCTCTGGCTCCTTTATGGAGCGAAGGTGCGCCACCAGGTTAGTGGTGGGGACAAGCTCCAAATTTAACTGTTTCGTTTTTATCGCTTGAGCGAGCTGGTGATGAGCAGCAAAGGAGAGGTGCTCCGCCTCAAAACCTAATTTATGCCACCCTAAATTGGATACCAACTCAGGAAGCCAGTTATGTGGCTCTCCTTTAATCTGGATGATTTCGAAATCTTGCGTCTCTTTCTTAGCTTGCTCCATATAGCGGAAATCGGTAGCTAAAAGGGCATAGCTATCTGAGATGAGCAGCCATCCTGAGGAGCCGCTAAATCCAGAGAGGTAGCAGCAGTTTTCTGGCTGAGAAACTAAAAGGCCGCCTAAGCCCTTTTCGGCAATCAGAGGTCGCAACCTCTGCAATCGGCTTATGGTCAATCTTCTCCCCTCAGTTGGGCTACTAAAGCTCGCAAGGCAGTGATATACCCTCTCCAGCCTAAGCCACTGATTTGCCCTTTGGCGATGGGAGCTATTACAGACCGGGCTCGCCATTCCTCGCGGGCATAAATATTGGATAAATGGACTTCAATTATTGGCAGCTTAGTATCGGCTAAAACATCGCCTAGGGAAAGACCGTAGTGGGTAAGAGCCCCTGGGTTGATGATTATGCCACTTGCTGAATCCGCTTGCTCTTGAATGAAGTCTATCAATGTGCCTTCACTATTAGATTGGAAGGTTACCACCTCCATATTTAACGCCTCACCCTGCTCCTTTATCAGGGAATCGATCTCGGCTAAAGTCTTGCCTCCATAGATTTCTTTGTCTCGCTTACCCAGCATATTTAAATTTGGTCCGTTAATGACTAGAATTTTCATAAAGTTACTCCTTTTCTTTCTTTGGCTCCAACTCAGCTAGTTTTGCTTTATACTGACAAGCGGTGCATTTTGCCCTGCCGTCTCTGTCCAGCACCAAAAGCTTACCACACTCGGGGCAAGGCTGGGGAATTGGCTTATAATTTGTGGCGAATTTACATTGGGGAAAATTGCTGCAGCCATAGAAAACTTGCTTTCTCTTATTGATTTTCTCCACCAACTCAGCACCGCACTGTGGGCAAGGAATGCCAATTTTAATCAAGAAGGGCTTTGTCGTCTTACACTCTGGGTAGCCACTACAGGCGAGAAATTTGCCAAACCGTCCTGTTTTTATCACCATAGGTCGGCTGCAGTTAGGACATATTTCATCGGTTTTCTTACTCATATCAACCTTAGCTATAGCTAAGCGAGCTTTAGACAGCATATCCTCGAAGGGAGAGTAAAAGTCTCTTAAAACGGGTATCCATTCCTGCTTACCTTGTGCTATTTCATCCAGCTGTTCTTCCATCTGTGCTGTGAAGCCAAGGTCAACAATGTTGGGGAAATGCTGCTTCAAAATGCTATTTACAATCAGGCCCAGTTCGTGGGGATAGAATTTGCCGTCTGCTTTATACACGTAATCTCTTTCCTGAATAATAGACAGGATGGGGGCGTAAGTGCTGGGACGACCAATACCCCTCTGCTCCAGCGCTTTAATCAAGGTCGCTTCGGTGTAGCGGGGCGGGGGTTGGGTGAAGTGCTGTTCAGGGAAGGTTCCCCAATAGCTTAAGCGGTCACCAACTTTCACTTCAGGCAAGGAAACAAAACCTCCTTGCTCCTCTTCATCCTTAGTTTCGCTATAAACGGTGATGAAGCCAGGAAATTTAACCACAGAGCTAGCAGCTCTAAGTAGATAGCCTTGAGGTTGCTTCGCTTCTTGCTCGTGGCTAACATGGTTGGTTTGTATTTCCACACTTGTTGTGTCGTATAAGGCTGGTGACATCTGGCTGGCTACCATGCGTTTCCAGATAAGCTGGTAAAGCTTTAGTTGGTCTCGATTGAGGAACGGCTTAATTTGTTCTGGCTCACGGTAAATCTTGGTAGGGCGAATTGCCTCATGAGCTTCCTGCGCCCATTTTGCTTTGCGGGGAAAAACACGCGGCTTTGATGGGAGGAAATCCTCCCCGTATTTTTTAGCGATAAAGTCCCTCACTTCAGCTATAGCGGAGGCAGCCACACGAGTGGAGTCGGTGCGCATATAGGTAATAAGCCCCACGGAGCCTTCCTCGCCCAGGGACAGGCCTTCGTAAAGCTGTTGAGCCACTGCCATGGTGTGCTTAGCGGTGAAGTGCAGTTTCCTCCAGGCTTCTTGCTGTAAAGTGCTGGTGATGAAAGGCGGAGCTGGCTGGCGAGCTATCTGTTTGGTTTGTATTGATTTAACGATATAATTAGCCTTTTCTAAATCGGCGGTAATCTTGCTTGCCTTATTTTCATCGCTGATATTTAGCTTAGTGCCATCGGCTGAGGCTACGAGTTTGGCTCTAAACCTGGCTTGCGGTTCTTCGAGCGGAGCTAATTCAACTTCGATAGTCCAATACTCTTTAGGATTAAAGTCCTGAATTTCCTGCTCACGGTCAGCAATCATTCTTACCGCCACCGATTGAACTCTGCCGGCTGAGAGGCCTCTCTGCACCTTCCGCCATAGCAGGGGACTTAGCTTATAGCCAACGAGTCTATCGAGGATGCGCCTGGCTTGCTGGGCGTTAACTAAATTTATATCAATGAAGTGGGGGGTCTGGAATGCTTTTTTTACTGCCTCCTTGGTTATTTCGTGAAAGACAACGCGATGAATAGGCACTTTATCTTTATCTAATTTAGTTGCGGCAACAAGATGCCAGGAGATTGCCTCTCCCTCACGGTCGGGGTCGGTGGCTAGATAGATAGAGCTGGCTTTACTCGCTGCCTCTTTGATTTCTCGGATTACCTTTCTCTTTCTCTGTGGGATGACATATTTGGGGGTGAAGTCTTTATCTATATTTACTCCTAAGCTTGTCCGAGGCAAATCACGCACATGTCCCAATGATGCCTTGATGCTATAGCTACGTCCCAAAATCTTATTTAGCGTCCTCGCCTTGGCCGGAGATTCAACAATAACTAGTTTCTGTGCCATAACTTACCTCGTTTTAACTTCGTGAGCCAGCACATAATTCATATTGCCTACTTGTTTGGCTATTCCCTTCAATTCCAACATGGCTAGCGTACTGCTTACCTCTGGTATGGTTAAACCACTACGACGGCAAATCTCATCTATATGGTTTGGTTCAGAAGTTAGTTGCTTTAGTATCACGGATTCAGTTTCACTGGCTGGCAGGAATTCCTTAATCTCCAGTTGCTGTGTTACCATGGTCAAGTTTAATTCTTCCAAAATGTCAACAAAGTCGTGGACTAGCTTGGCTCCTTCCTGTATCAGGCGGTTGGTTCCTTTACTAGAAGGAGAAAGGATGCTGCCTGGGACGGCAAAAACCTCCCGGTTTTGCTCTACTGCCTGATGTGCTGTGATTAAAGCTCCGCTCCTTTCCCCAGCCTCCACCACTAATACCCCTAAGCTTAGACCGCTCATAATCCGATTGCGGAGTGGAAAGTTCTCAGCCTTAGGTCTTATACCTAAAGGATATTCGCTTAGCAATGCCCCGTTTTCCATAATAGCCTGGGCTAATTTAACGTTTTCAGCCGGGTAAACAATATCCAGTCCCGAGGCGAAGACGGCTACCGTTCTACCTCCAGCATCTAAAGTAGCCTGATGGGCTATGGAATCAATTCCTCTGGCTAATCCACTAACAATAGTAATTCTGCTTCTTGCCAGGTCAGTCACGATTTCTTCCGTTACTTGCCGCCCGTAGATGGTAGGGCGGCGGGTGCCAACTACAGCAAGGCAGGGTTCATCCTGGGATAAAAGATTGCCCCTGACATAGAGCACCGGCGGGTAATCATAGATTTGCTTCAATCTAGGAGGATAAGAAGAGTCTTCACAGGCAAGTACCTTTACCTTGTAGCGTTCCAGCTTTTCTATCTCAGCATCCAGGGAAATCTTAGGACGTAGCAGAAGTAGAGCATCTATGCTTCGTGAGTCTAATCCGGTCTGCTTTAACTTGTTTTCCGGGGCTTTCCAGGCATCCTGTAAACTGCCAAAGTGCTCTTTTAGCTGGGAAATCCTCACTCGGCCAATCCCAGGTATTTTGGAGAAGCCTACCCAATATTTCAGCTCGTTAGTGCTTACCATGGAACTCGAATGGATTGTAGCATAGACGGGGTAAGCAAGGAAGAATATGTACTTGTTCGTATGATAGCTGACAGATGGATTCCCTCGTTGTCATTGTGAGGCACCAAAAGTGCCGAAGCAATCTCGCGAACAGGAGGGACTAACTATCGGATCGCTTCGCGGAGTTTATCCTGGTGAGCCGAAGCTATGAGTCCTGACGATAGGAAGGAACCGAAGAGGAGATCCTTCGGTCGCTTCTCCCCCTCAGAATGACAGAAAACGAAGGGCCTTGCAATGACATAAAGAACAGAGAGTAGCGAGATTGACGCATTGCCTCTACCTAGAGATGATGGGCACACGCTGCTTGCTGTGGTGTGCTAGTCTATGTGACAGACTAAAAACAGCTTTACTTCATTTTTCGGCATAGGTGACAGTGAGAGTGACTGTTTCCCACTCAACGTAATCCCTGATATGGTTACCATTAGTTTGATTCATAAAGCTAGCTTCTATCTGCAAGCGGTCGCTGACGCTGATTCTCTGTCCAATCTTGCTTACTAAATCTGTTACGTCTATAACTGTTGGCAGTTGCCATATATCTGGATGCAGCTCGCTATACTCATCAGGGCTGAAATTGGGCAATTGATCCGGCTCATAGCGAACTGCGAATATATGTAACCCACCAAGCCCTGTGATTTTATGGAACGGATCACCAACTGGCTCTCTTTTCATGGTAAAAGTAAGCTTGGCATCTTTCACATCAGTGCCTCTCAAGCTGTAGAGGTCGAAGCTCCAGAAAGCGTGGTAGCCATCATCATTGGCGTCATCTCCGGCCATAGTCCTCGAGCTATCTTGATCTCCCTTACTGGATACTGTGCCGGTTTCGCTGCGCACGGGAGTGAAAGTTTCTGTCTTTTCAGTTAAAACCACACTAACCGATACATCGGCTGCATTTTGGCCGCCCTTGCCATCATCAACGATAACCGTAATGGTGAATCCTCCTTCTCTATCTGGTGCTATCCAGGTGACTGTGTTGCCTGACCCGGTAACGCTGCCGTCACTAGCCTTCCAGCTGTAGTTGAGAATATCGCCATCTGGGTCACTGGCAACACAGGTAATCGTTGCTTTGCCCTGGGGCAGAACTGTAACTGGGTCGGCGACTAAGCTAGAAATAACTGGATCCATATTCTGCACCACACTCATTGTTACAGTGGTCTGTGCGATACCACCTGTGCCGTCTTTAACGATGACAGTAATAGTGTAATCTCCGTACTGCTCTGGAGCTACCCAAGAAACTGTAGGTCCAGTCCCAGTGAATTTGCCACCTGTAGTTGACCATTCATAGCTTATAGTATCACCATCGGCGTCTGACGCATTGCATTGAATCTCAATCATGTCTGAGGGATAAGCTTGCGTCTGAGCGGGTGTCAGACTTGAGATTTCTGGCGGTTGATTAGCGCTTGGTGGTGGGGTTGGAGTTGGTGTTGGTGGCGTTGGTTCTGCACTTGGGCCACAGGCACTACATATTGTTATTGTAAGCAGTATAGCTAAAATTACCACGAGTCTTATTTTGAGTCTATTCACTCTATTTACCTTCCTTATTCGAGTAAGTTAGCTGAAATCAATTATATCTAAAATATATGTTCTATACAATGCTTCGGCATTTAGCATAAAAATTGAATGGACTTTAGCATAGGCACTAGCTGAAGGATAGCTAAATTGGTTCTTAAAGCTTAAGTGGTTAGCTCCAGCGCTATTCTTGCCGCAGTAAGGCGGGCTACCGGCACACGGTAAGGCGAGCAACTCACATAGTCTAAGCCCACTTTATGGAAAAATTCTATGGACTTTGGGTCCCCCCCATGTTCTCCACAAACGCCTATCTTTAGGTCAGGCTTGGTTTTCCTCCCCCTTTGCACTGCTATTTTTATAAGTTCACCAACCCCTTTCTCATCCAAGCTAATGAAAGGATCGAGCCTAAGAATTGCCCTCTTGAGATAAGAGGGCATGAAAGTTCCAGCATCGTCTCGACTAATCCCTAGGGCCATTTGAGTTAAATCATTAGTGCCAAAGGAAAAGAAGTCAGCAAATTTAGCCAGCTCGTCGGCAATGAGAGCAGCCCTAGGAAGTTCGATCATTATTCCTACTTTATAGGCTAGACCTTCAGCTTCTTTCTCCATTTTTACCTTCGCACAAGTATTAACTACGAGTTCCCTGAGAAACTTCAACTCCCCAACATGTGCTATAAGAGGTAGCATAATCTCAGGAAAGACCCTAACCCCATTTTTACTCAGCTCGCAGGCAGCCTCCATTATAGCTCTAACCTGTATTTGATAGATTTCAGGGGAGGTAATGCCAAGACGACATCCGCGATGACCAAGCATAGGATTGGACTCGTGCAATTCTGTCACCTTTTCCTGAAGCTTTCCAAAAGGAATGCCTAAGCGCTGGGATAAAGCCTTGAGTTCATCCTCGGCATGAGGCGGGGGAAGAAATTCATGAAGGGGAGGATCTAAAAGGCGAATGGTAACAGGCAAGCCTTCCATTTGGGCAAAAATTTGCCCAAAATCTGTTCTTTGAATCAGCAGAAGCTCTTCCAAAGCTTTCTCTTTGGCTCCGCTCTCTTCAGCAATTATTACTCTCCTAAAGTGGTCTATTCTATCGGGTTGGAAAAACATATGCTCCGTTCTACAAAGCCCCACACCTTCAGCTCCAAAGTCTCTCGCTAGCTTCGCATCTTGGGGAGTATCAGCGTTTGCCATGACCTTTAGCCTTTTAGCCAAATCCGTCCAAACCAAGAGTTCTTCGAAATCGCGACTAGGCTTTGGGGTGATAACGGGAAGTTTTCCCAAGAGAACCTCCCCTTCGGTCCCGTCCAAGGTAATGTAGTCCCCTTTTCTGAATATTCTATTCCCCACGATGAATTCCTCTCTCACATCACTGATGCTTATGCCACTTGCGCCCACGATACAAGTTTTCCCCATACCACGGGTCACCACCGCAGCGTGGGATGTTATTCCTCCTGTGGTGGTCAGCACCCCCGCGGCAGCCCTTATCCCCGGGAAATCATCAGCCGAGGTTTTACTTCTAACCAGAATAAAATCATCACCACCTTTCCGGGCGAGTTGAGCCAGCTCCTCTGGATCAAATATTATCTTTCCCGAAGCAACCCCTGGGGAGGCGGGAAGACCCTTAGCAACGACTTCTTTTTCCGCTGTAGGATCTAGAGTAGGATGTAATAGTTTCTCTATATCCTCTGGAGCGATATAACGGAGAGCCTCCTTTCTGCTAATTAATTTTTCCCTCGCCATATCAATGGCAATTTTGACACCTGCTTGAGCTGTCCTTTTCCCTGCCCTGGTTTGTAAGATCCATAATTTTCCATCTTGGATAGTAAATTCAATATCCTGTAAATCTTTAAAGTGTCGTTCCAGTCTCTGAGAAATGTCCGAGAGTTCTTGGTAGCATCGAGGCATAAGTTCTGCTAAAGCGCTTATAGGTTGAGGAGTTCTAATGCCTGCTACTATATCCTCGCCTTGAGCATTAAGCATAAATTCTCCAAAAAGTCTCCTTTCTCCTGTTGACGGATTGCGAGAGAAAACAACTCCAGTGCCACTTTCAGTCCCCATATTCCCGAAAACCATAGTTTGAATATTTACTGCTGTCCCCCACTCTTGGGGAATACTATTAGCCTCTCTATATGCTATGGCTCTGGGTGTATTCCAGGATTGGAAGACAGCGGAAATGGCTCCCCAGAGTTGCACATAAGGGTCGGAGGGACACTCTTTACCCGTAACTTCTTTTATTTTGCTTTTCATCCTTTCTATTAAATCCTTGAGGTCATCAGTTGAGAGCTCTGTATCTAGGGTAAGGCCCCTCTCCCCCTTTTTGCCCTCCAAGAGTTTGGCAAAAATCTCCCCTTGCATTCCCATCACTATTTTGCCATACATTTGAATAAATCTTCGGTAGCTGTCGTAGGCAAATCTTTCATTATTTGTATGCTTCGCTAAGCCACAAACGGTATCTTCATTTAAGCCTACATTGAGTATGGTGTCCATCATACCTGGCATGGATACTCTGCTGCCCGACCTCACAGAGAGAAGTAGGGGATTTCCCTCATCGCCAAATTTCGCTCCCATAAGTTTTTCTATTTTGGCTAAACTCTCACCTATTTGATGTTCTAATTCCTTGAGATAGCTCTTATTATTATGAAAGTAAAGGTTGCAGACGTCAGATGTAATGGTAAATCCGGGAGGAACTAGGATTCCCATCCTTGACATCTCGGCAAGATTAGCTCCTTTACCCCCTAAAATATCCTTTAGCTCTGCTTTCCCATCCGCTGTGCCACCACCAAAAAAGTAAACGTATTTTGTTTCCATTTTTTTATCCCCCCTATTCAGTCTTTTATTTTAGACACCTGGTGTATTGTAACACTTGCTGCTGTCGGAGAAGAACAAAGTCCGATTAATGGCAAGTCCTACGGAAACCATCATCCAGGGACGACGAATCTTTTCTTGCAGCCTTGGCAATATATCTTGTTAGCTAAGCCAACTTTTGGGATTTTAGACACTGGAATCCTCATCAGTCTCTGAGTTGCTATTCCGCCGATTGCTCAATCTGCTCTTTCTAGGTCCTCAAAGTGGAAACAGCGTTAGCAATACTTCTTCTCAACTTGGCGGAGAGGGTGGGATTCGAACCCACGGTCGCCAGAGGCGACACGCGCTCTCCAGGCGCGCCTGTTAGGCCACTCCAGCACCTCTCCGCGGAGAGGGTGGGATTTGAACCCACGAGGCAA
>CAYTBB010000031.1:0-14877 GCA_964435965.1 uncultured Dehalococcoidales bacterium
AGTATCATTACTAACCATACCATGGGTGTTACCCATGTATCTCAGCCTCCGCAGGGGGTGTGCTGGCTCTAAGTTAGGATAATGTCTTAATCCACAAGCAAAAAGGATACTTGAGCGGTTTTTTAGGTAACATCCCTAGAGAAAGGAGGCACTACCTTATGAAGAAAGGAGACGTGCTTAAGGTGCTGGAAAGACATAGGATGCTCATCTTAGCCATGCAAAGGCAAATTATCCAGAGGGAAGCAGCCCAAGAGCTTTATCTCTCTCCTACATTAGGAAGCTAATCAAGAGACTTAGAGAGGCTGGAGGAGGCTGTGAGCCCTTGTTCTACTAACGCACTCCCACCCCGCCCTAAATAGACTGCCCGAAGATATAAGGAACAACGTGAGTAACAGCATTCAAGTTCTGTTCCGGCAATTGCCATCACTTATGGCGTTGCCTATAGGCTTCAATATAGCGTCTCATATACTTATCGCGACCTAGCACTAGGTCAGCGGCGAGGATAGATGGGCGTATCTTGGCCACATCCACGATGGGGCAGGTCACCCCTGCCTCGAGGACGATGGCTAGGAAAGCACCGTTAATCAGATTGCGGTCAGGCAAGCCAAAAGAGATATTACTGCCTCCTAAAGTCTGGTTCACTCCCAATTCTGCCTTAACCCTGCGGATGGCTTCGATTATCGTCAAGCCAGCTTTGCTATCTGCTCCCACTGGTAAGTTCAGGCAGTCGATGATAATGTCCTCACGAGGAATACCTAGCGCCTCAGCCCGCTCTACGATCTTACGAGCAATGGATACCCGCCTAGCTGCATTCTTTGGGATACCTTCATCATCCATTGTTAAGCCGACGACTGCTGCCTGGTATTCCTTGACCAGAGGTAAAACCTCCTTCAGCGAGTTTTCCTGTCCAGTAACTGAGTTGATGAGGGCTTTGCTCCGATAGATCTTGAGGGCTGCTTCTAGAGCTTTTGGGTTACTGCTATCGAGGCACAGTGGTACGTCCACTACGTTCATCACCGCCTGTACAGCCTGAGGCAGCAAAGTTGTCTCTTCCACACCAGCTGCCCCAACGTTAATATCCAAAATATCTGCCTTAGCCTGCACCTGGGCCAGGGCTTCTTGGCGTATAAGCTCCAGGTCGCCAGCCTGTAACGCTGCAACCAGCTTTTTCTTGCCTGTGGGGTTGATGCGCTCACCTATGAGCACTGTTGGCCGCTCATCACCTATGATTACCTCCTTTGTAGCGCTTGATACCCTGGTTTCCATGTGATTAACCTTCCGTATCTGTATGCGATCCTATATACATCGCTCGAGCAAAGATCTCCGTAAAACGGGGGGCTGTAGCTAATTCGATATAACTAGCCCGACGAGCTATGGTCTGTGCTTCGGCCCGCTTGCTGCGGGAGATCAAGGCCAACCTAGCTCCTGTTCCGGCGGCATTTCCTACCTGTCGAAAGTGATTCAATGCTAGCGATGGCAGCATGCCGATAACTATCGCACTGGAAACATCTATGTAGGTACCAAAGGCCCCAGCAATGATCACCTGTTTAATCTCTTTTTCGGAGTGGCCCTGCGCCTCCAGGAGCACTTGAATGCCAGTCCGGATAGCTGCCTTAGCCAATTGCAACTCTCGCACATCTTGCTGCGTGATAGTAATCGCTGGCTGTCCGTTCCGCTCCTCTTCGCTGATTATTACGAACTCACCTTGACCCTCCTGAGTGCGCACTCGTGGGTGATCGCTTCTTATCCTGCCCTTCTCATCTAGCACCCCGTTGAGATAAAGCTGAGCTAAAGTATCTAAAATGCCAGAGCCACAAAGGCCAACTGGCGGCGCTCCATCGATCGTCTGGTATTTGACTTCACCATTTATCAAGCGCAACCGTTCTATGGCACCACTGGCAGCGCGCATGCCATCCTTAATATGACCCCCTTCGAAGGCGGGACCAGAGGCACAAGAGACGCTAGTCATCTTACCATCGCTTACCAGACAAACCTCAGTGTTGGTGCCGATGTCCAATGCCACTGAGAGACCGTCAGCTTGCCCAACTTCTGTGGCTAGTAGCATCGCTACATGATCTGCGCCTACGAAGCCAGCGATGTTGGGTAGCAAGTGTACGTAAGCTCCGGCGGCAATATGTAAGCCTACATCACGGGCTTTGATGTCCAGAGCCTCGCAGACTGCTGGCACAAAGGGGGCATAGGCTAGTTGCTCTACTGGTAAGCCCAGCAATAAGTGATGCATAGCAGTGTTGCCCACTATCACCGCTTCAACGATTTCCTCTCGTTTGGCATTGACCTTAATACATATATCCCTGATCAGTTTGTTTAGAGCCTCTACAACCAACTTACGCATTTGTGTGCCTCTTGCTGAGGAGCCTATGATGTGGGAGATGCGGGTGATAATGTCCTCCCCGTAGCTGATTTGAGGATTCATAATCCCTTTGGCAGCTAAAGTCCGACCATTACTGAAATCGACTAGATAACCAGCTATCTTGGTGGTGCCCAAGTCAATGGCGAGCCCCAATTGGCAACGGGGCCAGGGACCGAGAGCTATTACTTCTTCCTGGCGCACCGAGACTTGAGACTGCCAGTCCCATGATCGCAGTCGAGGCGAAAGATTCCGAAGCACATCAACATCAATGGTGAGGCAGTGCACTTGGTGTTGCTGCTCCAGCGCCTCTAGCAAGCGCTCGGCATCGCCTCGTAGGTCTGATAAAGAGGGGGTTGGTAATTCTAAGTGATAGGCACAAACAGGCGGGTCAGGGCTAATACTGATTTGCAGCCCTTCCACTTGAGTCCGTTGCGGGGTGCTCGTTGACTCAGCTGGCACCCACAATTTGCAATCGCTAATTGGATAGGTCTGGCAGGCTATACGGTAGCCTTCCTGCAGCTCTTGGGGCGAGAGTTCCTGCCGCTCGACGGAAGTTGGCTCTGAGACAGTTCCGTTTAGGACTCGTACTTTACAGCAGCCGCACAGCCCATGCCCCCCGCATATACTAACTAACCCTACACCTAGCTGCTGTGCGCAATCCAAAAGCGATTGCCCAGCGGGGCACTTTCCTCGTCGGCCTACAGGCTCAAACTCCACGTGATAAGATTTCAAGTTTACCTTCTACAAGTTCCTAGTTAATATCTCTTGGGGAGCTTAAAATCGCGTGTAAGCCCTCTCAGAGTCGTGTTCGTCTCCTGTGTAAAAGAGAGGGGGATATTTACCATGTCCTCTGATAGCCTTAACCATAGCCACATAGTTCTCAAGTTTGACCCCAGAATGAATCGAATTACTAGACATGCAAAGCACTATTCATATGGGTAATTAGGTGATTTCATGCTTTCCCTATATGTTGCCAGCTCCTCTTCTGATATTAGGCCCCTCTCCTCGTAGTACTTCCTTGCCTCTTCCAATATCCTCTCCACATCTCCTTCCTGACTTGGAGTTAACGGTGTTGGCTTGTGTGTTGCCAGTATTTCTTCCATTCTCTCCCTGGCGTAATCGAGGCAACTCTTCTTCCCTGTATCCATCCATTCAGGGTAAGTTAATCTATCGGCTGTGGTTGGCACAAATTGCTCTAGCCTCCACCATTTTCTGGTATGTTCCTTGTTCAGGAAGTGGCCTGGAATCGGCCCAACCTCCTCTATTAAGTCTATTGCTAACGTCTCATCATTTACAGCAATACCTTCCATGAAACGCCCTATCATACCAGCTAAATCGTCGTCCAATATGGCCTGGATGGTATGATATGTAAGCTCGCCATGCACACTGCCATGTAGCAGTAGCGTGTTTGCTCCAGATAAACCCGCAATCAAAACCCGGGAGGTTTTCTCGTAGCCACATTGATAATCCGGCATCTTTGAGTTGGGATAGCAAGTGGCATTATCTATAGGGACTCCATATTTTCGGAAGATTTGATTGGATGCTGCGTTATGTAAGCAAGCTTCTATACTGCCAAAAGCGGGGGCTCCTGTGCTCATATTCATAGGGGAGGAAAAATCCTTAACAAGTACTCTTGTCCCGGACTTTATCAACTGTGCCAACACCAGCCCAGCTATGACTTCAGCATTATTAATTACTATTCCTCCAGCGATAGTGGCTGGTGCAGTCCCACCCATCGCCTGACCGCTAATTACGCGGATAGGCAGTCCAGCTTCAGCGAACCTGAACGTAGATTCGACAGCGTCTCTGTAAATGGTTAAAGGTGGTGCCATGGCACAGGTGCCCAGAATCTCTATTCCCACCGCTTGGGCCATTTTTATAGCAAATATTTCCGAGTCATTGGAAAAACCTACACATTGGAACTTGGTCGAATTCCTTATCCTAGAAGCAAGGCTCTCTAGCATCGCCATGCATGGGGGAACACCCTCAAATCCAAAATATGGCGTGTAAGGAGAGAAGAAATGAACGGTAGGCAATGCATCCAGGACAGTTATACTATCATAGTTCTCTTTCCTTGTTGCTACTCGAGGCTTCCATGTATCCAGATCTACAGTCTGTGTGCCAGGCGCCGCGCCGAAATAAAGGGTATTATTTCCTACCATCAAGCTGTTCTTGCAATCCCTTGCCTTGGCATAAAAGCTGCTAGGAGCCTTACGTATGCACTCCTCGACTAGAGCTGGTGGGATCCTCACCCTCATTTCATCGTAATTTACCATGCAACCATTTTTCTCGAAGAGCTTCAAAGCCCTCTCGTGCTCCACCATAACCCCTGTTACCCAGAGAACCTCTAAAGTTCCCCTATGAATAGCCTCAACTTCTTCCTCAGTTAATATCTCTAGAGGCTTGAAATTGCGTGTAAACCCTTTCAAAGCCATGTTTTTCCCCTCCCTTTATTTGCCAATTAACCTCCTGGCTAATTTGACTGCCCCGGGTGCTGTAGGATCATATCCATCTGCTCCAATGCTATCAGCAAATTCCTGGGTTATGGCCCCTCCGCCTACCATTATTTTCACTTTATCTCTCAGGCCCTCTTTTTTGAGGGTCGCGATAACCTTTTTCTGCTCTGGAGCAGTCATAGTCATAAGGGCAGACATAGCGAGGATATCTGGTCTATACCTCTTAACTCCCTCTACGAAATTCGCAGCAGTGACATTGATACCCAGGTCATTCACAACAAAGCCATCGGCTGTGAGTAGCGCGGCTACCATAGTTTTCCCTATGGTATGGATATCGCCATAAACCGTTCCTATAACCACAGTGCCTAAGCTTTCTCTCTTGGTACCTCTCCTCTTTATTTCCTCTTCTATTATGGGTGTAGCGGATGTCATGGCATCTGCAGCACCAACCAAATCGGGAAGCCAAAGTTCCCCTCTAGCAAAACCATCGCCAACTTGCTTTATAGCCGCTGTCATTGTATCTAGGGCCTTAACGGGGTCTATCTTTTCTTGGACTGCTTTTCTGGCCCAACTCGCCGCTCCTTCGCTATCGTATTCTATAATAGTTCTTTTAAGATTCTCGAGAATTTCAGCGTTCATATCTTCTTCCTCTTTTCAATATTTCTTTGGGTCAATTTTCCATTCCAATCTAGCAGGAAGCGCCTTTTGTAATTTTAGTCCTCAAATCAGCTGTTCTACAAGCTTTTATCTGGGGATGTGTGGCAATTTGCCAAAAACCTCTGTAAATAAACTGGCTAGTGCTGAAGGGGCGTAGATTGGCAACGCTCAGCGTGATAAGCTCCTCAAGTGCTATAGGAAAAAGGCGAGGTAAATCAAACTCCATATAACCCTACTGTCATCCGCAAAATGCTCTTCATATCTTTTCTATTCAGCAAGACAAAAACTGGGGAGCTAGTTAATGGCAGTCTATGGGTAAAATTCTTTATTGGCTTAGGCATAAGCTTTTAGAGCGAAGAAGGGAAGAGGACAAGGGTTTGGCTAGAATCTTTGAGCTTTTCAGCTGCTTGCCTCTGCGCTGCTATCACAGTGTTGACCAAGAGCATAGTGACCAGCATTGGCCCCACCCCTCCCGGGAGCGGTGTTATAGCCTCGGTTTTCCTTTACCGCTTCAAAGTCCACATCGCTGACTATCCTTCTTTTCATTCCGCTGTCATCCCAGTCTGGACTTCAGCAGCCCTTATCGTGTTCCACATGAGCATGGTGACTGTCATTGGACCAACTCCACCGGGAACAGGGGTAATAGCCTCAACCTTTTCTTTTAAAGCCTCGAAATCGGTATCCCCCACCAGCCTAAAGCCAGATTTTGTGGTCGGGTCTTGAATACGGTTGACCCCTACGTCTACCACCACCGTCCCCTCTTTCACCATATCCGCCTTGATGAATTTAGGAGACCCCATGGCAGCTACTAGGATATCAGCACTCCGGGTTATCTCATGCAGGTTCTTCGTCCCGGTATGGCACACGGTGACGGTGGCATTAGCTCCTGTCTTCTTCTGAATTAGGATGGAAAAGAGGGGCTTACCGTTAAGGTTGCTTCTCCCACAGATGACTACGTGCTTACCCTCCGGACTATAACCACTGCGGATGAGGATCTGCTGTACCCCGTGGGGGGTACAGGGCAAAAGGTAGGGTTTTCCAATGAGGAGTTTACCCACATTGACCGGATGGAAACAATCGGCATCCTTTATTGGATCAATGGCGTTTATCACCTGGGCCTGGTTGATATGCCTGGGCAGGGGGAGCTGGACTAAAATCCCGTGAAATTTGGGGTCTTTGTTGAGTTCAGCTATTTTGGCCAGGAGCACCTCCTCCGAGTTATCCCCGGGGAACACAATTGTCTCCGAATAAATGCCCACCTCCTCGCTAGTTTTCCCCTTTTGCTTCATGTAGGACACCGACGCCGGGTCCTCCCCTACTCGTACCATGGCTAACCCTGGGGTAAGCCCTTTTGCCTTAAGTTTTTCCACCTTCTCCTTTAACTCTCTTCTCACCTCGGCTGAGATTTCTATTCCCGATAGAATTTTTGCTGGCATTTTTACCCCCTTCGTTTTAATTGCTTACTTGTGGCTAACAAGACAATCCAATTCTACATTTCTATTTCCGCCAAAATCAAGCCTTTTGTGCTTGTTCATATTATTACTAGCGTCACATAACCTCGTTTGGCTCAAGGTTGCGTGGTTTCAGCGTCAACATTAGTATTACGGGAATGATGGCCATCCCGGCAAAGATAAGCCATATTGGGTGATAACTTCCTAAGGTGTCGTATGTCCACCCGGCAAGGAAAGGGCCTATAAACGTGCCAATCGCCACTACCCCCGCCATTATCCCGAGAATCCTGCCGAAAGAAGCTATCCCAAAATACTCCCTCACTATGCTTCCCCTCAAAGGCTGGGCTCCCCATGACAAAGGGAACAGGATAAGGAAGGGAAAAATAAGCCCTGACACCTGAATGTAGGAGAAAGCTAGGGTTCCCAATACCATAAGGCAATATGCCCAAGCCATGACATATCTTTTATCAAAGATATCGCCAAGCCAGCCAAAAACAAGCCTTCCGATAATGCTGAGCAGGGGAATAGAAGTTGCCGCAAGGGCCGCATCCGCCCTGGACATGCCTACCGTGCTAAGATAAGGCATGACATGGGTGATAACCGCCATGGCAATCATCACCCGTACTGCCTCCGCAATAGATAAATGCCAGAAATCTCTGCTCTTAAGCGCCTCCTTAAAACCAAGTTCCCTACCTTGACTTTTAGGGGTTAAGGCTTGCTCAGTTGATGTGTCTCCGTCAGGAAGATAGCCATATTGCTCCGGCCTGTGACGGACAAGAAATGATAAAGGGATTCCAAGTAGCCACATTCCTAATCCGAGGATGATTAAGGTGCTTCGCCACTGATAAAGGTCGATGAGTCGAACTATAACTGGAACAATTATTCCGCTGGCGCCGAATCCACAGACCATGATACCGAGTGCCTTTCCTATATTCCTCCTGAACCAGTTGGCCACCGCCGTCATCAGCACCGTGCCAGCGGAACCACTCACCCCCAGAGCGAGAAGAACGAAAGCGACATAGAACATGGTGAGAGAGTTGGTCCGACTAAGGAGGATAAGCGCGAAACCCGCTGTAAGCGTTCCGCCGAATATTAACCTTCTCGGACCAAAGCGGTCGACAAGAAACCCCGTGATGGGAGCAAAAATTCCGATCTCTAAGCCACGGAGGGAGGCGGCGATTGATATTTGGGTATAGCTCCAGCCAGTCTCCTGCGCTATCGGCTCAAAGAAAGCGGTAAAGCCATAGGTTACAGCGCCGTTGCGATAGAAGGCGATAAGGAAGCAAGCAAATACTACCCACCAACCATAAAAAACCTTTCTCATATTAATTTAAAGAGGGCTGGTCATAACTCTTTCCTGGTTTAAAGATAAACTGGGGAAGGGGATGTATCTGTGACCAAGCTCCTAGTAGGATACTTCATAGAGTTATTATAATCAACCCTTCGGCTTGGTTCTATAGAAGGACTGATCTCCTTAAGCTGTTTTAACTTAGCTGTTGCTAGTGTGATAATGAGTGTGGAATTGTGCCCGCCTAGACAAGTGATAAGGCAATATCACATTGAAGTTGCGCTAGCAAAATTTCCCATAGCGCCTCTGTTATGGTGCAGAACTTAGTAATTTACCTTATTTATCCAGCCCTTTGAGGCATAGAAGCTGCCTTGCCTCCTCAGGAGTAGCTATTTCCAATGCTTAATTCTTTGGCAATGCGAACAATTTTTTCTCCACTTGCTCAGTGCTGCTCTTTGCCATTACTCCTCTGCCAGCGTCAGGCTATCTTCCATTCGGCAGTCATTCCTAGACCACTGCCGGTGGTTGTATTCACGACATTTACTTTTTACTCTAGTTAATACCTCTGCATGATCAGCAATCTGCTCTGGCGTGATGAGCAGGTAAGGGTTCGTGGTCAATGTGAGTGAATAGATTCTATTGTTGCAGCTTTTATTACGGCTTTAGCCATAATAAATTCATCTCTCTTTGGTTTTCAAGAAATAGCTGAGCACTAAATGTCTCATCAGTAGTGCACTCAGGCCAATACGTGTGCTCCTATCTCTTGAGTAACCGCTCCTAGCACTTCCGGCCATTTATCCCCAAGACGCTTGGTATCTAATCTCATCTGTCTGGTGCTGACCTTAATGGCATCTTTGTATTCTTGCCAGGAAGGTAGATTAGTCAACGTTTTCCCGTCAGCCAGGTTTAACACCACTTGTTTTCCTCGAGTATAGATAGACTCCACTCCTACCTTAGCTGCCAGTATTCTTATTTCTATTATATAAAGCAAATTCTTAACTGGCTGTGGCAAAGTACCGAACCTATCTCCGAGTTCTCTTGTCATATCTTCTATTTCTGTGATACGTTCTAGCTTTGCCAGCCTGTGGTAGAGGCTTAAGCGAGTGTTTAGATTTGGAACGTACTCTTCAGGTATATAGGCAGATAGTGGCAGGGCTATGCTAGGGAAAGGCAACTTGGCTTCCTTTGGCTTAACTTCTCCAGCTTGTTTTGCTTTTGATTCGTCAACCGCCTCGGCTAGCATTCTGCAATAGAGGTCAAAACCTATAGCAGCTATATGACCACTTTGCTTAACGCCTAGAAGGTTTCCTGCCCCCCGAATCTCTAGGTCTTTCATCGCTATGCCGAATCCAGCACCAAGCTCTGTAGCCTCGAAGATGGTCCTAAGCCGCTTATAAGCTTGGGGAGTCAGTTGCTTACCTTTGTCAAAGAGGAAATAAGCATGAGCTTGGTTGGTGCCACGGCCTACCCTACCTCTTAGCTGATAAAGTTGGGTTAAGCCGAATTTATCAGCCTGGTTGACAATTAACGTGTTAACATTGGGCATATCCAAACCCAACTGAATGATGGTAGTGGTGACCAAGATATCGTAGTTACCAGCGATGAAATCTGCCATTACCCTTTCCAATTTCTCCTCGGGCATTTGTCCATGAGCTATGGTTATTTTCGCTTCAGGCACTAGGTTTTCTAATTTGCTGGCAACCAAGGCAATGCTCTGAACTCGATTATGAACAAAGAAAACCTGACCATTTCTCTCTAGCTCGCGCAGTATTGCCTGCCGTACTAAAGTATCATCATAGGTGCCAACGTAGGTCTTAATAGATAGACGTTCTTCAGGAGGTGTTTCCATAAGGCTCATATCCCTGATACCAGTCAAAGACATGTGAAGGGTGCGTGGAATTGGGGTAGCACTCAGGGTAAGAACGTCAACCTCTTTTCTCATTTGCTTGAGCTTTTCTTTTTGCACCACGCCGAATCGCTGCTCTTCGTCAATTATCACCAGTCCTATGTCTTTAAAGGCGACATCCTTCTGCAACAAGCGGTGAGTGCCAATGCATATATCAACAGTGCCATTAGCCAAGCCTACAAGTATTTCCATTTCCTTTTCCGGGGAGCAAAAGCGGCTTAACATTTCTATTCTTAAAGGGAAAGCTTGCAATCTTTGGTTAAAGGTAGTGAAATGTTGCTGAGCTAGCACGGTGGTAGGGACCAGTATAGCTACCTGTTTATTATCCATCACCGTCTTAAAGGCAGCACGTAGAGCTACTTCAGTTTTACCATATCCCACATCTCCGCAAATAAGCCGATCCATTGGCTTAGTTTTTTCCATATCCTCTTTGGTAGCCAATACCGCTTCAATTTGGTCTGGCGTTTCCAGATAAGGGAATGAGGCTTCCAGTTCTTGTTGCCATAATGTGTCAGGTGAGAAGGCAAAGCCGGGTGTTACTTCTCTAGCGGCATAAAGGTCAAGCAGCCCTTGAGCAATATCAGCCACTGATTGTTCCACCCTTCTTTTTGTTCTTTGCCATTCCTGAGTTCCTAGCCTGCTCAAAGTTGGTGGTTGGTCAGTGGCGCCGATATAACAGCTGACACGCCCTATCTGATCGCTAGGCACATAGAGCTTATCACCGGCAGCATATTGTAAAACAAGATATTCTCGTTCGGTTCCCTCAGTGGACATTTTGGTTAAGCCGCTAAATTTGCCAATGCCGTGGTCAACATGGACTACGTAGTCACCGGGACTTAGCTGTGGAAGAAGCAAGCTACTTCGTATGGGAGTCTTTCTACTTAGGCGTCTTTGTTTTACAAAGCCAAAGAGCTCAGCATCGGTAATCAGTTTTAGCTCTTCGTCCATCACCCAGCCTCTAGCTAGTGAACCTTGAAGCAAGGTGATTGAACTGCGAGCTGGCACCTGCTCTATTTTTGAAGTGGGAGAAGTGTGGACGTCTCCCCCCCTAAGAAGCTCAGCTAAACGATTTGCCTGATGGCTAACTATGATCAGGCGTCCCTTTTCCCGAATCATCTGCTTAGCTGCCATAAGGAACCTTTGCAAATTGCCTCCATAACTTGGAGGCGAGGTAAAAGGCAAAGCTTGTATATGATTCCCTGTAGCCGGGGCCAAAGTAGCATCCCAGGGTTCTAGGATTAAGTGTTGTTTTGCTTTCACCTTCAATTGTAATTCCTCCCAAGTAAGATAGGGAGAAGGAAAGTCTTGGGGCAGCTCACCATTTTGCCATTTTGCTTTTCTTAGGTCTTGAGTCTCCTTGTTTAGTCTTTCAATGACAGCCTGGATTTCCTCAGGAGCATCGAGGATGATAAGGGCAGTATCATCTAGGTAATCAAGGATGCTTTGAGTATTGAACAAAGGGAAATAGAACTCAGCGCTTGAGAACCATTGCCCTTGCTGTAGTCTTGCTATATCTTCTTCGAATCGCTGCCTTATCTCAGTAGTGCAGCTATCTAAACTTAAGGCGTTGGTTATTTGCTTTGCTCGGGATATAAGGACTTCTTTGGCTGGTGTAATGGTTAGCGAGGATATTGGTTTGGTTGAGCATTGGTTCTCTGGGTTGAATAGCCTCATGCTCTCTACCTGGTTACCCCAAAACTCTATTCGAGCTGGTGATTGGCTGCAAACAGGAAAAATATCAACGATGCCACCCCGTCGGCTTAGCTGTCCGGGGACTTCAACCATGTCCTCCATTTCATAGCCCATGTTTTGCCACCTGTGCAGCAGCTCCAGTGGCTCGGCAGTCATGCCTTGCCGTAACACATAGCAGGAAGTGGCGAAATCCTCCTGGGGGATAGTTTTGCTTATCACTGCCAGGGCGGAAGCTACTATTAAAGGAGGGCGTGCAACTGTTGCCCTAAGTCCTGAACCCTTCACTTTTTTGTCATTCTGAGGGAGCACTTCGGTTTCGCTCAGTGTAAACTCCGCGACCGAAGAATCTTGGTCAGGGTAAACTCCATGAGGGGAAGGGTCTCTAGATTCCCCTTGGAGCCTGTCCTGAGCGTAATGAGATTGCTTCGTTTCACTCGCAATGACAGGGGAAACAAGAGGCTCAGAAAAGGCTAAAGTGGCTAACACTTGCAATCTTTCCACCATCGTATTGCTGGGATAGGAGACAAAATACTCATAAGGCGAGAAATCGAGTTCGGGGAACGCACGCAAATCAGTTGAAGGCGGACACCAGGCTTGAAGTTGCTCCTGGAGCCTTTTAGCGCCTTCGGGCTGAGCAGTTATTACCATCAGAGGCCGTTTAAGCTCTTCATAGAGGGCAGCTACGAGATAAGGCTCGGCGGCATCAAGCACTATTACCTTATGCTCGTGGTTAGTAGTAAGTAGCCCTTCAACTAATTGCCTATAGACGGGCACCTCTTTAAGTAAAGAAAGCAAGCAAGAGAGATTCATCACCAAATAATTTTAGCATAATGTAATTGCGAGGAGCTTTGCGACGAAGCAATCTAGGGGAGGAACAAGATTGCTTCGCTTTGCTCGCAATGACAAGGTTGTTGACTCTCTTTGCTATTGATATAATTCGAGATAATGTCTTATCACCGCATAGTAGTTAAATTTGGCACCAGTCTCCTCACCTCAGGCACAGACCGTCTTGATTTACCGCTTATGACTAACTTGGTACAGCAGGTAGCCCAACTTCACCGCCAAGGTAAGGAGATAATAATAGTCTCCTCGGGAGCTATTGCTGCTGGAAGGGAGAAGCTCAAGGGAATTCCAGAACGTAAGAACACGCCCTTTAAACAAGTTCTGGCTTCAGTGGGGCAAAGTCATCTTATGTACACTTATGAGCAGCTCTTTAGCCAGCATGGCATAATCATAGCTCAAGCACTACTTACTAAAGCAGCTATGTCTGACCGTAGTGGCTATCTTAATGCCCGCAATACCTTACTGGCTCTCACTGAGCTTGGCGTAATCTGCATCGTCAATGAGAATGATATTGTTGCCCTTGATGAGATCGAAGAGCTTAAGTTTGGAGATAATGATAACCTTTCCGCCATGGTAGCCAACTTGGTTGATGCTGACCTTTTGGTGCTGCTCACCGACATAGGTGGCTTGTATACTGCCGACCCAAGGCTGCAACCTAAAGCTCAACTCATCCACCGGGTGGATAAGATTGATACCGAAATCGAGCGCCTAGCTAGTAGTACCACTAGCCCTCAAGCAAGAGGGGGCATGGTAACTAAAATTGAAGCAGCTAAACTAGCTACCTCTTCAGGTGTGAGCGTAATCATTGCCGATGGGCGAGATCCTGATGTTTTGGCGCGGATTAGCAATGGTGAAGATATTGGTACACTCTTCCCGGCGCAAGGGGGTAAGGTGGAAAGTAGGAAGAGGTGGATGCTCAGCGGACTGGCTTCTAAAGGCAAAATGCTAGTGGACAAAGGTGCTACTTTAGCTCTTAGGAAGCAAAACAAGAGCTTGCTCCCTGCTGGTGTTATAAAGGTGGACGGTGATTTCCAGCGTGGTGATATTGTGGATATCCTGGATGAGGGAGGCGAATATATTGGTTGCGGCATCTCCAATTATAGCTCTGCTGATATGGTTATTATCAAAGGAGCGCATTCTGATAAAATCCTCAGCCTTCTGGGATATGATTATGGCGACGAGGTGATTCACAGAAACAATATGGTGATAGTGTGAAGGAGAACAAATTATGGAATTAGCTATAAAAGAGCTGGAAGAAAAGGGAAGGGCAGCAAAGGCGGCTTCTAGGAAGCTTGCTTTCCTTTCCACGGAAATCAAGAACAAGACTTTGCTCAATGTTGCTGAAGCTCTTATTGATGAGCAAAGTGAAATTTTAGCTGCCAACAAAATTGATTACAAGGAGGCTAAAGCTTCAGGGATGAGTGAGGCTATGCTTGATAGGCTTATGTTATCGCCGAGCCGCCTTGAAGCCATGTCCCAGGATGTAAAAACGATAGCTGCCTTACCTGACCCAGTTGGCGAGGTATTCGAAATGCGCACTTTGCCCAATGGTTTGCAGATAGGTAAGAAGCGAGTCCCCTTAGGGGTTATCGGAGCTATATATGAAAGCCGTCCCAATGTAACTATAGACATATCAAGTCTGTGTCTTAAATCGGGCAATGCCGTTATTCTTCGTGGTGGTAGGGAAGCGATAAACTCCAATAGTGCGTTAGCTAAAGTAGCTCAGCAAGCTTACCTGAATGCTGGTGTGCCTGAGGGAGCAATTCAATTTATTGAATCTACAGAGCGGGCTTTGGTCAACCATATGCTCCAGATGAAAGGGGTGATTGACTTGATAATTCCCCGTGGTGGGCCTGGGTTGATAAAGCTTATCTCGGAAAATGCTGCTATGCCGGTGATCACCGGTGGAGTGGGTGTTTGCCATACCTACGTGGATAAAAGTGCCGACCTGAGTAAAGCTGTAGCCATTGCCTATAATGCCAAAGTTCAGCGTCCTACTGTATGTAACGCCCTGGACTGTCTTCTAGTCCATAGTCAAGTTGCCCAAGCTTATCTACCTGCCATTGCCCAGGAGTGGTCTAAGGCTGGAGTTGAAATGCATTGCGATGAGCAAGCTCTGGCCATCCTTAAGCCCGTTTCTTCTTTAAAATTAGTCCCGGCCACTGAGGAGGACTGGGGGAAGGAGTACTTATCACTAAGAGCAGCTATTAAAG
>CAYTBB010000032.1:0-14304 GCA_964435965.1 uncultured Dehalococcoidales bacterium
TCTTAAAGGCGTTCTCAGTCTTAAGCTCTAAAAGGTCAGCAATATCACTGAATACTTTGGCAATAGCGGTGTTTTTCATTTCCCCTTAATCCTCCCCCTTATCCACTCCCAGTCAGGATTGCCATGATTAAAGAAAGACTTGAAGTTATCTTTGAACCACTCGTAATAATCATCCTCAGCGTATTGGCAAAAAGCCTCTACAAGTTGTTCCTTTGAAATATCTTTGGGGATTTGCAATTCCACATCTTCAAACTGGCACTCAAGGAATTCTTTGACTACTGCTCTGTCAAGCATCTTTTACCCCCTTCAATATGCTTGTTTACCTCACAAAACCTATATGCCGAGTTCTTTTTCGAAGTCTAGGTAAGCTCTTTTGCGTTTATAAAGCTCTTCCACCTTATCTAATTCAATAAGCTTTATTTGGGGGCTGATCTCGTGAAAAGTCCCTGAGAGCAAATTCTCCGCTTTATTAAAATCTGCTTGGGGCACCACTAAATAAATGTGGCTGTTCCATAAGTCAAAAGCGTGTTTTAGTTTAGCAAGAGCATGATAGATATCTCCGCCAACTTGAACTTCAAAAACATAGGTTGGTACAGAGAGCTCAACTCTCCTCCAGACAACATCGAGCCTCCCTATATCGCATAAATACTCCGATTCAGCAATGAATTTCTGGAGCTTTCCTACTTCCACAAGAATTCCTTTAAGCTCATCGTGGGAGGGAAGGGGCTCCTTTGTTTTTCCTAAGGCGCTTACAAGCTCAGTCGGTATTTCTCCAATGTACGGAGGCTCAACGACTTGTGTAGGGTATCTCGCTGGGCTTAAGGAAGAAAATAGTTTCTCGCCCGTCCGTTGACTAACTTGCTGAAAACCTCCTCGAGGCCACAACTCCTTTGAAACCAACTTGCCAGCTATCCATTTATCCAGTGGTAAGCATGATTCTATATCAAATTCAAAGCGTAGAGGCCAAATGACTCTGCGTTCACGTAGCTCTTGCGGCCACAGAGGGCGGTTTTGCTTGAACTTGGTGCGCACAATGCCACACCCAATAACTCCACCGACAGGTCGAGTAGCGTAGAAGAGTAATGCATCGTCTTCATTAAGGCTCTCCCACCAACGACGTTGAGTCTCTTTGAGTCCCCAAATATTTCCTTTTTCGAGGGCAGTTTTCCAATTCTCAGGCGAACCCACCACTAACCAGTAATTCAATAGACGTTCTCTCCTCCTTAACTCCTCTCACAGGTACCTTAGCTCCCCAAAATGATAGTAAACGATAAATCCTACCTCCCGCAGCAGTATTTATATTTCTTGCCTGAGCCACAGGGACAGAGGTCGTTGCGGCCAACTTTCTTGCCTGCCACCACAGCTTGCTTCCTACGCGGAGGCTCTTTGCTGATGCCAACATGGAAAATGCTGTGGGCAACATCATGTTGAATGCCAGCCAAAAGGCTCTCGAAGAGAGCATGCCCCTCCTTTTTATAGACTACCAGCGGTTGCTGCTGTCCAGCAGCACGTAAACCTATCCCTTGACGCATATGCTCCATAGCAGTGAGATGCTCCATCCATAATCTATCAATGACTCGCAGCATCACCACGCGCTCTAGCAGGCGCATATTGTCAGGGCCTATCTCCTGCTCCCGCCGATTATAAAGCTCGATAGCATAATCACTTAGTTTTTCTGCAATTTGCTTGCCATCAGACCGAAATTGCTTTGCTTCCTCGGAGTTAATAGGCTGTGGTGGCAGGGGGAAGACGGTGGAAACGTCTTCGAGCAAACTCGATAAGTCTAGCTCGCCCAGATTATGGTCAAAATGAGTAGCTACTAAGCCTTGAATTTCATCCTGAATCATAGAGATTATGTTTGCCTTTAAGTCGGCTCCGCTCAGTATCTTTTTTCTCTCAGCGTAAATCACCTCACGGTGCTTGTTGACCACATCATCATATTCCACCAGATGTTTCCGGATATCAAAGTGGTAGCCTTCTGTCTGCACCTGCGCATTTGTTATGGCTTTGGTGACCAAGGGATGCTCAATAGGAGTGTTCTCATCCATGCCAGCCCATTGCATAAACCCTTTAACACGGTCGCCGCCAAAACGGCGAACAACCTCGTCCTCTAAGGAAGCATAAAATCGAGAGCTGCCCGGGTCTCCTTGTCTTCCCGCTCGACCACGGAGCTGATTATCAATGCGCCTGGCTTCATGATGTTCTGTGCCAATAATATGAAGCCCACCAAGGCCAACCACTTTGTTATGCTCCTCAAGCCATTCCGGTGGATTACGCCCCTCAGGATTGCCGCCGAGGATGATATCCACACCACGCCCGGCCATATTGGTGGCTACAGTCACAGCTTCCATACTCCCAGCCTGGGCAATGATGCCCGCTTCCTTTTCATGATTCTTGGCATTCAGCACCTGATGAGGTATGCCCTTCCTTCTTAACAGGTCGCTTAAATACTCCGATTTCTCAATAGAAGTTGTGCCTATGAGAATCGGCCTAGCCTGATTATGTAATTGCTCAATTTCCTTGACCACAGCTCCAAATTTGGCTTTCTCATCCTTGTAAACCTGGTCGGGATGCTCAGTGCGAACCAATGGCTTGTTTGTCGGTATAACCACTACCTCTAATTTATAAATCTTGTAAAATTCCTCAGCTTCAGTGGCAGCGGTGCCAGTCATGCCAGCTAACTTCCGATACATACGAAAATAATTCTGGAAAGTAATAGTAGCCAGGGTAACACTTTCCCTCTGTATCTTTACTTTCTCTTTAGCTTCGATAGCCTGATGCAGCCCCTGGGAATACCTTCGGCCAAACATCAACCTGCCAGTGAATTCATCCACGATGATAACCTGCCCGTCCTTAACCACATAATCTCGGTCTCTCTTAAACAGGGCATGAGCCTTAAGGGCACTCTCCAAATACTGGGTAAGGAAATAATTAGAGGGGTCATAAAGGCTGGGCGCTTTAAGTAAGCCCTCCCTTTTCAGCATCTTCTCCATCTTGGTAATACCAATGTCGTCCGTAAGGTGGACCGTACGCGTTCTTTCATCAATACTGTAATCTTCACCTTTGCTGAGGCGAGAAACCAGATAGGCAAAGGTATAATATCTTTGAGTAGCTTCCTCAGCGGGGCCACTAATAATCAACGGAGTGCGGGCTTCATCAATGAGGATATTGTCAACCTCGTCAACGATGGCATAGCTCAACGGGCGCTGGACACATTGAGACAAATCCAAAACCATATTATCTCTGAGATAGTCAAAACCAAACTCATTGTTAGTGCCGTAAGTTACATCTGCCTCATAAGCCTGGCGTCTAGTGATGGGGCAGAGGAAATTCCACCTTTTATCTTCTGATTCATAATCTGGGTCATAAATGTAGGAAGGGGCAGGATGGTCTGGGGTTTGCTGAGCGTGGATACTAGCAACGCTTACCCCTAAGGCATGATAAATAGGACCCATCCAGTGACAATCACGCTTAGCCAAATAATCGTTGACAGTAACTAAATGGCCACCTTGCCCAGTAAGAGCATTGAGATAAAGGGGCAAAGTAGCTACCAGAGTTTTTCCCTCGCCTGTCTTCATCTCAGCTATTTTGCCCTGGTGAAGGACAACGCCACCCATCAACTGGACATCGAAATGCCTCTGCCCAATAGTTCGCTTAGCTGCTTCTCTAACAGCAGCATAGGCTTCGGGCAAAAGCTCATCTAAGTTTTCGCCACCCTTTAGCCGAGCCTTGAATTCATCAGTTTTAGCTCGAAGCTCAGCAGCAGTGAGCTTCTCAAACTCTGGCTCCAATGAGTTTATGCGGGCAACAACAGGCTGAAGGCGCTTTAGTTCCCTCGCATTAGACTCGATAAATAGACTACCCAGCCATTTTATAAACCGTTTGAACAATTTGCCAAGCCACTTAAACATCGTTATTCCTGTTACTCAAACATAGCACCGATAGACAAGCCAGTGTGAATGCGGTGGATAGCTTCGCCAAGAAGTGGAGCTATAGGTAAGAGTGTAATTTTGTCCAATTTTTTACTTTCAGCAATCGGTATAGTGTCGGTAACTACTACCTCCTTTACTGGGCTGGAGGCTATTCTCTGAATGGCAGAGCCTGAGAAGACAGGGTGAGTACAACAGGCATAAACCTCGCTGGCGCCATGCTCCAAAAGAGTATTTACCGCGCCAACTAAAGAGGCAGCAGTGTCAATCTCATCATCCACAGTCAGGGCGCGCATTCCCCGAACCCGGCCTATGATATCGAGCGTCTCAGTATTTCCGGTATTTCCCACTCGTCTCTTTTCAATGATAGCCAGGGGGGCTCCTAGTTTAGCAGCTATATCGCGGGCACGCTTGCTAATGCCAATATCAGTGGCTACCACTACTAGGTTATCCAGAGCTTTTTCTGTGAAATATTGGGTGATAATAGGCAGGGCAGTTAGTTCGTCGACCGGTATGGTGAAGAAGCCTTGAATCTGGGGGGCATGGAGGTCTACCGTGAGTACCCTGTTGGCTCCCGCCGTGGTAATTAAATCAGCAACCAGCCGAGCCGTGATTGGCACTCGCGGCTGGTCTTTCTTATCAGTGCGACCATAGCCGTAATAAGGGAGGACAGCGGTGATTTGCCCTGCTGAAGCCCTCCTGAAAGCATCGATCATAATGAGAAGCTCCACCAGGCTTTTGTTAACCGGAGAGCAAATGGGTTGAATGATAAACACATCTCGCTGGCGTACAAGCTCCAGGATATTAACAAAGATATTCTCATTGCTGAATTCAGAAACATCAGCTTTGCCCAGAGGTATGCCCAAATAATCACATACAGATTTCGCTAAAGCAGGATGGGCATTGCCGGTAAACACTTTGAGTTCATCCATTGTTATTAACTCCCTCCAAATACAAAAATGCTAAATTAATTATAGCACGAAGCCGCTTCTATTTCTTAATAATTAACGGTATTTGGAGGGCAAGGAATTTAAGAGGAAGAATTACTTTAGGCGCTGGGGCGCCTTAATTACAAATGAGCAACCCAAAGCTATAAAAAGCACTATCGCCCCTATGATAATAGCCATATTGTAGCTTCCCCTGGTGTCATAAATATAGCCAGCTAATAATGGGCCGATTGCCCCACCAATACCAGTAGCTAACATTAGTGTGCCATAGATAGTGCCATGGGATTTCGTGCCAAACCAGTCAGCGACTACTGCCGGGAAGAGAGGAACATTGCCCCCATAGGCAAAGCCATAAACGCTCGAGAAGAGGTAAAACTGCCACGGTTGCCTCGCTTTTATCAACCACAGCAGCATCACCGCCATCAAAAGATAAGCGACGAAGAAGCATCCCCTCCTCCCAATTCTGTCTGAAAGATTGCCTGTCACTATCCTGCCTGCAATGCTAGTTCCCCCGACAAGACCAAGAACAGTGGCAGCGGTCATTTCTGCGATACCGAAGTCAATGGCATATGCCTTTAAATGAACCATCACCATCTGCGATACAAAGGTATGAAAGACATACATGATAAATAAGAGCCAAAATGCCTTTGTTTTGATCACCTGTTTAAAGGTGAAATCAACCGTGGATAGTAAATTATTATGTTTACTTCCCTCCGCTATTTCGTTCATACCATAGGGAAGGAGCCCTTTCTCTGATGGGTGAAGCCTCATCAATCGAGAGATAGGGAGGCCTATGACTAGAAGAATGCCAGCGATGAGTAAGTAAGAATTACGCCAGTCAAATTTGAAGATAAGAAACTGGGCAAGGGGTACCAAAGCCAATGCCCCTATACCTGTTCCAACCAAAGTGATTCCCAAAGCTATCCCCCTCCTTGCTACAAACCAGCGAGACACCGTGGAAACCACAGGCACAAGACCAAAACCCATTCCCGTGCCTACAACAATGCCATAGAATATATAAAGCTGCCAGGGTGCATTTATGATGGACATCAAAGCATAGCCAGCACTCAGGACAACGATAGATATGGCAAGCGCTAGCCGAGGCCCATATCTGTCATTCAGCCTGCCTGCCGGCAAGTAGATAACACTATGCCAAAGAAAACCTAAAGAATAGGCTCCAGAAACCATAGTCCTCGTCCAGTCCAAATCTGTGCATAGTTCGGTGAAAAAGACGCCGTAGGAATACTGAAACCCCCACTCTAAAAACAAAATTAGGCAGCCAGCAGCTACTATTACCCAGCCGTAGAAAATACTTCTCGGTGATTTATTAGTCATAGTCTAATTGCTCAATATCTGGGCGAGACCGAGAAATCCTAAATTTTAAATTCTAAACAATATCAAATGCAAAAATTCCAATGACTAAAACGTTTCGGCTTTGGAGAAACATAGTTTCAATAAGTTTTTAATTTAGATAATGGGATTTGTTTAGGATTTAGTGCTTGGGATTTAGAATTTTCTACACTTTTTACTGAGCATTTATGCCATACTCCTCCTTGGGAAGGTACTCTATGTCATCCCGGGTATGGGGAACCTCTGGCACATTTCTTTTACTTCTTCACGAACTTGCCTCTCAACATGTTTATCACCAAGAAAGGAATGAACCTATACCACTTTCCTGAGAAGTTAACTTTAGTGCCGTGGGTAAGATGTCCACTATAGCTGAGACTTATACCCATGACAACATCCCTATGTTCTAATAGAGCTAACTAAGCAGCCATATTAGCCTGACTGCCACTATGGGGTTGGACATTAGCGTGTTCAGCTTTAAATAGCTTCTTAGCCCTCTCGATAGCTAAATCTTCAACTGCGTCTATATAGGCACAACCAACATAATAACGACGCCCAGGATACCCATCAGCATATTTGCCGTCATGAGGCAACCTTGAGCTTCAAGTATGGCGCAGTCAGCATGATTTTCCGAGGCAATGAGGTCTACAGTGCTTGCCTGCCTCTTTGCTTCCAATTCTAAAATTTGAGTTACTTCCCTATCATGCTGTGCGACGAAGGACATAGCTTTTACTTTCATGTTTATGCCATAATACTACTCCCCCTCATCGTCGGTCAATAAAAGTTTTGACAAGAAGATATTCTAGCGTCGTTGACAGAGCATATTTAAAGTGATACATTTTCATTGCTTAGCAGTCACAGAAGGAGAGTGCTAAATGGCGCTGGGAGGAAGAAAAGAGGCGATTCTGAAGATAATAGTTAATGAGTATATTGCTGGAGCAATGCCCATGGCTTCAAAGGATATTGCCTATAATTATAACTTGAAAGTAAGCCCAGCTACCGTGCGAAATGATGTAGCATACTTAGAGGAACAGGAATATGTGATACGTCCTCACTCCTCGGCTGGCACTATACCCACAGACAAAGCTTACCGCTATTATGTAGAGACGATAAGCCGAGATGACAAGCTTCCTCCAATAGAGCAAGATCTGCTTTACGAGTTACTCCGAGAAGCAAAGGAGGAGATCGAGCAATGGCTAAAACTGGCAGCGGTGCTTTTGGCACATTTCGTTCACAATGTAGCCGTGATAACCCTACCCAAGGCACCCCAATGCCGCTTTAAGCACCTAGATTTAATAGCCTTGCAAGATCTTGTAGCTTTGCTAATTTTGGTTCTATATGAGGCAAGGGTCAGGCAAAAAATTCTGTCTTTCAATAAAAGGATTACCCAAGATGACTTAACAATGTTAACTGGCAAGCTCAACTCAGTTTATGCTGGGATGTCTAGTAGTGAAATATTGGCGAAGAAAACAGAACTCTCTCCTGAGGAAAGGCAAGTAACTGCGTGTGTAGTAGATACGATGGCTACTGAAGATAAGCTGGAACATGGTAAGCCTTTCCTCGAGGGATTACATCTAATGCTAAGTCAGCCCGAGTTCGCCAAGAATCCTAGAATGGTTAGCTTATTAGAATTACTAGAAGAAGGGGATTGGCTGGGAAACATACCTCGCCCAGAACCCGATAAAAGAGAGCTAAGGATAATCATTGGCAAGGAAAATCCAGATGAAGCACTGCAAGACTTGAGCTTGATAATCGCTGAATATGGAATTCCTGATAAGGCGAGGGGCATTGTTGGTGTAGTTGGCCCAAAGCGAATGGACTATGCTAGAGCAATCTCTTCGGTTAACTGCCTTTCATCATTGCTAACTGAATCAGTAGCGGAGTATATCTAAAGGAGGTTTAACGTTGGCAGAAAGGGAGGAATCGTCCAACAATAAGCCAACCGAAACAGGAGTTGAGCAAGTAGAGGATATAGAAGCGCTGAAGCAAGCTTTAACAGAGGAAAAGGAGAAGGCAGAGAAGTATTTAGCTAACTGGCAAAGGACCCAAGCAGATTTTATTAACTATAAGAAACGTGCTGAGCAGGAAAAAAAAGAGACGGTCGAATTTGCCAATAGCACACTCATCCTAAACTCGCTAACTATAATAGACGATTTGGAAAGGGCTTTTGACTCATTGCCAGCTCAGCTTACCGGATTCAGTTGGATTGATGGCATCAAGCTCATCTATAATAAGCTCAAGGCGACCATAGAAGCTCAGGGGCTAACTGAAATTAAGGCTAAGGGAGAGCCATTCGATCCCTATCTCCATGAAGCAGTAATGCGACAGGAAGGAGAAGAAGGAATAGTCATTGAAGAAATCCAGAAGGGTTATAAGTTGAAGGACAAAGTAATTCGCCCTAGTATGGTAATAGTAGGCAAGGGAGAGGAGCAGACAAGCCGAAAGGAGGAATAGATATGGGTAGAGCAGTAGGCATTGATTTAGGCACAACATTGAGCGCAGTAGCGGTTATGGAGGGAGGCGAGCCCAAAATTATCCCCAGTGCTGAGGGGGGGAATCTTGTTCCTTCAGTAGTGGCGATAAGTAAGACTGGAGAGAGATTGGTAGGAGAAATAGCTAAGCGCCAAGCAGTGGTCAACCCCGAGAATACTCTCTTTAGCATGAAACGCCTTATCGGGCGCAAGTTCAAGGATTCCACAGTCCAGAATGATATAAAGCGCTTACCTTATAAGATTACTGAGGCTCCCAACGGCGATTGCCGAGTGGTAATGGGGGGCAAGGAGTATAGTCCTCAAGAGATCTCTGCCATGATACTACAAAAATTAAAGACCGATGCCGAGGCTTATCTTGGGGAAAAGGTTAGCGATGCTGTGATCACCGTGCCAGCTTATTTCAATGACAGCCAACGAAACGCAACCAAAGACGCTGGCACTATAGCTGGGCTTAACGTGTTGCGCATCATCAATGAGCCTACAGCATCATCTCTAGCCTACGGAATGGACAAGAAAAAGGATGAAACCATTGCTGTCTATGACCTTGGTGGTGGCACCTTCGATATTTCCATCCTCGATATAGGCGAGGGCACCTTCCAAGTTAAATCAACTAATGGTGATACCCACCTCGGTGGTGATGACATTGACCAAAAGATTATGGATTGGGTGTGCGACGAATTTAAGAAAGAACAAGGCATTGACTTAAGGCAAGACAGGATGGCATTACAGAGGCTAAAAGATGCTGCCGAAAAGGCGAAGAAGGAGCTATCCACAGTGACTCAAACAGAGATAAACCTTCCTTTCATCACTGCTGATGCCACTGGCCCTAAACATCTTAGCATGATGCTAACTCGTGCCAAGCTAGAACAATTGTCTGCTGACTTAATAGAGAGGAGCATTGGACCTTGCCGCCAGGCCTTAACCGATGCCAAGCTGACACCACCTCAAATCAATGATGTGCTCTTAGTCGGTGGTCAGACAAGGATGCCCAAGGTTCAGGAAACTTTAAGGCAATTCTTTGGCAGGGAGCCTGTAAAAGGAATCAATCCTGATGAGGCAGTAGCTTTAGGCGCTGCTATTCAGGCTGGAGTGCTTAAGGGCGAAGTGGGAGAGGTTCTCCTACTTGATGTTACTCCGCTTACTTTGGGTATAGAGACCCTAGGAGGAGTAGCCACATCTCTTATTCCCCGCAATACAACTATTCCCACCTCCAAGAGCCAGATTTTCAGCACCGCTAGCGATAATCAGCCAAGCGTGGAAATACATGTTCTCCAGGGGGAGCGCCCTATGGCGGCTGGCAACCGGACTTTGGGACGCTTCATACTCGACGGTATCTTGCCAGCACCAAGAGGCCTACCTCAGATCGAGGTGACCTTTGATATAGATGCTAATGGCATCCTCAATGTCAGCGCTCGCGATAAAGGCACAGGCAAGGAACAAAAAATTACCATCACCGCCTCCAGCGGGCTTAGCAAGGAAGAAGTAGAGAGGATGAAACGAGAGGCTGAAAGTTTTGCTGCTGAGGATTCCAAACGCAAAGAAGCGGTGGAGATACGCAATTCTGCTGACAGCCTAGCTTACACCGCTGAGAAAACCCTTCGCGATTATGGAGACAAGATACCGGCCGATGTAAAACAGGAAATAGAAAGTAAGATAGCAGCCTTGAAGTCAACACTTCAAGGAAAGGATGTAAATTCCATTCGTACCTCTATGCAAGAGCTATCACAAGCGATGCAGAAAGTTGGAGCCTCCATTTACCAGCAGCCAGGGCAGCCACCACCCGGTGGCGAGTCAGGCCCTGGTGGTAAGAAACCGGGCGAAGAAGGCACAGTGGAAGGTGAATTTCGTGAAGTATGAACTACAATGTTTAGCTCAATCAGGCACAATTTGACTAAACGCCAATAGAATTGGAAAAACGATATACGGAAATTTGTTACTCAAGAGGTATAAATTACATGTCCAGATTCGACCTAGCCCAGTTCGAGCAAACCGCCAATAGAATTAGAAAAACGGCTCTAGAAGAACATAGGTTGATAAATAATCCCTCCGAAAAGGAACTGAGACTTCTTCTAGAAAATGAGCCTGGGATTAGGAAAACGATATACGGAAATTTTGTTACTGAGAGTGAACCAACTTCCAGAGCAGCTATGTTCACTAAGAATAGTGTGGATCAACCCTTTGGCGAAGAAGAGCTAGAGCTACTGGCTCAATGCGAAAGAGCTCTAGCTAGGGAAAAGCTAATTTCCACCGATAGAATTGTGGGCAGCGAAAACAGCAGAACCACAGTTAGGTTAACCGTTCCTGAACGCTTTGCCCACGTTGCCTATGGCGGAGGGAATCTTTTTATCGCCACGAAGGAAGAGGTTAAACAGCCAACGTATGAAATTTTGATGTTCACCGACGAGGCTTTTGAGGCTAATAAATCTAAGCCGCTTCCTGAAAAAGATATTGCCATAAGATTGGCTATGCTGGATAACGAGAGAGTTATTAAAGTAGTCAGGAATAGCAATTATATAGGCGAGTATAAGAAGGGGGTCTTCTCCGCAGAAGACTGGCTAGCTAAGACCAGAAGAGGTGGAATTTTCTTGCACGCAGGTTGTAGAGAGGACTATCTTCAATCGTCGCATGGGGATTATCAAACGGTTAGAACACTGCTTATTGCTTTGAGCGCAAACGGGAAAACAACCACCACCAGTAAGATCCTGGCAAGGAAAGGAAATGAGAAGTCCTGGCTTATCCAAGACGATGGCGGAGTTCTTATGCCTGATGGCTCTTTTCACGGTTTTGAGGCTGGAGGGGTGTTTGCAAAAACAGAAGGCGTAGATCCGGGAAATCAAATTGAAATATTTTACGGATTGTTAAAACCAGCCACTTTGTGCGAGAACGTTTATGTAACAGAAGATGGAGACTTCGATTTCTCCAATCTTGAGAGAACATCAAACGGAAGAGCAGTTATACGCCGCAAAGATTTCATGCATGCCAGCCCTTACATTGACGTTGATAGAATTGATAACCTGATCCTTATTACCAGAGGACCTTTGATCCCAGCAATATCAAAGTTGACTCTGGAGCAGGCCGGTGCTCTTATGGTTTTAGGACAAGCAATGGAATCCTCAGCAGGTGACCCGAGCCGAGCAGGGAAAATTAGAAGTGAGTTTTTCTATGATCCCTTTGTAGCTGGCGACAGAGCAGCACACGCCAATAGATTTTATGAAATATTAAGGGGGCTCCCTCATATGAATCACTACTTAATCAATACCGGAGGGATAGGTGAGGGAGAGCATTACAAAGACATAAGATTGGAACATACCTTGGCTACATTAGATTCCTTACTTAGAGGAGGCCTTGAAGACTGGGCAGATTCACCTACAGGATTTAAGGTGCCACGAGCAATAAGGTATTTAGATGATATTTATTTACACCCTGAGAAGCTTTATTCCCAAATTGAATTCGAAGAGAAACAAGGAGCACTGAACAAAATCAGATGCGAGGCGGTGGAAAAATTGGGAAATGATTTGCATCCCAGCATAAGAAATACCTTTAGCAAATCTTAAAGCTAATCACAGTTAGAAAAGCCACTGGAACGAAAGACATGATAGTATTAGCTTTCAGTTGACCCTAAGTAAGTTATTAGTATGCAAACGATGGCGCCGAGTTTGCTTTGAAACTCAGCATAGGTTAAAATAGCTTTGGTTAGGCAAATAAAGACAAGGTTAGTGAAATGGCTGATTATAGTGAGTTCTACCAGCGTTTAAAGAAGGAAGAAAATCAAATAGCAGAAAGACTGGAGCAGCTAAGAGCTCGCAGGCAGTCACTGGGGGAAAGGCGGGAGGGTAGCCCATTTGGCAAAAGGGAAGAGGAGGCGAGCGAGGCATCCGAGCTAGAGAAAACATTAGCTCTAGAGAAAAAGCTAAGATGCACACACAGTGAAATAGAACACGCCTTGGAAAAATATGAAGCCGACACTTATGGACTATGCGATTCCTGTGGTCAACCAATAGACCTAACTCGCCTCCAAGCTTTGCCTCAGGCAAACTTGTGCTTGAGCTGCAAGGCACGTCAGGCAAAAGATGAAAAAGGGGCGAGATAATGGGTCACCAAGAAGATCAAAGATTTTCTTGGACAAGGGTAGAGGGAAGATAGCATTATTTCTGGCTTTTGCTGCCTTGGTCGTTCTCCTTGACCAGTTGAGCAAGTCATGGATCAGGAATAATCCACAGGCAACAGAGCTATTGCCGGGGTTTTTAGATTTAGTTTATGTTGAGAATCGCGGCTCTGCTTTCGGCTTGCTTGCCAACCAAACTTTTCTTCTCATCGCCATCACTATAGCTAGCTTAATTATCATCTTGCTGCTTCTCCGTCACCTATCCTCAGCCACTACTTTAAGCATTATACCTGCTAGCTTGATTTTCGGCGGCGCTATGGGTAACTTAATAGATCGCCTCCGCTTAGGTTATGTAATCGACTTTATCGATGTCCGCTTATGGGGCAATTTCCACTGGCCAGCCTTCAACTTTGCAGATGCCGCCATAGTAATAGGTATCTTTACCCTCTTTTACTCCCTGCACCAAACAGGGTTATTTAGGAAAGTCTATGGCCACACCCACAAAACCAAAAACTGAGACACTTCAGCTTATCGCCCCTATTTCAGGCCTCCGCTGTGACAAGTATGTAGCTGAGGTCCTTCCTCAATTTTCTCGGGCTTACATACAGAAGCTAATTACGCAAGGCCATATTTTAGTTAATGAGCAAAGTGCAAAGGCAAGCCAAAGGTTAAAATATAGCGACAAGATAACAATCAAAATTCCTCCACCCACCTATCCTACAGCCGAGCCAATCCCCTTAGCCATAATTTATGAAGATAAGGACATCCTGGTCATAGATAAACCCGCTGGATTGGTTGTTCATCCATCCCCAGGGCATACCAGCCATACCTTAGTCAATGCTATCCTAGCCCACTGTCCCAGTTTAGCTACCAGCGAGGACTTAACACGCCCCGGCATAATCCACAGGCTGGATAAAGACACGTCAGGGCTTATGATCATCGCCAAAAATGACTACGCCCGACAATATCTGGTCAACCAGTTCAAAAGTCATGCCGTAACAAAGGGCTACCTTGTCCTGGTTAAAGGTAGACCATCCCCTGAACAGGGGGCGATTGAAGCGCCTATCGGGCGAGATCCCCACAATCGGAAGCGGATGGCAATAACAGAGACAGGAAAGGAAGCTAGCACGCAATATAAGGTCAAAGAATACCTTAATGGCTATACTTTACTTGAAGTCGCTCCCCGAACTGGGCGGACACACCAAATCAGAGTGCACCTATCAGCTATCGGTTATCCCGTGGTTGGTGACCCCATTTATGGGACAAAACGTAGGCTCGAGGCTAAAGCCCTATGCCTCAAGAGGCAATTTATCCATGCCTGTCGCCTTGGCTTTCGTCTGCCCTCAACTAACGAATATCGGGAGTTTACCTGCCCCTTGCCAGCAGACTTGAAGCAAGCCTTGAAGCTCTTTGCTCATGATGCCTGAAGGGCTGCGGAGGCTGAGATACATGGGTAACACCCATGGTATGGTTAGTAATGATAC
>CAYTBB010000033.1:0-14279 GCA_964435965.1 uncultured Dehalococcoidales bacterium
CTGCCCCTCCCGTGGTGAAATCCCATACCGGTCCGGATGTGGATGCGGCATGATTGTCTGTGGCCACTATCTTCCAGTAACATTTGGTGCCATCGTTCAGTGTCCCCGGGTCGTAAGTAGTTGCTGACTGGTCATCGGAGACCTGGGTTGTTGCGTCCGTGGTATCAAGATAGACATCATAGCTTACCGTATCGCCAACATCAGGGTCGCCGCCAGTCCAGCTCAAATCAGCATCCACGGAAACGCCAGTGGCATAGTCCGCTGGCGAGGGGTTAGAGGGCGTATTCGGTGGATTATTACCCCCGTCAGTCACGTCTTTGCGCAGCACCACATCATCAATGAAGGCTCCCTTATCAGTAGTGTTCTCATCGCTGTCAAAGATGAACGCTATCCAGACTTCAGATTCCCCGCAGAGGTCGCCCAGAGTATAGACATCTGTTAGGTCAAACGAGCGGCTTTCCCAGCCACCACTGTCTCCACTCAAACCCCACCCATAGAAATAACTTCCATCAATCGACGCCATCCACTTTAGATAATCATACGTATTTTCTGAATCCAACCATAAATAGAAATTGAGCTCAGCATCAGCGGCATCTGCCAGGCTGAACGGCCCGTAAATCATCCAGGCTTGCATGTCGTTAGGATAATCGTCTGGCGGGTCAACTCCCGCTGTCCCTTCCTTGGCACAGAAAGCGCTATTTGAAGGGCTATGGGAGCAAGAGCCATCCTTGCCCCAATAGGCATCAGGACCAGAGTTGGCAAAAACATTCCAGGCGCCAGGAAATGTCCCCTCAAAGTCATCGGTCATTATGTTCTGCCAGCCACTCCCAAAATCTTCAGTTTCCTCTAGCTCAACCGGGCTCCCTTCCAGCGGAACCTCCAGCACCATGCTAGCCGGCTCTAATAGCAACTCCCCACTCCCGGCTGGAGCAGTCGGTCCCCCCTTGTCCTCATCAGTGATGTCGTAGGTAAGGTCGGCAGCGCCATCATTGCCTATGGTTAAAGTATAGTCGTCAGTTGTGTCCGGCGGCAGGGTTACCTCAAAGCTGGTGGGGTCAACGGTGATATCAGGGTCGCCACCCATATCACCAAAGGTGACATCCAGAGTTTGCCAGTAGAAAGCGTAACCGGCACCAGGGTAGGAGCAGCTATAGTCCATATCCATGTCTATGCGGAAAAGCCCGCTGGGGCGGTTGCTGGTGGGCCCAGTCCCCCAGCTATTCAGCATAATCCAGTATTCATTCGCAGGGTTGTCATCATTGTAACCCACGCAGAGAACGGCATGACCACCACCTTCGCCGGGGCTGTCATCATACGCAATACCGCAAAACTGGTCCATGGCATAAACAACATCCTCACCATTATTATCCCAAAAGTTTTGAAAATCACTCCAAGCGGAGTTATTAGGCAAGAAGAAACCGAACCAGACAGCCTTATTATTGTCGAGTTGATACTTGATGTTGGCAATAGACGTGGTCTGACCTACTGTTTGCGTAGTAATTGTGGCCTCGTTAATAGAAGTGATAGGATAGTTAGGCGTAGTGGAGATTGAGCCACAAGCTGTATCGCACGATGCATCACCATCCTGCCAGTGGGCATTGGTGTTGGACCACGGTATGCATTGTCCCACGCCATCAGTGAGGGGATCATAACCCGTGATCGGGTCGTAAAAGTCCGCGACATTTGACAACCAGCCTCCAGTGCAACAAGTCTTTCCGATTACATCATATTCGCAGGAGTTTATGTATTGCACCGAGAGGCGGTTCTTTATCCCTTCCTGGACGTCGAGGGCGATGCCGAGACAGCCAGTGCCAGACCAGGCCCAGCAGTTGCCACAGCTTCCCTGGTTGCGCTGAACGGGATTGTAGTCCAAATGGTCTAACAGGCTAAGCGACCCCCTCGGGCTGGGGACCTCAAAGCCCTCCGGCTCTATGTAAGCCCTGGGGGCATCATTATAAGCTTCTATCCATTCCCACAGCGTCTCCATATCGGGACGCATGATGGGGTAAGTCAGGCAAGAATCACAGCCTTCCTCAGCCTCCTCAGCCGCCGCAGACGCCACAACAGAGAAGACCAGAGCAAGACACAAAATAAGACTGAGAACTACTCCCAGCCACCCCTTTACCATAAAGACTTTTCTATCCATATCCGTTAACCTCCGGATTGGTTTTCTCCCTAGCCTAAGGGCAGGTCTACTGCCCTTATTATCTACATCTACACTACCCAAACCGTCCCTCACTTGATTATAGCCCTGAACTAACCCAAAGCTAACAGTTAAACCTGGTATTTTAGTACCTCTCAGGCGGCATTTTTAGTACCAGTATCTAAGTAAGCAGCTGCCAGCTATCGGTCAGCATTTCACAGTGCGCGGCTTCGGCCTCGTGCCAAGTCCCTCTACTCATTCACGCGACTAAAGATACACTGCATCCTTCTTTGTCATTGCAATGAGCCGAAGGCGTGGCAATCTTGCCAACAAAGAAAAAGGGGCGGCTAAAAGCCGCCCCCAACTATCAAGCTTGCCCTAATCGTACCTCCGCCTCCTCCTGACAACCAGGAACACTATGGCAGCAATGACCACCACAGCCGCCGCCACAATGCCAATCATGGCTCCTTTGCTCAGTCCGCCGGGGTGAGGCGCTACTGGTGGGGGGGTCACCGGCGGAGCAGCAGCTTCCGCCTCTACACTGACAGTCGTCCCACCCCAAGTCGCTGCTATCAGCTCAGCATTCTTGTTGCTCAAGGTGCCATTCTGCAAATTGATGCTCGTTGAGCTTCCCGCTGCCCCAATGGCATGAAAGCGAATCTGGCACAGGTAACCTGAGCCAGCCACACCTGGGATGCCGGGGACATTAGCCACTATCTTAATCACCCCGGCAGAAATTTCATTGGCGCCAACAACGGGAATAGCGGTCGTATCTATCAGCCCGTCGCTAATATCCCCTCCAGCAGCGATGTCCTCTATCTCCACAACACGGGAATCAAACGTTAGCTCGAAATCAGCGGCATCGAAGTCAGTCACCCCGGAGATGCTCACCTTAGCAGTGAAGTATTCTCCCGGCTCCACGCCTGCCGGGGCATCAACAGCTACCTGAACAGCTTGAGCAACAGCTAGTGAGGCTGGAATAAGTACCAAGCAGAGAGCTACTCCCAGCCCCGCTAACAATGGTGTTAATTTCTTAAGCATTCTTTTGCCTAGCATCACAGCACTCCTCCTACAAGCATTTCGGTCGTTGTTATGTCCACAGCATTATACTCACCATCCTCATTGGCATCAGCGCCCGGAGTGGGCGGCAACACACCTCCCACTATCATCTCGACTGTAGTGATATCTACCGCATTCAGCACGCCATCCCCATTGGCATCGCCGGGCAGGAGCACTATGGTATTTGTCTGCCAGTTGTTGTCCTCGTTGCTCTCGGCAACCGCAGTATAGGGGTCGGCATAGACCAGGATGCTATCGCTGTCGCCGGACATGATGTACGGGCCAACCGTGTTGGAATAAGAGGCACCGGGGTCCAGCGCCGGGCAATCATAATACTCGTCATAGGAGCCGGAATCAATATATATGCGCGTCTTGCTGGCGCCGGCCGCCAGACTGCCCTGGTTTTTCACCGTGTAGGTTATGTTGTAGGTCTTTCCCGCAAAGCTGACCCACTCCTCATATTTCTCGGTGATTACCAGGTCCGGCATTAGAACAACATGCAGGGTTACCGGCACCATCTTAGGGTTCTCATCAGGGTCGTTATTGGATACATATATCTCTGCGCTGTAATCGCCCACCGCAAGCCCGCTGGTATCTATGCCGACAGTTATGTCAACATCATTTCCAGGGGCAATGGTGCCCCATGCCGGGCTCTGGCTAAGCCAGCCGCAATCCGTCTCCTCAACCACGCAGCGAATCATCCAGTCAACTGGACCAATCAACGTGTTCTCCACTCGAGACCAAGCCGCAAGGTTCCACGCCCAGGAGCGCCCATCGGGGGCGGTCGTATCGGCGCAAAGCCCCTCATAGTCAGGAGAGTCGCCAAGCTGCTTATAGGCGAGGTAGAAATCGCCCCCGGTAATGGCGATTCCCAGCCCCGATATGTCCACATCCCACCAGCCCCAATCGGTGGCGGTGGTATTAACGCTTCCCAGGCATGTCCCCGGCTCGCCGCCGGCGCCGTCGTCATCATAGACCTTCACGGCGAACTGCTCGTGGTCGGAATCAGGCCAACTATCCGAGAGGCAAATCCTGGCGGTCTCGAGGCTGACGGGATATGACGGCGGCGTGAACCTGACGGCAAACTCGCCACCGGCATCCACCCAGCCCCAAGCAGTATCAGCCTCATTGTCGTCGTAGGCCAGTTCCTCAGCAGCCCCACGTAAGGGAGGCAGCGCGGCAAAAGAGACTGGCTCTGCGGGATTTAGCTCTATCAGCTCAAGCGGCTCCCTGCCCGGCAAGTCCGGAGCCTCTACCCCGGTGGGAGCAGTGAACCCCGTCGTTTCATAGTCACTGATGTCGTAGCCAAGGTCGGCATCGCCATCATTGCCGATGGTCAGTGTGTCATCCCAGCTTGTGTCCGGACACAAGGTCACCTCAAAGCTGGTGGGGTCAACCGTGATGTCGGGCAGGCTCCAAAAGGTAACATCCAGAGTCTGCCAGTAGAAACTGTAATCACCGCCCCCGAGTCCCGGGTTCTGGCCGTCATAATTCATATCCATATCTATGCGAAAAAGCCCGTTGGGGCGGTTACTCGTCGTCCCCCAGCTGTTCAGCATAATCCAGTATGAGTTGCCGGGGTTGTCATCATTGTAACCCACACACAGAACTGCATGGCCGCCAGCATCCTCATCTGGAACACCGCAAAACTTATCCATGTTATAAACGACGCTCTCACCACTAGTATTCCAAAAGCTTTGAAAATCGCTCCAGGCAGCGGCAGTAGGCAAAAAGAAGCCAAACCAGACAGCCCTATCCTGGTCCAGCACATTCTTGATATTGGCAATAGCCGTGGCCTGATTTACTGTTTGCGTGGTGATTGTGGCCTCGTTAATAGAAGTGATAGCATAATTGGGAGACTCAGAGATACTGCCACAGGGCGTATCACACGATGCGTCTCCGTCCTGCCAGTAGGCACTGGTATTAGACCAGGGGATGCACTTTCCTTTGCCACCCGAGGGGTCGTAAAAGTCGGCAAACTCATATAACCAACCCCCTTGGCAACAAGCCTTTCCGATTACAGCGGTTTCACAGGAATTTATGTATTGCACCGAGAGGCGGTCCTTTACCCCCTCCTGGACATCGAGGGCGATGCCGAGACAGCCGGTGCCAGCCCAGGCCCAGCAGTTGCCGCAATTGCCCTGGTCACGCTCAGATGGAGTGTATTTCAAATGACCGAGAAGGTCCTGGGATCCCCTTGGGCTGGGGATTTGAAATCCCTCCCTCTCTATGTAGGCTAACGGTGCACTGTTATAAGCCTCTATCCATTTCTCCCTGGTTTCCTTGTCGGGATGCATAATGGCATAAGTCAGGCCTTCCTCATCTGCCAAAGCACTTCCAGTGCCCACAGCTCCCCCAAGCGAGAAGACCAGAGCAAAGCACAAAATAAGGCTGAGAACTATTCCCAGCCACCCCTTTCCCATAAAGACTCTTCTCTCCATCTCAGCAAACCTCCCGGTTAGTTTTTTCCCTAGCTTGAAGGCAAATCTACTGCCTTTGCTATCCACCTCTACACTACCGGACCCTCCGCTAACTCCATTATACACCCAGGCAACCAGTTACGCATAGCATTTTGGCATTTTTTACTCGCTATTTTGGGACCACTAGCTAAATAGGCAGCTGGCAGCTTGATTTCACCCTCACCTTAATCCTCTCCCATCAAGGGAGAGGAGATTGCTTCGTCGCCAGCACTCCTCGCAATGACGAGGGGGCGTGCCCCGCAATGACATTATAGGCAGCTATCAGCTTTCAGCCTTCAGCTAATGGAGTAATTCTTGGAATTCCTCAACAGACAGTGCTGCCTGCCGCAATATACTCCTCAAGGTTCCCGGTGGTATCACCTTGCTACCATGGAAGGGGACTATAACTCTTTTACCCCCCTTGGTGTAAGAGCGGTGACTGCCTTTCGTGTGGGAGAGTTGAAATCCAGCTTTTAGTAATACCCTTTCTACATCCCTTGCCGTAACTCTAGGTAACCTGGTCATAAGGCTACTTTGACTCTTTCCAAGCAAGGAGGAGGTATGTCTTCTGGTACAGGTTCACCATGGATTTTGAGGTCCTCGAGGTAACAGAGGATAGCCTCTCTTATATTGGCCAATGCTTCGTCCCTGGTGGCGCCATAGCTAAAGCATCCCGGAAGTGCTGGCACTCGGGCATTATAGTAGCCGGCGAACTCAGCATCAGTCTCCAGCTCCAATACTACAGTGTAGCTATATTCTCTTTCTACATTCCTCATAGATGCTCCCTCTATCTAGCCTGTACAGTGAACTGAAGTCTATCATTGCTAATCTTTGCCCGTCAAGGAAAACCTTAAGGATAGTTAACGTCACTAGGCCGTTTCACATGCTTGCCATTGGCAAAACAGTCAACAGTCGGTAGGTAGCTGTCAGCTTTCAGCTTTCAGCGGTCAGCTTGAATTCACCCTCACCTTAATCCTCTCCCATCAAGGGAGAGGAGATTGCTTCGTCGCCAGCACTCCTCGCAATGACAAGGGAGCGGCCTCGCAATGACAAAAAGAAAGCAGGGCGGCTGAAAGCCGCCCTGCTTCAGTCTCTGTTTAATGAGTTATTCTCTTTTCAACCCGAAGACCAGACCCACAATGAGCACTATCACAACCACCACAATGGCTATTATGCCGGCCGTGCCCAGCGGACCACCGATGCCTGCGGGTGCTGCTTCTGCTGGAGCCAGGACAAAGAACTGCCCTTCCATCCCTTCCACATTAGCAATATATTCGCCTGGTCCAGTGTAAATTCCTCCAAGAAACTCACTGTCCGCACGAACTCGGAAGACCACCAGCTCGGTACCTCCCGGGGAAACACCCACTGTCTGGCTATCTGCCAGATAACCATTTATAAGCAACGCAACGGTGTGGCTCGCCTTCGTTCCGCCTCTATTGTAGATGTTGGCCGAAATCTCAACCCACTGGCTGGGCACAATCTGCTCCGGTGAGATGTAGAGATATGAAGCTCCGATCTTTCCCGGCTCGGGTGCCACAGCAGCAACCGCTTCCGGCGCCAAAACAACGATGTAGTTAACCTTCGTTTCCTCGTCTGTGTCGCCAGCCCCGCTTACCTCAAGACTGACATCATAGGTGCCAGGATTGGGGTAGACATGAGTTGGATTCTGCTGACTCGAAGTCCTGCCATCGCCAAAGTCCCACAACCAGGACTCGACTGGACCAGTCGACTCATCAGTGAATCGCACTCTCAATGGAGCCGCTCCTCTCCGCGGCGTACCTCTGAATTCCGCATTCAGCCTTGCACCACACATGTCTATGATGTCTTTAATGGCATCCCCTACACCTGCTCCACTGGATTCTGCTTCCGTGTATATGCCGCCACTGGTCTCGGCATCATCCTCGAGAAGAGCAGCGACACCGGCATCTACTCCACCGGTGGGCACATAGATATCAGATATCATGATGTCATTGTCCTTAGCCGTAAGAGCATGGGTATGCATGGCCTCAGTATCCTCATCGTCCCAGACATCATTGAACCCGCCAGGTGGTGCATCCGTTATCAACACCACTATTTTCAAGGCATCGTCTCGGTAAGCTTCGGTGAAGTCCCCAATCTGTGTTCCTGAGTTGCCGGCAGAATCATCCCGAGTTCCGGCAGCCAGGTTGTTCACGGCAGTGTTCTTAGCTTCATCCGATGCCTCAGGCCAACCAGCCCCACCAGAAGCAGAGGCAGCGGCAATTGAGGCCTGCACGGCAGCAAGGTCATCGGTCAGGGCGTTACGCACCGTAACATTGTCCTTGAAGGTGATATATCCCATCCTCAAATCACCAGCCGCGGCTATTAGTGCATCCCCAATAATCTCCGGTAGCTCATCAATGATATTGCCTATGGCACCACCCATACTTCCGGTGTCATCCAGGACTATCACCAAATCTATGGGACCACAGTCTCCCCAGCCGGCTGGCCTTACCGTGGTAAAGCTCCAACTGTAAGGTGCTGCCAGCGGATTGTCAGCCAAATCAGTAATGTCCGTGCTCAGGGTAGCTGTGTACTCATGGTTGTACTCCAAATCGTCATCGGGGGTAAAGGTAGCCTTGAAAGTGCCGGCGTCATATGAGACTGTCCCGGAAACCGTGCTGCCGACTAGAGTAAAGCTGGTTTCATCTATGGTAGCTGGGGCCATAGCCTCACTGAAGGTAGCCGTTACCAATGTATCAATAGGCACATTGGACCCCGTTGGCGATTTGTCAACTACAGTCGGCGCGGTGGTGTCTAGCAGCACTACGTTAACGGTAGTCCCTATCCAAGTGGCTGGTATCTCCTGAGGCGGAATCTCTGCCGAGGATAGCACCCCATTCTGCAAGTTAATGTCACTGGAGGTGCCGGAGGCTCCAATAGCATGGAAGCGAATCTGACACAGATAACCTTCGCCAGTTACACCAGTGTAGCCAGGGATATTGACCACTACGGTAACCCCGCCAGCAATCGGATTAGCAATGCTAACGGGAACGGCAGTCGTGTCTATCTGCCCATCGGTGACATCAGAGGCAGGATTCTCTATCTCCAGAACGCCGGTGTCAAACATGACGTCGAAATTGGCAGAATCAAACAGAGTCACTGCCGAGATATCTATGTCCGCCGTGAAGTAATCACCAGGCGCTACTGTTGCTGGTGCATCAACACTGACTTCAACACCATTAGCACCGGCTGGTAAGGGGGCGAGGAGCAACCCCGCCATCAGACAAAGGGTTGCTCCCGTTCCCATCAAAAATCGCGTTAACTTCCTAACTCGACTTTTGGTAATCATCGTTATGGCCCCGCTACGAGTATTTCAATCAGCGTTATGTCCAGAGCATTCCATTTACCGTCCTGGTTGGCATCAGCTTCCGGAGTTCCAGCCAGTAAACCTCCTACCATCATCTCAATTGTGGTGATATCTACCGCATTCAACACGCCATCCCCACTAGCATCGCCAAGAATGCTTGCCAGCACATTCACTGAAGCGCCTGTCCAACCAGCACCTATAGCAGACCCAGTATTATCAGAGAGTATGCCATTTTCTAAATCGATGTCACTGGACATCCCCGCAGCTCCGAGGGCATGGAACTTAATCTGACACAGGTAACCCTCACCAGTTACACCAGGAGTGCCAGAGACATTGACCAATATCCTGACCCTGCCGCTAGAAATCTCGAAAGCAGAGATAACAGGAACAGCAGTAGTATCTATCTGCCCATTGGTGACATCAGACGTAAGGTTCACTATCTCCAGAACACTGGAGTCGAATACCACCTCGAAATCGGCAGCATCAAAGTCAGTCACCTCGGAGATATCCACGTTGGCCGTGAAGTTATTTCCGCTCTTCACTCCTAAAGGAGCATCAACACTGACAATGACTCCAATGGTGATAGCGAATTCATCATCGCTGATATCAGAGCCTACATTGCTGGCCTCATCAACGGCATCAACCCTGACTAAGCACTGGGTGCTGTTGATTTCGGGCACATCCCACTTGTAGGCGCCGTCATTATCCTCCCCAGCGGCTATGGCTATCCAGCTCCCGCTGCCAACCTTGTAGTAAAGATTGATAGTCAAGTCTCCCTGGAGGGTCACATCATCGCTAGCGCTCCAGAGTATGAACTCCTGTGAGCCACCAACGAAGGTCTCCCCGCCGTTGGGGCGGGTGACAGTAACAGTTGGAGCAGTGATGTCACTGGGCGGTGCTACAGTAGTTATGGTGAACACGCCATCGCTGGCGTCAGAGCCCACATTGCCGGCAGCATCTGTGGCATCAACCCTGATTAAGCACTGGGTGCTATTGATGTCAGGCACAGTCCAGAGGTAAGCGCCATCATTAGCCTCGCCTGTGGCTTCATTTGTCCAGCTCCCGCCACCATCTGACGAGTAGTAGATAGCAATGGTTAAGTCAGAGTCAGCGGCACCGAAGCCACTCGTTGGCCAAAAGTCGCTTGCCTTCCAGGTTATCGTTGCGTTTGTACCACCGACCAAAGTCTCGCCACCATTGGGTGTCTTGACGGTAACCGATGGCGGAGTCTCTTCAGTTATAGTTATGCTGAAGACCGCATCGCTTGTGTCGGAGCCAACATTGCCAGCAGCATCAGAGGCTTCAACCTTGACCAGACACTGGTCGCTCTCGACACCAGGCACTGTCCAGGAGTAAGTGCCATCGTTAGCCTCACCAGTGGCAATGACTGCCCACTCAGCGCCGCCATTGGACGAGAAGTAGAGGTCTATTGGGTTAGTCGCAAGACCTCCAGTATCACTGGCGCTCCAGGTTATCGCCTGGGTTGAGCCACCTGCGTAGCTCTCGCCACCATTGGGGCTGATGACTGTCACTATCGGATTAGTGAGATCGGTAGTTATGGTGAACACGCCATCGCTGGTATCCTGAGCGGTGCCGGTGGCAGCATCTGTGACGACAACTCTAACCAGACACTGAGCGCTGTCAAGGGATGGCACAGTCCAGGGGTAAGCGCCATCGTTAACCTCACCACTCTTTATCAGAGTCCAGGAAGCACCGTTATCAGATGAGTAGTAGATGTCAATTACACCATCAGTAGGGACAGCAGTCCAGGTTATGGCGTGAGAATCGCCGCTTTGCCAGACCTCCCCACCGTTGGGGCTCATCACAGTCACTGCCGTACTTGGCTGGTCTACGCGGAAGAACCAGGTATCGGATGTGGCGCTAATATTGCAGCTTTCGGTTGCAGTAACATGCCATCTCCATTCACCATTGAAGATAGGGCCGGTCCAGGTGTTGTCCTTGCCGGTCTCTACTAGCAATACCTTTTGACCACCCTCTTCCTTCTGCCAGACTTCCAGCGTGTAGTTGCAGCAGCCAATGTCCTCCCACTCAAAGGTAACATTCTTGCTGGTTAACTGTGCATTAAGGATAGGTGATATCAGTTCGGGCGGCTCGATGATGACCGTCACGTTAGCAGTGCAATTGGCGGTATTACCCAGTAGCTCATCAGTTACCGTAACAGTAGCGGTGTAGTTTCCCACGCACATATAGGCACGACTTACATTTTGCGATGTGCTGGTAAACCCATCGCCAAACACCCAGAGCCAGGAGTAAGGATTACCAGGAACTCCACCCTCACGTGTTGCAGTGAAGGTCACATTGTGGCATACAGGGCTTACCTCGGGTTCAGCGGTACAATTAACACTGAGCGGTGGGTGCACGATTACTTCCTTGCAGCATTCTCCCTCATTACCCAGGAAGTCAGTCACGTAAAAACACGCCATCCAAGTACCCTCATCATAGTGGTGCTCTGCCACCACAGTCCCCTCACCGGGCAGGAGGCCAACCGTCTGGTTCAAATCACCGAAGTTCCAAATCCAGTTGTAAGGTCCAACTCCGCCAGTAATATTGCCGGTGAAGGTGATGTTATGGCACACCTTGGTCTCAAGGGGGTCAGCCTCACAGGTAACATTCAGTGGTGGATTCACCCTCACTGTGACATTACAGGTTGCCACATTCGGCGGCTCTATGCCGCAATCATCAGTCAGCGTGACCTCAGCAGTGTAGTTTCCAGGAGCACCATAGTGGTGAGTCGTATTTTGCGCTGCCACAGGTGGGCTAGTATCGCCAAAGTCCCACTCCCAGGTGTAGCTGCAATCAGGTGGGTCTTCTGGAATTCCTCCGATACGCCAGGCAGTGAAGCTCACATTGTGGCAAACCTTGGTGGGGTTGGGAGTAGCATTACAGCCAACTGCAAGCGCCGGATATACATCAATGTCCGGGTCAACACAGCATTGCACTGTAGTACCTGAAAGGTCGGTCACGTTGACGCAGGCATGGACGGTGCCAGTTGAGTTATAGTGGTGCTGTACTGAAAATTCCGACTCGCTCGTGCTGCCAGAATCGGAGCTTTCATCACCAAAGTTCCATACCCAATTAACAGGGTATTGTGCTCCCGTGCCAATGGTCGCATTAAAGGTCACATTGTGGCATACCTTGGTGGGGTTGGGCTCAGCATCGCAAGTCAACCCGAATACCTGGTCCCACTCAAAGTTCGCCGAGTCACCAATAATTTCGGCAGGGTTTCCGTTCTCATCAGAGCAGATGTCAGTCGCGACAGGTTGTATGTGGACTCCTCCTCGGCCAGCGTCAGTACAGTGGAATACCACAGTATAAAACTCCGTCTTCTCCCCCGGTTCGAGGATTTCAGGCTCCAAACCTATGCTAATAGTTTCCGGGTGGGGGTCCGGAGGACAGCCAATCTCAGCATTGAAGAGTGGCGTTAGATCCGCATGAACAGTGGTAACATTACTGCAGCCGGTATTCTCGACATAGAAAGTGACGTTAAAACAGTGGCAGGCCGGAATTCTGTCGGTGGATGAGGGCTCGACGACGAATGCCTGAACGTTTCCCGACTCCTGTTCGATTTCCGTAAAGCCAGAAGCGTCAGGAGCGTTGTCTGCCGTAACCGTTACAGTGATCCTGGTTCGGTCATCAATCCCCGTGCAGTGCAGCGTCCACTCAACATCCTTTTCCTCACCGGGTGTAAGATTGAAACCAAACGCTGGAGACGGCCCGCCCGTAACTTCGGCATAGCCATCTATCACTATCCCAGTACTAACAGGCTGAACGTTTGTCGCGTTAACCCCGCCTGTATTCTCAATCGTCGCTGTCACGTTGAAAGTGTCGCAGCAGCAGTACTTATAGCCAGGCGTGCTAACCGTCACACTAAGCGTGGTACCATCGTCTGCCAATACTGGCAGCAACGCTATGCCCGCCAGCGAAAACACCAGGGCAAAGGCAACAGCTAGATTGACCAGCTTGGAATGCCATTTACGTTTACTCATTTATTTATTCCTCCTTCTTTCGGATATTACATATATAAACCTTTATCCTGCTATCGACCTCTCAGGATTCAGGTCTTCCCTAAATTTACTACGATACATTTCTTTTGTCAATACTTATTTCAAATTACTTTCATACCCAGTTTCCACCTTGCTTACTAAAAACCTCAATTTGGCTGCCCTGGGATGAAATTTCTTTTTCAAATCACCTAGCACAAGGCTAAAGTCTTATACCACATTTTCGCTCAACACTAGAACCTAACTTCCTTCCCGCTCAGAGATTGCTTCGGCTGCGCCTCGCAATGACAACCCCCTTCGGGACTTCTCCATAGGCATTACCTCCCCTTGTTTCTCAAGGCTGTTTGATTTTGATTCCCCGTTCAATTTCATCTTTCTGTAGTTGCCTGATTTATCAGGCACAGTCGCCCCATAAATTGGGCCACTACATTTTTAAACAACCTCTCTCTCTAGATTATACCTTCTTATCTCTATTTGTCAATACCTATTTCAGCCTAACCTTTTAGCAATATCTTCCCTTATAACTATTGTAACTTAGTATGTTTATTTCCTCAATAGGTTTTATCCCAAATCTGCAGTAAATTTAGCTTGTAGCCAGCATATAATCAAAGGTAATACCTTGTCAATAGGTAAATAGTCCCTTTTGGGGTAAAATTATCAAATTTGGCCCAGGCTTCTCTCCCTAACCAGTTTTAGCCCTCCACCGCCAGATTGCCACGCCTTCGGCTCGCAATGACAAAAAGGGGGCTCAGAATGACAACCTTTTCCGTCATTGCGAGGAGCGCTAGCGACGAGGCAATCTGGGTGAGGTGAGATTCTTCGCGGAGCTTATCCTGAGCGAGATTCGGAGTTCATCCTGAGTGAAACAAAGGAGCTTAAGTTCCTTCACTTCGTTCAGGACTCGCTTCTCTCCCTCAGAATGACAAAGAGTGAAGGAGTCAGTCTCGCCTCCTGGTGCCATGGAATATCCAGACGACGGTCACAATAAGGATTACAGAAACAACGATAGTGGTGATTAAGCCTGCTTTGCCCAAGCCCCAGAAACTCGTGGGACTAGCTGCCAAAGCTAGGGAACCTGGTGGCACTGAACTTGAGAAGATAAGCATTTTGCCTAACTTAATACCTCTGAGGGTTTCACCCTCATCCTTCGATAAACTCAGGACAGGCTCTTAATTCCCTCTCATCAAGGGAGAGGAAATTCGGCTCCCATGATAAGAACTTCACTTCTTCTCTGGCTTGGCAAGTATCTCATCAATTAAGCCATATTC
>CAYTBB010000034.1:0-13120 GCA_964435965.1 uncultured Dehalococcoidales bacterium
ATTACATAATCTCGTAGCTTAATATATTATATTGCAGAAAAATTTAAGCTATGAGTATTGTGACGACAAGTTTGTATGACTGCTATGAGTATATCATAGGTATTAGTCGTACTGAAGGCTCTTGTTATGATCCTAAGACGGGATTTGAGATAGATTATAATACATCATATTCGGGGCTTTACCTTGATGAGATTTTGCCATTGAGCAGGATGTTATCACTTGAGAAAGCCACCGAAAATGTATGGTATATAGCCAATCAATGCCGTGATCTGGGCATCAAGCGTTTTGTTCGCGACGGGCAACAGAAGCTGATGCAGTATTACAGGTTGCGCAATCAGCCGTTCAAGGGGAGCATAGGACGTATCAGACACAAAAAGGACCGGGCAATAACGAAAGATTATGCCGGGGTGGAATTTTATTGCAAAGACTATAAGGGTGCATACCTCACGGTAAATAACATAGGGACGATAATGAGCTATGCCGGGGCTGTTGATGTCACGGTATACAATAATCTCGGTGATACATGGGGGCCTTATACTCTTAACTGTGCTGAAGATACTTTGACGCTTAATCCTATCACTCCGCTTGATTTGCCGTTGCATGATGATTATGTAGACAATTTGATTTATTATTTCATGTACGAAACAGCCGGGGGCCAGCCGCGCGATAATGACCTGTCGTGTAATTGTGGCTCGTTCCGTCCGGTGTTCAATCCCAATAAGCCTTATTATACCAAGTCATTTTCCGGTCGTTATGGCTGGGCTAATTATGTAATGATAGGAGGCATAGAGACTGATGACCTTGAATTTGAACAGGAAGATTATTGTGCTTCTCTTATGATGAACGGTCTTATCTTTGATGTCGAGCTGCGCTGTCATATATCCGGTATTTTGTGTGAAGATGAGCTTGATTATGAAGCCTCGCCGACAGCCGTTTCTATTGCCTATGCCGTTCTTTATGCTTCTGCTATTGTAGCTATTGAACGTATGTTTAGCGATACAAGAATAAACATAAATAAAATTACTGACCGTGAATATTTTATTATGTTATTAGGCGAATTTGAGAAAAAATATAATGAGAATGTTGAATATATAGCTAAGACAATAGACCCGTTAAAAACTGATTGTATAATGTGCCGTGATCCGGGTACTACTCCATATCGTAAACCGCTATTGACATGAAAGAATTATCACTCGAAGAAACTATACGCCGGTTAAAGGAATTTCGCAAGAAGTTCTCGACTGATTTTGTCAGGGATCTTGGCAAGGTTGTCGGTGTTGATATGGTTTCAGAGATAGAGATGAGAGTGAGAGACAGACAGCGTAAAGCAGATAATCAGTTATTCAGCAGGTATAGTACAAGCCCGATGCTTACAAGCGGCACGACAGTAAAAAGTCGGCGTGTATGGCAGAAGATGGCGAGCAGTAAAACGAAACGGCGCGCTCTCGACTGGGTGACTATTAAAAAGGGAGGCAAGAATATTCATCTTTTTGAACTCAAAGGCGGTTATGCACAGTTGCGCAAACTTGAGGGGTTTAGCAATGCTCGCAAATCTTTTGAATTTACAGGTGAGATGTGGCGCAAATTTGGGGTGACAAATACAACTATTGGCGGCGGGGTGATAACATTCACTCTCGGAGGCAAAACAACAGCTGCACAGGATAAGATAGACTGGAACAGTGAACGTGAGGGTGTGGTTATTACCGAGCCTGGGAAAATTGAGATACAGAATTTACAGAACCAGATAGACAGGTTAATACCGGGATATTTAGCAAAAGTAGGATTATGATACAACAGATAGCAGAATTATTAAGAGACGAGATAGACGAACTTGAGTTTGTTGAGCGCACGGCGGGGCTTGTGCGTCCGTTGCCTATCACAGTGCCAGCCGAGGGCGGTGTGGCTACTAAGATAATGCCGGTAGCTATTAATAATGAAGTGCCATGCGAGATGGAAGAAATGATGTATCTGATTCCTGATTCGGCGGTGATGAGTATAGTGTTCTTTGAGGATGGCGGTACAGCTATTGAGCGTACTGATTCGTGGTATCTGCATTGCCGCTCGACAGTAAGGATGGTGGCATGGTTTAATCTGAAGATGATTAATCCAGACTACCAGGATGCAACGCTTTTGATGGCTCATCTTGTTAGTGCTGTGCCGAAATATATTGCTAATACAGATTTAATAACAGGAATTGTGGTATTCCCTACCGGCGAGGCTGTAAAAGAGACTGTTTATTCGGCTTATGATCTGAATCTTGAGGAAAATATGTATTTCGCTTTTCCTTATGATTACGGGGCTTTTGAATTTGAGGTTGTTTATAGAATCCCTAAGAATTGTCTTGATGAAATAATTATAGACCCCGATACATGCTGATAACTATATACATAGCGATATTTGCGGTTGTTTTCTGCGAGATGCTGATAACAGAAGGCAATATTTTTGCTTTCTACGGACGGTTGATTGAGCGATTACCCTTATGGTTGCAGAATCCTTTAGGCGGCTGCCCTAAATGTATGGCCGGGCAAATAGCACTGTGGGGATATATATTATTGCCGGGATATAAATTTTTAGACCACATCATGTTTATTGTTGTGACTATATTCGTAACTGAAATATTAACACTAATATATGGCAAACTTCAAATGTAAGAGATGTGGCGCGGCGTTCTCTGTCAGTAAGCCGGTAAAGTATCACAGGTGTCAGCATTACTGGTACTGGCGCGACGGGACGGCGAGAAAAGTAATTAAATGTAAATGCGGAACAGTAAATATTAAAAAATTATGACAGGAAAACAAGTAAAACGATTACCATTAGATAAAAAGTCATTCACCGCCTGCGGGCGCGAATATACTATTGTCGATACCATGAGTATTGAACGATGGAAATTTCTTGAGGATTTTCAGGACTTGCTCGGATGGGGGCGTTCTTTTGATGATATGTTCAAAAATCTGAAAAAAGTTTATGAACTGATGGATGAAGGTAAACAAAATGAGCCTCGCATTATCATACATAACCTACTGACGGGTGTTAAGCAGAAACTTGAGAAGCGTTATCATCCTGCCCTTATGTTGTGTACGCTTTTTGTTGTGCGTGATGATGAGGACCAGACTGTTTATGATGAGGAATTTATGAATAGCAAAATTAAAGACTGGACCGAGGAGGGGTATGATATCAATGATTTTTTTCAGTTGGCCTGGACCTTAGTGCCAGGCTTTATAAAGCATTATCAAGACGATTTGGCCGATTCTTTAAGCAATATGACGCCGGAGCAATTGGAAGCCTTGAACAAAATAAGATGAAGCGCGACCTGTTCTGGGCCGATATCATAACGAGGGTGGCCGAGAGCAGCGCGATGAGTTACACAGAGGCGAAAAAATTAAAGATTGATGAGTTTTTTATACTATTAATGAATTATGAAAAGAAAATAAAGAATGCCAACAAGCAAAACTATAGTAAGCCTGGAGATCAGGGTCAAGGAACTCGAAAAACAACTAAACACCACAAACGAAAAACTTAAAGGTGTAGGTGTTCAGGGCAAGCGTTCGGCCGATCAGGTTAATAAGAGTTTCGATAAAGTAAAACAGACAGTCGGTAAGTTTGCAATGTATTTTGGTGCCGTTATCGGCGGTGCTGCTGTTGTCGGTGCTATAAAGAAAAGCATTGATGCGATGAAAGAGTTTGAGCAGTCATTTACTAATGTGCTTACTCTTATGAGCGAGGCGGAGCGTAAAAAGTTCGGTGGCTTCTTGCGTCAGGGTTCTATTGATCTCATGAAAAATTATGGTTTTGCCGTGCAGGATGTTAATAAAGCACTTTTCGATAGTATCTCGGCCGGTGTTAAAGCAGGTGACAGCATCAAATTCATGAACGAGGCCGCCAAACTTGCAAAAGGTGGCGTTACTTCTTTAAGCATTGCTGTTGATGGCATGACCTCTATTATGAATGCTTACAGGCTTGAGGCGAAAGATGCAGAGAAAGTCAGCGCGGCATTTTTCACGGCTCAGAAATACGGTAAAACAACTGTTGAAGAACTTGCATCAACTATTGGTCGTGTTGCTCCAATAGCAGCAAATGCCAAAATATCATATCAGGAATTATTATCCGCACTTGCTTTATTGACTTCTCAGGGTATATCAACTGATGAGGCAACTACAGCATTAAATTCAACTATAAATGCTTTGACAAACGCTTCACCACAGGCAGCGAAAGCACTTGAAGAAATGGGTATTCAGTCAGGTGTGACTGCTATTAGAGAAAACGGACTCGGTAAAACATTACTTCAGGTTGCTAAGGCCGCCGAAACAAATGCAGACAAACTTGGTGAAATGATACCAGAACGCCGTGCATTACTTGCCGTTTCCGCACTTGGCGAAGAGGCATTAAAAGAATATGACAAAGTACTCAAAGAGGTCAATGAAGATTATGGTGAAGGATCATCGCTTGCACAGGCTTATCGCTTACAAGCGGAAACTTTATCTAATAGCATGGAGCGTATTAAAGGCAAGGCTAAAGCTGCGAAGATAGCACTCGGCGAATTTCTCGCTCCGCTTGTCAAGGGGCTTGCCAATCTTATAGCACCTCTTGAAAAAACAAGCGAAGCACTTATAAAAGAACGTACACAACTTAACTTGCTTGCCGGGGCTGTCACAAATACATCCAATACTGAAGAATCACGATTGAGGCTTATTGAACAACTCAATGCCGAATATCCTGATTTTCTTAAAGGTCTTGATACAGAAAAAGTTACTAATGAGCAAATAGAAACAGCACTTAAAAATGTTAATATACAATATGAGAAAAAGATAAAACTTGCTGTTGCTCAAGAAATATATAATCAGCAAGCCGCCGAACTTGCTAAATTAACACTTCGTGAAAGTGAATTATTGATAGAACAAGAAGAAATATTAAATAAAAATGTTGATAGTTTAATAGGATTACAGAGTACTGCCAAAGGTGCAGTGTTAGTAAAGACTTTATTTGCAAGAGGTTTGATTAATGAAAGTAAGGCACTGGCAGATAATATACTTGCCTTAGATAAAAACAGAGAGGCACAAAAAGAACAAAACAATGTAACTGAGCAGGCATTAAAAAATCTTAATGAATTAATTAACACTATTGGTAAGATAGATGAAGAAGAAGTAGTAGTAACTCCAGTAATTGATCCCGAAAAAACACAATCTGCACTTGATGAGATACTTGCTAAATGGTGGAAACATTTTCTTCAGATAGATACAGAGCAAGACGACTGGGCCAGAGAAATGATAGATGGCGATGATGCCCTTAAAGACGCAATAGCCGAAAACCAAAAAAAATATAATGATGCTTATCTTGATGCTGAAAGACAAGACAAAGAGCGTGCCGAACAGATAGAAGAAGATTATACGAATTTTGTCATATCAGAAGAAGAAAAGCGCGCAAGGATAAGACAAGCGACCTGGGATGCTGCCTTTAATATTGTTGATGCATTTAGCTCATTTCAACAAGCCGCCATGAATAGAGAGCTTGCCGCTGCCGGAGAGAATGAGGCTAAAAAAGAAGAAATACGTAAGAAATATGCACGTAAAGAACAGAATATGGCAATAGGCCGGACAATAATATCAGGTGCAGAGGCAGTGATAAAAGCCTATGCTGATCTCGGCCCCGTCGCCGGAGCTATTTTTTCAATATTGATAGCACTTGAAACAGCGGCAAGTATTGCACTTATATCATCACAGAAATTCGCCAAAGGCGGATATGAGGTGCTCGGCGGCAGGCGACACTCTGAGGGCGGTACTATGATACCGATAGGCGAAGCCGAGAAAGGCGAAGGCCATGCTGTCTTTACGCGTTCTTCAACATCATATTATGGCGATAAATTAAAAGAATGGACTCAAATGATTAATGATAAAAAATTTCCTAAAATTAATATGGATGTGCAGGAACAGCTGAATGCAGGAGAAAAACTGATGCGCTTCTTTCATACCGTATCGCTTGATGACAGCAAACAGCTTGAGGAGATAAAGAAAATATTACAGCGTGACCGCGAGCAAGTAAATTATATAACGGACAACAAGGGTGATAAATATAAGATAGTACAGAAAAAAGGATATTTTAAAAAGATGCGGATAAGATGAGTATAATAGTTGATGATATATATACGCATTATATTGAAGGCGAACAGGTGTTTCCCGGTGGTGAATGGGAGATAGTACACAGATTTCCTGAAGGGTGCATATTCTCGCGGCGTGAATTTTCCGGAACTCTTACTTTTGGTGATATACGTTTTAATGGCATATCTGATGATTACGCTTATATTATGGGCTTTGGTGAGCAATATTGTCAACGCCTAAGTTATGAAATTTATTGCAATAATGAACTTTATTGGGAGGGGTATCTTTATCATACACTTAGTTATGATGTAGATGAGGATAACTGCACGATAAAGACCACTCCTCTTTTGTTAGATGAATATGACTGCATGGTATTAAATGGTGATATTGAATATCCTATTGTTGGTATAGGCGGGTCAAATGTTAAAGTATATGATAGAGATACAGGCCATTGTCCTTATACGGTAGATGGCACAATACCATCATGTCTTAAATTAAACGATGTAGTATGGTATTTTGTAAATAATGCTTCTTACATGAATTGTGATCCTGGGTTAAGTATTGTCAGTTCATTTTTCTGGCTTGATGATTATCCCGATGGCACAACGCCGACAGAAAATTATGTCATGGGTGCGGCTAATGTGTGGGATGAGATATTCATAGCATCAATAAATAAGGCACGCGATGAATTTGGTAGCACCGAGAGCGGAACAGATTGGCCTGACGGATTATCATTCAATCAACTGATGGGTATGCTTAGGGATTTCTTTAACTGTTATTGGTATATAGATGAGAATGGTGATTTTCGTATTGAGCATTTGCATTATTTTGAAAATGATTTTGCCGATCGTGACCATACCGATCTCCCGGATGACATTGACCTTACGGCAATAAATAATGAATATACAGGCAAATCGGTGAGTATTTTTAAGAACAAATGGAAATATCTTGAAAGTGAACTACCATCACAGGAAGTATTAACTATGGCTGCCTCTGATGGTGAAGATTTTGTCGGACTACCTATTTATTATGATATTGATTGTACATATAATTACCCGACAATAAATATAAGGGAATATGATCAGAATCAATTTATGACTGATGTGCAGATGTTAGTTGATGACCCCGACAGTGTGAGCATAAATGGCTTTCTTGTTTTGTGTGCTATAGAGACAGACATACATGAAGATACTAACCTTCTTACCGGATGGACAAACAATGCGCCACCCGATGACTGGGATACTGCCTTTACTCCTAATGGTGCAAATATTGAAACAGCAATACACGCAGGTACACCACCAATAGGGATAGCTTATTCAAATAATATTGGTGCCTCGGCTATTGGTGATCAATACACATTGTGTTATTATATTCCCAATGTTGGTTTTGCAGGAACCCCAACAATGCGCATTTATAATGGCACAGGAGCTGGTGCTGCAGCTATATCAAATGCCACAGGACTTGTTAGTGGTGCATGGACACAGATTACATTTACGATACTTGCAAACGCAGCGAACTCGTATGTTCATTTAAGGACTATCGCCGGCGGTGGCGATTCGCTTGGCAATGGTATTGGCGATCCGGCTATATTTTATCTTGATGATTATAGCGTAGAATGGTATGTTGTATGGGAAGAGGGCGCAATATCGGGTAACTGGTGCAATAACGGGCATTTATCAACAGCTAATTTAATGGATAATTATTGGCGGCATGGCCGCATATTGGGTGAGGGTAATATGAATGATTCAGATGAAGTGTTTGATAGTGTTAATCCTAATAGGTTACAAGTTCCGATAATTATTCCTAAGTGCTGTGAACGCATTCATTGGGGTCAATATTATGAAACGGGACTTGGAACAGGAAAAATCTACAAGGCGGCTGAAAAGAAATATACTCATGAAGTAGAACTATTATACAAATGACAGGGCTGAAATTCTATATTAACGATGACGGGGTGCATGAATATTATGACACGCGCCATTATCATTCCGTTGTGCCGTCTATCCTGATGTGCGATACTTCATATCTTGTTCCTTTCTGCATGAACTATGAATCAACAGGTGCGACTATCGATAATATTGTTATTGAATATTTTGATGAGCATGAGCTTACGCTCGATAGTGTTCTGGTATTTGAGACTTTCAGCGATGGTAACTGGGACTGGATTATCTATAAAGAAGCCGAAGTGGAAAGCGGTGCCGCGGCACTTGATACCGGGTTGGCGCGGATAAGAATAGAAATGTCCGACGGCGATGAGTTTTATAGTGATTATTTTATGATATGTGATTTCAATACATCTGAAGATGGCGACAGGATTGTTTATGATGATTATTTCAATATCTATTTTTCCGCCACCTGCGATTTCTCTGCCGGGTATAGAATTATTTACCAGACAGGCTATGAGAATCATCATGCTTTTGATACGTTGCCGGTAATGCCGGACAGTAATTATGTGGCTGAGGGTGAAACGGACGAAGCACAGAATGAATATTATGAATTACAATCGCGCAAGAAAAATTACCGTGTGGAGATAATAGGAGGCGAAAGCCTGTTCGATATGATGGCCGTTTTGCCGCTCCATGAATATGTTCATGTGTGCTGGCCGGGGATGGAGATGCAACAGGCGCGGAACATTGAATTTGAACCTGACTGGATTGATGACTATCTGTGCAGGATAATCATACATTTTTCTATTGTTAATCTTAAAAAGGGCGGTTGCGATACGGACTTTGATTTTGGTTATAATTTCGCCAGGATGATGGGCCAGTCTATTGTAAAAACAGTCGAGGGCGATCACCTCACAGATATAGGTGGTGTAACACAGCTGAAGATAACGGGTGTGGCCGGTGATGTGCTTACGCTTGATAATTTACCCGAGGAACAGTTTAATACCGATTATGATTGGTTCTGCATGAGCTATAATGATTATAACATGGCTGAGCCGGGGCTGACGGGTGATTATACTGTAATGGATAAGGTGGCAAGTTTTAATTTTACTGACAGCAAGGTTACCCTCGATGATGCTACCGGGTTTAATGTGGATGATTATGTAGGCTTTTACTCGCCCTGGGTTAACTATGAAGCTATGCCGGGGCAGACAGCACGCGGTATTATTAAAGCAAGTGATATTGCCTGGGTGGATAAATATGTGGCCGCAGGCCCGGTGTGGGAGTATGGCGGTATATTTTACATGGCCTTTTATGGGAGGAACTCAACGCCCAATGTGCGCACCTTCCTTGCCAGCAGCCTTGACTTTGAGACGTGGACCGTGCTGAATGGTGGCAATGCCATAATAACAAACGCCGATGATGCAGGTTTTGCTCAGCAGGTACACCCCTCAGGCAATGCCCTCTCGATAAGTAACACCCAGGTGGCCTTTTGTCTGAACGGGCGTGATGGTAGCGGTAATACCGATGTGTATGTTTGTGTGATGGATAAGGATGGCAGTAATATAAGCTGGGATTTGGTTATTGAGCATGATACGTATGATTATGGTTATGGTGCCGGGCTGGCTTATGATGGTGAGTATTACCATATTATATGTAGTGAGATGCATGCGGCATTAAATGACTGGAAGTGTGTGCATTTTCGTTCCACTCACCTTACCAGGGGTTATACCCAGTTTTGTTATGTGAAAGAGTATGAATACCTGACAAATGAAAATGCTTATTGTGAGACGTACACAGCGAGCCATTGCCCATTTATTGAAAATGGTACGCTATATTGTTTATTACAGAGCAATAGTAATTATAATGAGAGTATGACAAGGGGTAATGGTGCTGTGGGTTTATGGAAATATGATGGCGGCTGGGCTCCTGTTAATGATTTTACACCTGAGATTATTAACCCAATGTATTTCGACCAGATAGCATCAGAGGATTATGATTGGGCCGGAGGGCATATTGGCGGTTATATATCATTTGTTCATTACGGCGGTCAGTGCTATATGGTGTTTTCAAGTTTACGGATTGTTGATACATATCAGATATTTGCAGTAAAATTAAGAAAAAGATGACAGCATTGAGATTATATACGGACGACGGGCTGCATGAATGGGCTAATCTCCGGCGTTACCATCCGTATGTTGTACTGCGCTGCGGAGTGAGTAATCTTATACCTTTCTGTCATTATTACCTGACTGCCGGCGAGGCGATAGATGATGTTATTGTTGAATATCTCGACGGCGCAGAGCTGACTTTAGACGATACAGGTGATTTTGTTATTGAAACTGACGGCACCTATGACTGGATAATATATAATGGCGAGAATGTACAATCAGGGGCAGCCGATCTTGATGCGGGCCTTGCGCGCCTGCGTATAGAGATGGACGGTGCGATAGTATTCTGGAGCGATTATTTTGAGATTTGCGACCTTGATATTACTGTCGATTGCGGCAAGCAGAGGTATGATAATTATTTCAACCTGTATTTTGCGGCAGAACATGATCTTACGGAGCCTTATAATATCATCTATCAGACAGGATACGAAAATCATCATATCTTTGATACTCTGCCCGTGCGCCCCGATTCGATGATTAACGTCGAGGGGGAAACGGATGAGGCGCAGGATGAATTTATCACTTATCAGTCACAGAAAAAGACTTATCATGTTGAGATTATCGGCGGAGAGAGCTTGTTTGATATGCTTTCCGCGCTTCCGATGCATGAATATGTCTATGTCAGCTGGCCATGTGTTAATCTTCAGCAAGCTCATAATATAGAGGTAGAATACGACTGGGTTGAAGATTTTCTTTGCCGCATTGTAATAAGTTTCAGCTTTGATAATCTTGAGGTAAGCAAGTGTTGTGCCAATGAAAATTATGAGGTGGAGATCATATCGAGTGAAACAGAAGATTGGTTTCTGCCCTCGCGTTGGGAGCTTTATTGGATGTGGTATAATTTACACTGGCCTCATGGCGCGCTGATATCTATTGGTAATTTTCAGGATGCTTTTTACTGGTCCTCATCAGAAAATAATGCCACACAGGCAAAATTTAGGGATTTTGGCGATAGCTTTGATTATAATGATACCAAAGATAAAGTATATAAAGTACGTTGTGCCAGAACATTTGAAGATGATGTCGGTGCTTACTATTTGCGTGACCGCGGTCCTTGCGGTGGCTTTATATTCTATATCGACGGAACAACATATTACGAGGCTTGTAGTAATGATTGCCCTGATTCAGAATGGAGCAATGTGCATAACGGGCTGATAGGTACCACTAACGAAGATGTAGGCGAGGGCCAGAACAATACCGATGAGATTATCGCGCAAGGCGGACATACCGGTTCCGCTGCCAATTCATGTGACAATCTCTAATCCCCGGCAAAATTTAATTTTAAATTATATTTTATCTGCGAGACAGCTTGTATATTAGCAGAGAATTAAAATTTTATTAAAATGAGTTATCCAATAATTACGTGTCCGACCGATTGTACTTATGAAGTACCGGCGATTGATATGGACGAATGCGCGCCATTTGTAGATTTTGATGAGATAGACCATATTTATCTTACAGGGCTTGACCAGGGGCTTACCGACTGGACCGACCTGGCGAAATGGACAGCGCGCCTCAGTGATGACGGAGGCGATATTGATGATATCCGGGATTTCCATGTGAGGGCAGAACTGGCAAAGCCTGAATATAATGTTGTTGATATTTCGCTCAAGCGCACTGTTGAGACTGAGAAGAAATTTTCTATCACGGCCAGCGAGGACGAAACTAATACCACGAATTATGACGCTATGCGCCAGATGCAGTGTCATGTACGTTACCTGATGTGGTATAGTGCAGGGCGTTTCATGTATGGAGGCACTAACGGCATAGAGGTTGATGTGCAGGCAAACCATATCATAACTCCCAATGAAGAATTAAATTATATTGAGCTTGTGTTGATGTGGCGTGCCGACCATCATCCTGAAAGAATTGATAATCCGTTAATCTGATGAGTGTTTGTGCAAAATATTTTGGCTGCCGTAACGGGGATCCCGAATGGAAAGCGGTACTCAAGGCATTGAGCCTGATGGATGGCGAGGGCAATAAGTTTATCAATATCTGTTATACTGACCGTGCCGACTGTACAGACGGGCGGGGGAATCCCATTTATGAGAGTGCCTTTGAATGTCTGCAGGATGCCTCGTTCAGTGATATTCTTGAGCTTATTGTCGGCGAAGATGACTGTGGCAATCCTAATATTAACGTCCTTGCCAATATATGCCAGGAATGTGCTGATGGTGGCGGAATACCCGGAGGGCCGCCTAAATAATTTAAAAATAAAAAGATATGAGTGTATGTAGTAGATATTTGGAATGCTTGCAGGAGGTCGATTGGCTGACGCTGCTCAAGCTGGTGATCGTGAAAGATCAGGATGGTAATCATTATCTCAATCTCTGTTACGCTGATTGTGAGGATTGCGATACGCTTGATTTTGCTATTGACTGTTCGAGCGATACTACTGTTGAGCAGTTGTTCCGCGACCTGATTGGTGAAGATGAATGCGGGCTGCCAGCTATTAACCTGACGGGCAATATTTGTGCTGCCTGCGAATAAAACGATAAGATATGAGCTTTTTTGTTAAAGGTTATTTTACAGATTGCGAGAACGTAATCACTAACAGTGAGACTTTATTGAGGCTTATTCTTCAGGAGCTGATGAAGCAGGACGCTGGTGACGGTATGCTGATTCTCAGCGGGGCGGGGGCCGTATATGATGAGACTGATTTTTATGGCTTCGTCGTGCGCGAGGACACTGTTGTTAACCAGCTTGAGATTGACGGCGAATATGTGCAGGATGATATGGGGCTTACGGGCGTTACGCTCACCACGTCCGACCCTGCTATCATGTCTCCGCGCGACACGCCGTTTGACAGGATAAAACTTACATCTGGAAGTGTATGGATACTGTTGAAGATATAATGAAGTTAATGTTTAACGAAGGCCCGCCTGGCGACAATCGGGCGGGTTTTTTAATTTATTGTTATGAGAAGAATGTTAAAATGTAAGATGCCGGGATATTCATTGATGTGTCC
>CAYTBB010000035.1:0-12849 GCA_964435965.1 uncultured Dehalococcoidales bacterium
AAATCTATCCTGGCTATGGATTTGCTAAACATAAGGGTTACGGAACGCAGCAGCACATCTCCAGCTTGCGGCAACTAGGGCCTTCACCAGTTCACCGTCTATCCTTTGCCCCAGTTGAGAATGTTAGCCAGCAGGCATTTCCTCTCCCTTGAAGGTAGAGGATTAAGGTGAGGGTGATGAATCGTCAGGAAGTTGGCAAACTAGGGGAGAAATTAGCCCAGAAATTTCTTAAGAAGAAAGGCTACCATATTCGCGAGCCAAATTTTCGCTGCCGTGAAGGGGAAATTGACTTTGTTGCCCAGCAAAAAGACTATCTCGTCTTTGTCGAAGTTCGCACCAAGAGCAGCTTAGACTTTGGTACTCCCGAGGAATCGATAACACAAAGCAAAAAGGGGAAACTCATTGCCTCAGCTTTAACCTATATTAGTACTCACCAGAATCTACCCTCTTTATGGCGCATAGATGTGGTAGCTATAGAAGTTGACCAAAAAGGCAAAAGTAAACGTATTGAACTTATTGAAAACGCCATTACCCAGTCTTAATTTTTGCCACAGGCAAAAAGGGAGCCATCCGAGTGCTTGATTTTTAACTTACCCCAACATTTGTAAACCCTATGACCAAATGGGATATATTTCTGACAGCGGTAACCATAGTCACCCGCATCACCGCTTTTTACCAATCCTTGTGACAGCCACTTCGCACATCCTTCTTTCTTCTGGTGAAGTAGCGGGTTAGGGAATTTTTGAGAAGGGATATCACTCTACTTCACGCTTTGATTCCAATGATGCTTACTTTTGGCAGATTTCGCAACTGTTAAAGAAAAATGAACCCCAGTAAAAGTGAAAAACCTGGGGGTTCAAATATGGAGGTGAATAGTAATTAGTTTTCAGGGTAACAAGTTTTCCTGTATCATGATTTCAGCCGCTCGAGTAGGTGAGCAACCAGAACCCCGATTACAGTGGCACCCCACACGGGACCAGGAGCATTATTGGCTGAAAAACTAAGGCCACGTGCCGTTTCCCGCTGGTTGCCCATCACAGCTTAACCATCCACATCATAAGTTACTGAGCACCTCAGGATTGGCGCAGTTTGGCGGAATTTGACCGCTCAACCCGGCGATAAGATTCTCTGCTGCCATTTTAGCCATCTTGGTCCGAGTGGTTACGCTGGCACTAGCAATGTGAGGAGTAATAATCACGTTGTCCAGGGTGAGTAGCGGGTCACTAGGAGAAATCGGCTCAGTTTCAACTACATCTATCCCGGCGGCAAAAATCTGGCGTGATTGGAGTGCTTCATAAAGAGCCTCCTGATCGACCACCGGACCACGCGAGGTGTTGACCAAGATTGTTGTAGGCTTCATCAGGGCGAACTCTTTGGCTCCAATCAGGTGGCGAGTTTGTTCGGTGAGCGGGACATGAAGGCTAATTAAATCAGACTGGGAAAGGAGCGCAGATAACTCAGGGACATATTCTACGCCAAGCTCTCTTTCCTCCTCCATGCTTCGTCTCTGAGTATCAAAGTATATTACCTTCATATTGAATCCCTTGGCTCGCTTGCTTATCTCCGTGCCTATCCGTCCCAGACCAACGAGACCAAGGGTAGCGTGATGAATGTCCTGTCCCAACATCACCATAGGTCCCCAGGTTTTCCACTGCCCTTTTCTGGTGAATCTATCAGCCTCAGCGACACGCCTGGCAATAGCCATGAGCAAGGCGAAGGCAAAGTCAGCGGTGGTCTCGGTTAATACCCCTGGGGTGTAGCCAACTACGATACCATGGCTGGTTGCTTCAGGGATATTGATATTGTCGTATCCTACTGCCATATTACTTATTACTTTCAGTTTGGGGGCCACAATCATAAGATTAGCATCAATCTTGTCAGTCAGCAGGCTAAGCAGGCCATCAATGTTCTGGACTTTTTCCAGGAGCATCTCATATGGAGGAGGCAATTCCTCAGGCCAAACCTCCATCTCGGCAACTTGGGCAATCATGTCAAGTGCCTCTTGAGCTATCTGGCGAGTAGCATAAACCTTTGGTTTTACCATATTTTCCTCCAAACTTTTCACAAAGTTAAGCTATTCCTGATCTCTTTGAATTCCCCTCGTCTAGCAGTCCCCTTTTATCGTACACCTTGCCCTTCCCTTTCCGCAACTCATATCCAAGGCACCATTCTTATTTTTGGGCAACCAGAACCCCGATTACAACGGCACCCCGCATGGGATGAGGAAGCATCTGGCTGAAAAACTAAGGCTAGGTGCCGTTTCCCGCTGGTTGCCCACTACAACTCATAAGTTAAGGAAAGATAGCAAATCCAAGGATCCAGAGAGCGGCAAGAATAAATCCTGCCCCAATCATAGCCCATCGCTGGCTTACCTTTATACTAGCTGTTAAAGAGCCCAGCCAATACCCCAGAGGTACGAAAACTGTCGAACCGACAGCCGCAAGGCTTCCGCTTTTGCCAATGTAATTTAAAATCTTGGGCAATCCTCCTATTACCCACCAATGAGCACAATGTTTCATAATCGGTATATAAAGCATAATATATGTCATAGTAAATCCAAAAAGGGCATAGGCTAGGTAAGCAGTAGCTGGCCCACTAACAATCCTCCAGGCTAACCCTTCATTCTTTCTGGCTAGCAGTGTAGCTACTACATCGAAGGAAACCCCGATCAGGAGCACTGCCCATATGTGACAGGGCCAGCCATGGGCGGTCATCGCCCTATAAAGCATAGCAATGGCACCAATAGCCGTTGATGAGCCAGGTTTGGGCAAGTAAGTTCGAGCTAAAGCCAAAACCATAAGACCTATTAACGTTGGCGGGACAGAGGAGAAGGGATACTTAGGCAATAGTCCCAGGCCTGCTTCAACACAGCCCCAGACCGTTCCACAAATTAAAATGATAAGTAAAGCATCTTTTGTGTTGGTTTTCAAATGCCTATTCATCTTTTTTCACCTTCTCAGAATAGCGGGCCAGTTGTGTCGCAATGAGAGCTCTTCGAGCTTTTCAGTATTAGGAATACCATCTTGCGACCAACCACGCTGTCTTTTCAGTTTGAATCCAATTTTAGCTCATCGGCGATAGCCTGAAGCCCCAACCTTCTCAGCGTTGACCGTTTTGGCAGTCCTGTCACTGCATCCCATCCTCTCAGTGTATAGTATTCATCAAGCAACCTATCCAACTTCTCTCGACCCCAGCATTCACCTTTACCCGGCCCAGATGGGATGGGCTCGAAGAATCTTTGGGGAGGGTAGTCATCTTTACGTGTTATCCCTTCACGTGCGTTGAACGCTTTCTCAATATTATGTATCCTTTCCCCGATTAGCGTAAGCTGCGAAACACTTAGAGCTCGACCTGTGGCAGCCGTCAGAAGCTCCGCTAATTCGCTGAGGTCTGTGTAGTGAAGACCACCAGCGTATATTGTTTGAAATACGCAGACGCCAAGCGAGTCCAGTACGCCCTTTAGATTTTCATTGTAAATGCACATCTGAGCCTTGCCCTCATATGCTTTTCTGTCCCCCACCGTGGCGATTCCGAATGCTCTTAACCCCTCCTCGGCTGTTATGCCTACCGCTTCGTAAGTGGTGGCTCCCCTCAGATGTCCCCCACCGATAGGGGATACTATAACTCCAAAACCATAACCCCTGGTCGTTCTGAGAGGCTCGTACAGGTCCTGACCTTTGAGGTGCATGCAGTATTGGTCAGATCCCCGTCCAATCCTCTCCGAGGCCCTTTTGCAGCCCTCGGCCAGAAGGTCTCCGAAGCCCTTTCTAAGGGCTATCATCTCAAGGAGGGCCAACACCACCTTGTAGTCCCCCCATTTGAGTTCAATGCCTCCTGTATCTTCCTTTGTAATTATGCCTCTCTGGTAGCATTCCATCGCCCAAGCTATTGAGCCAGCCGTGCCATCAACATCAAGTCCATACTGGCTGCATAGCACGTGCGCTTTGATTATGGCTTCCAGATTCCCAACGTCGAGGTGACATCCGAAGTCCCTTAAAGTATTTACATAATACCCCTCGCCTTCGGTTCCCTTAAACTCTCCTTCTGGTATCCTGAGATATTTAGTATCTGCCTTGGGACAACCAAAGCAGGAAAGTCTCCTAGCGGAGTATTTGTTCAGATTGTGTGTGCTAGTCAATTCGACTTTTTCGGGATCCCAGAAGCCATCTTGAAAATTACGCACAGGATTACCGCTCCATTCGTTTTGTCTGGCAACGAAGTCCTTTCCATACTTACCACCGTGTTGCTGTTCAAATTTGGCTATCTCCCTAAATTTCTCCCATTGTCTCTCAACGAGCGACATGAATTCTTCAAGTCTAGCAACGGAGACTTCGCCGCTACCCCTAACCGCAACTGCTTTAAGATTCTTCGAACCCATCACAGCCCCCAGACCGCATTTGCCTGCAGCCCTTCCATTGTTACAAATTAAGCAGGCGCTTCGGGCTAAGTGCTCACCCGCCGGGCCAATGGCTACGATTTGAATATCTTCATCACCCAGCTCTTCCCTGATTGCAGCATCTGTGTCCCAGGTTGTCTTTCCCCATAGGTACTCTGCATTTCGTATTTCGACTGTGGCATCGTCGATCCAAAGGTAGCAAGGTTGATCCGAACGACCTTGAATAACCACATTATCATAACCTGCAAACTTGAGCTCAGGTCCAAAATGCCCACCACAGTTTGCCGAGCCTATCCCAGCGGTGTATACATTCTTGCTTTCAACCGTAAGCCTGCAGGCTCCAAGCACTGGTGTCCCTACGAGAACACCCACTCCAAATAATAATTGGTTAGCTGGGGCGAATGGCGAAATCCCGGGCTTGACTTCATTGTAGAGTATCCACTCGTTTATTCCTCTGCCTCCGAGGAAATCTTTAGCATATTTCGCAGTATCCTCTTTGCCGATTTCTTTCCGGGAGAGGTCCACTCTGAGAATTTTACCCCTGTAAGCGTAAGTCATGAGCCCACCCTCCTTAATGTCAAAGCTTTCATAAAGCAGAACTGAACACATAAAGGATGTTTTTCGCCTTCGCACAGGTCGCAGGCTGGAGATCGTCCCTCAACCATTATCTCAAAAACACCTTTTCTTTCATTTCTCTTAACGTACACACTTGATTTTCCTCTGCTGAAGGTTCTTCTGTGATGAAATGAGCAAACAAGTTCACAAGCCCGACAACCGCTACACAACTCCGGGTGAACAACGAGCTCGAAATCTGAATGGCTATCAATATTTTTGTCACCCTGGGTAGATATATTGTTTACTGCCACCTGCTCTGACACTCCTCTCTAATTCAGTTGTGTGTTCCTTGTATAATATACCTGGGACATCTAAACCTGCCAGCTTATTTCATCTCAGGCGGTATAACCGATTCTGGTACATCAGCCCCCAACTCGCGATAGGCGCGGACTGCGCTCGCATGCAGGTAAAAGTCAGTGGGAGCAACTGCTACCCACTGGGGGTACTCAATGAGATCAATTTTCGCCAAGGAGGCCTCGTGCAGCTTAACGATTTGATCCCAATTTGCAATGATGTGATTCACCCACAAATACGCATATTCTTCGGGTACATCAGTAGTGCAATATGTCTGTTGAAAATCTACATTTACCCAGCCTTCACCCACTATCTCCATGGAACCTTTGAAAAACTCAGGGGGGAGTTTTCGGTAAGAGAGCCAAGGATATTCCTCCTGTATTTTGTCCACTTCTGCCTTAGTGAAGGTGATGATCTGTAGGTCTTGTCTCGTCAATATGTCAATGTGAGTCGCATCGGCTATTTCGCCACGTGTCGTTTTCACATAGGCATCTATCCTCGTATCCTTCATTGCTCCCACTCCCTCCACTAAGCTGCCTATATACTCCTCTATCTGCTCATCCAGGCCAAGAGCGACCATGGCCCGCTTCATATTTGCATTGCAGCTCGTGCCCGGATGCCCGTAGAAAGCGCTTGTGCCCACAAGGTCGGACATCTTAAGTTATACCAGAATCCTCACGTACAGCGACGACATGGTCTATGCGGTCAGCCGCATTTACCCCCTTGATGATATTTGGCTGCGGATTGCTTTCCCAGTTAGCCAGTCCCTCAAGGGCCGAAGTCACTCCTGTATGAGTGCCTGGGCAAAGTCCGCTTCCCCGCCAAGCAGCGATTCCAGAGCGGCTATCGAGCCTCCCGGCTGTATAATGGTGATCCGAGGAGGTATGGCCTCATCTCCCAGCGTGGCAATTCTCATCTTGGGAGGAAAGTCAGACGATTCTGGTTTGGTACAAATAGCGCAGATTAGCTGTTTTGGTAATTCTGGCTCTGCTGGCTCTCCTGGTTCTTCAGGTGGTGTCACTGGCTCAACACAGCCAGCAAGAACCAAACTTACAATAAGTGCTACTGATAACATTATCATTGCTAATTTATGTTTACTCATACACATCACCTTCTCTTCTCCACCTTGTGTTCTCCCCTTTTTAATGCCTCCGCTAGTGCCACTCACCTAACCAACAATAACCTTCTCGTTGTCAGCATCCACTGTCACCATATCTCCTTCCTTCACCTGATCGAATATACTTGGATCTTCTACCTGCACCATAGGTATGTCCTCCAAGACATAGCCGGCAACAGTAACGGGGTCTATCTCCAAATTGATAGCTGCTGCTGGGCGGTTCCCATAGCGACAGGCGAGGCTGATTGCACGCGCTCCACCTGTGGCAGCTTTTCCTGACCTATAAATTAATACTACTCCTTTAAACGATTTTCCTTGTAACTCTGTCTTTGATGAACTAAATATCCCGCGTTTGGGGTCAGTAAATCCCAGCCACCCTAGTCGCTCTTTACTAATTAAAGCTGGTCCCGTAGCCTTTCCGGGAACGATTTTTCTGGCCTTGAATTTTTTACTGTTAGCCATGTTACACACCTCCTTTAATGGCAATCTCAATGCAGCGCTCCGTGTTTCCAAAGAACACGTTGCTTCCAAATGACCTTTTTGCACCATGAGCCTGCTTCGCCCCATCAGTTGCTACACGGTCCAGTTTTGGCCTTTTAGCAGGAGCATTTATATAGTAGAGGAGGAGACAACCATCAGCAAATAGCTCTGCCCCACTGTCCTCGATTATCTGGGCATACCCCAATTCCTCCGCCGTATCCCTTATTGAACTTGCTGTCATAACCCAGAGTCTGGTGTCTTTGGCCACGTGCTTACCTTCAAGCATTCGAGCTATCTCTTTTATCTCGTACAGCGTTTTATGAGGACAGCCAAGAAACACAAGGTCCACCTTCCCTTCGGGTTTGTAGTTAAGATACTGGTAAATTGCTCTTTTGGCAGATTGATCGAAGACATATGTTTTCCTTGGCTTGTTCCCCCCAAAAGCTGCCGCGATGGTCGGTGCCTCAGGTGTCATACCCACAATGTGGAACATGGCTATACCCCCGGGAGAACTCATAGAGCCGCTTATTTGCACTGCCTCCTCTACTGTCGGCCTCCTCAAGTTCCTGAACACAGGAATGCCTATACCTATTTCGTCTCCTGTGAAGTAGCCCAATGCACCCCAGTCGCTGGCATATTCTAACTCGCACTGGACATCAACAAGGTCAGTGCCTTTTCTGTTCTCATCAAGGTGCATGCCAAAGTTGGGAGTGATGCCCAGCAAGGCTGAATATAAGGATGTCTCGTAGCAGTCGCGGTTTGTCCTGGATTCCAAGAAGCTATTACTATACAGAATAGCGCTGGATTCAGACCAAGCGCAGTGGTCACCTATTAAAGGAATGTTGTCTGTTAGGTAAGGGATACAACTAAAAGTCGTCATAATTCCGCATTTTCTACCGATCTCCACCGTTTGCATCACTGATTTGTAAGCAGACTGGCCAGCACCCATCTGCCGCCACTTCTTACGGTCTATTATCCCAGGGTTAATTGTGGTCTTGACTTTCACCCGGGTAGCAGCCATTTCCTCGCTAAACTTATCAACATCCTCTTTAGTTAATACAACATCACGTGGAGGGAAAGCCAGAGCTACGACGCTTATTGCTGAAAACGCAGTATGGACGCTTGTGACTGGTATGAATTCCTTAGCGCCCATAGCCGTGCCATACTTAATGAGGTCTATCATCGCCGACTGTAGGATTCTCCCTTTCTTCCCATCCAGTATCCCCTGTTGCTCTTTAGTTAGTCGCATCTTTTCCTCCTTCTTTATGCAAGACTTACTTAAATAGCCTTTCAGTCCAACTTTCAATTACTATACAATAAACTAAATACGATTTGAAAATCAAGGTTCAGGGTTACGCTCCCCTCCATATTTCTTCAGAATGTATGTCTTTTAGCAACAATGGGGAGATAGTGACAGCCGCTTTTTCTTGGCGTGGGGTAGCTATAGATATAGCATGAGCCCTTGAATGAGAAGCGGTCAAAGTACAAGGAACGATTGAGAAGTCGAAATTGGCCCTTGGGGATTTAAAGCTAACCACTTTGCTTGTTGGGATGGCAATCTCTAATGCTGAACGGAAAAAACATTCGCTGCCAGGCCTAGCTCCCGCCATATGCAGGAGCGATGGGCAATTACGCGCTTATCGCAGATGGTTAAGTAATTAGCACACCCTTGGCTCTTTGCATTACACTCGACGAGGGTCTCCTGTGCTCCGCTAAGCTCGGTTCCCTTTACGCTGTGGACGATTTCCCACGCCTTCTTCACCTGGGATGGCTCGCCCTCTATGACAAAGGTGGTTGAGCCCTCGCCACCCGTGATGCCTCCTGCTCCTATGACCGTGGTTCTCACACCCGCCAGCATGCTGACGGCGTCTGTCTCGGTGACAACAGTGCCCCAAAGGGGAACAAGGCCGACGGCCATGCCCATTGCCAGGTCCATGGTCTATCTTCCTGCCGTAGCCAACGCCTCTTCTAGGGGACAGGGGATAAGCTTCTCCCATCCCACTGCTATGATAGTGGCGCCCCCCCCCTGGCCATAAGACCTGGCAAGATCCTGCCTGCCGGGCCTCCCAAGGGCCGCCCGATCATGAGTGCAGCTTTGCGGTTCACATCAAGGGCATTGGCGCCTGTTACGAGCACATCGTTTTTCCCCATCTGGATAGCAACTTCTTCAATAGCCAAGTCTGATTTGAGGTCCTTTACTTGCCCGCCTTCTATAAGCAGTCTATGTAAGCCGACGTCATATTTGATATTTGCCGCCTTGATCCCTTGCTGGGTAATGCGCCCGTGGATTCCCATCTTTATGCCGGCTAACTCCTCAGCCAGGGCTGAGATAGTGGTGCCTCCCTTGAGCAGTATTTTGCCGTTCTTCAAAGTGGTGCGCACCTCTGGCATCTGGGAAATTGCTTTAGCAATAAGGCGCTTAGCTTCATTTGGAGTTACACCTACTTGTACTTTAATCACTTACTCACCTTCTCAAATTATGCTTTCCACCATAGCATATAATTGAGCAGATTAAGAGAGAGCCCTCACTTTCTTCCTTTGCCGTAGTTGTTTTAGTAAAATAACAGAAACCAAGGCTCCCCCCAACAAATCAGTCTGCCATCCTAGCATCAACAGAAGGAGTCCTGAAACCACTAATACTAATCTCTACAGTCAATTTCATGTACCTGATATTATTTAGTGGATAAATCTCATTAACCACCTCAGAAATTTTCTTATCTGTTAGAAGTAAATCTTTTATATTTAAATTAGTAATCCAACAACCCCCAGACACATCAGCAAAACTGGGGTATTACTAATGAAGGAGGTAAGAAGTGGGTACTTTTCATTATGACACTAAGACCACACCGATACTCAAACCTGCTTCTGTCGCTAACCAACAATCACCTCTCCTTTATTAGCATCCACTGTTATTGTGTCCCCATTCTTTACCTGATCGAATATACTTGGATCCTCTACCTGCACCATCGGTATATCCTCCAAAGCACAGGCTGCAACCATAATTGGATCTCTTTCCAAATTGACAATTGCTGCTGGAGCATTTCCAGCGCGAACGCAATAATCAAGCCCCCGCGCTCCACCAGTGCCAGCCTTCCCTGAGGTGAAAATTAGTACCGCTCCTTTAAATGATCTCCCTTGCAGCTCGGTTGTCGGAGCGTGGAATACTCCACGCTCCGGGTCGGCATAGCCCATAAACATGAGGCGTTCCCTGGTAACTAAAGCTGGTCCGGTGGCTTTTCCCGGAATGATTTTCTTAGCTTTGAATTTTTTAATATCAGCCATACTACACACCTCCCTTAATGGCAATCTCAATGCATCGCTCCCTGTTTCCAAAAAATATGTTGCTGTGAAATGACCTTCTTGAAGCGAAAGCATTCTTGGGCGAATCAGTAGCCATACGATCCATCTTTGGCCATTTAGCAGGAGTATTTATATAATAAATAAGAAGGCAGCCATCAGCAAAAAGCTCAGCTCCGCTATCCTCGATTATCTGGGCATATCCCAGCTCTTCCGCTGCATCCCTTATCGAACTTGTTGCCTCAACCCAGAGTTTAGTATCCCTGGCCACATGCTTACCTTCAAGCATTCGGGCTATCTCCTCGAGGTCATAAAGCGTTTCATGAGGACATCCAAGAAACACCATGTCCACCTTGCCTTCAGGTTTGTAGGAGAGGTGCTGATAAACCTTCCTTTTGGCAGATTCATCGAAGATATATGTATTCCTGGGTTTGTTCCCTGCAAAAGCCGCCTCAACTGTTGGTGCCTCAGGTGTCATTCGCGGAATATGGAACATAGGTATAGCCCCAGAGGAATTCATAGAGGCACAGAGTTGTATTGCTTCCTCCACAGCTGGCCTCTTCAAATTATTAAACACAGGAATCCCTATGCCTAGTTCTTCCCCCAGAAAGAAACCCAGTGCTCCCCAATCACTGGTATTTTCCAGCTCACATTGAATATCAACCAAGTCTGTACCTTTTCTATTCTCATTAAGATGCATGCCGAAATTTGGAGTAATACCCAATAGAGCTGAATAGAGAGATAGCTCATAGCAATCACGGTTTGTCCGGGCCCCGAAAAAGCTATTAATGTAAGGATGGCTGCTGGACTCACACCAAGAGTAATGCTCACCAAACAAGGGGATGTTATCTGTGAGTTGAGGGATACAGCTATAAGTTGTCATAATTCCACATTTCCTGGCAATATCTACCGTTCGTATCACTGAATTATAAGTAGCTTCATCAGCACCCATCTGTCGCCATTTCTTACGGTCTATTATCCCTGGGTTAACTGTAGTTTTGACTTTCGCTCGGGTGACAGCAATCTCATCGCTAAACCTGCCGATATCTTCTCCGGTTAACTTTCTACCACGTGGAGGAAAGGCCAAAGCGACGATATTCATTGCTGAAAACGCAGTATGTGCACTTGAGATTGGTATGAATTCTTCAGCATCCATCCCATCACCATACTTAACGAGACCCCTCATAGCCTCCTGTAAGATTCTCCCTTTCTTCCCATCCAATATTTTCTTTTGTTCTTCATTTAGTCGCATCTTTGTCTCCTTTCTTAATAAACCACGTCTCTCAACCCCCTTCTGTGCAAGATTCCCTCGCCCACACTCTCTCCGGAGTCGACGGGCGTCAAGTCTGCCTGCTCCCTCACTTCATTTCAGGCGGGACAGCCGAATCAGGAACCTCAGCCCCCAGCTCTCGATAGGCACGGACGGCACCCGCATGTAAGTAGTACGGAGCGCCAACGGCGAGGTCTGCTACCCACTTGGGAAGGTCAAGAGGGTCCACCGTTCCCAAAACAGAATGCAGGGCGACGAGTTGATCCCAGTTCTCTATAATGTGCTTCACCCACAAATATGCGTATTCCTCGGGGATATCAGTAGTGCAATATGTCTGTTGAAAATCTACATTTACCCAGCCTTCACCCAGTATCTCCATGGAACCTTTGAAAAACTCAGGGGGGAGTTGCCTGTATGAGATCCAGGGATATTCCTCCTGTATTTTGTCCACTTCCGCCTTGGTAAAGGTGATGAGCTGTAGCTCTTGCGTTATCATTATATCAGTATGGGTGGCATCAGGTACTCCAGCACGCGCTCCCTTCACATAGGCATTTATTCTCCTGTCCTTCATGTCTGCCACCCCCTCCGCCAGGCTGCCTACACGCTCCTCTATTTGCTCATCCAGACCAAGAGCGACCATGGCAAGCTTCATACACAGATTGGTGTTGGTCCCAGGATGCCCATAGAAAACTTTCTTGCCCGCCAGGTCAGACATAGAGTTTATGCCTGAATCGGCACGTACAGCGGCGACATTGTCAGCTACAGACCTGATATGCAGTCCTCTGAGTATCGGCGGGTGCGGGTCCCCTTCCCAACCACCCAAGCCATTAAGAACCATCATAATGGTTGGAGCGCAGCCATTATTCATCTGTGCTTCCCCAGCGTACAGAGCTTCAGCACCCGCAGTGCAACCTCCAGGCGATATAATGGTGACCGCAGCGGGTATGGCCTCATCTCCCAGCGTGGCAATTCTCGTCTGGACAGGGTAGTCAGACGATAGTGGGTTGGTGGAAATGGCGAATATCAGCTGAGTTGGTAGCTCTGGAGCAGGTGTGGGCGCAGGCGTCGGAGCTGGGCTTGGAGTTGGTGTTGGGGCAGGAGCTGGTTTGGCACAGCCAGCAAGAACCAAACCCACAATGAGTGCTACTGATAACATTACCGTTACTAATTTATGTTTCATCTAATTCTCCTTTCTTTTATTTTATCTACCACCCCACCCTTCATTTATGTTTACTCCTACATACTACCTCCTCTTCTCCCCTTTAATGCTTCCTTCACAGCTTTATCAACAAACTCATTAACATCCTTACCGAGTTTTACTATCTCATCATATAACTCTTTGGGAAGATAACAGGTTAAACATAGGCCCGCTCCAGGCAA
>CAYTBB010000036.1:0-12701 GCA_964435965.1 uncultured Dehalococcoidales bacterium
CGGAAATAACTGTAAACTACTGCCCTGAACTGGCAAGTGAATTAAGCAATATATTAGGTAAAGGCATTTTAAGGCTTGAGCCGTGATTCACAAGGTAACGAGCTAAGAGGAAATCACCTTCAGTTTGCTAACGTAGGGGTTATTAAGCCTAAAGTTACCCGACTGAGGTGCGGTGGAGCAATAGCAGCTGGCAGGGCCCATAACCCGAAGGCCGATGGTTCAAATCTAACCCCTGCTACTACGGAATCGAGAAGGCTCAAGTTGGCCTGCCCCTTTTTCTTATATGAGCCAATTCAATCAGGTGCGCTTGGAATCCACTGCATCCTTCCCTTACCAGCCGGAACCAGCTGCGTGAGACCTTCCAGCCTTAGCAGCTCTGGTGCTATAGGTCTAGCTGCCAAAGGGTTATGGTATATGGTCAATGTCCTCGTTATTTTCTTTGTCCACTGTTGATGCCAGACTCCTACTGCACTTATTCTGGTACGAATTGAGTGTTGCACAATGCCAGCTAGATCGTAATGTACAGAAGAGCTTTCCTCCTCGATGTGCGTGCCGCGCCTGAATGTAACCTTGGGAACACTAAACATAGCAGCAGTCATCTGAAATTCATCCAGCCCTAGGGCAGTTTGATCAGCAATTACAACTAGCGTTGGTTGGGTATTTGGCAGTTGTCTAAGAGCATAATCTGTCACCTGTTTTACACTCTCATATGTCTCAATCTTTTCTGGCCCCGAAAACAGGCTGCATTCTGTAGGCAGATCTTCGTCCCGTATTTTAATAAGCTTCAGTTTGATTCTTATAATCAATTCGTCGCCTAAATGGTCTTCGAAAATCAACTCCTGTTCCTGATGAAGGCTCGTTATTTGTCCTTTCAAGATATCAACGTTTCTCCTAAGCCAAGCACGGAAGCGATTTGGTACAACATCGCGTGGTAACTCCATGAACTCAAGGAATATTACGAATGGAGAGTGGATTTGGTGCGCAACATCACGCAATTTTTGCCAATTCATATTCCGCATTTGCACGTCTATGGATTCGAACATAGTCTTGACTTCTACAAATATAGGGTCATGAAGCGGCGGTATTATTTCAAACTCACCTATGTGCAAATCTCGTCCTGGAGGATTCCAGTTAATGGAACCAACTGGTAATAGAAATTCGGCTATGGCTATCTCATTTATTGCACTTCTAAAATCATCATAGCTTCTACCAGTGAGCCTTGTGATCATCTCTTTGTCGAGTATCCCCTGTATTTCGGCAAATTCTAATAGTTGTTCTATAAAACCAAGTAGTTCCCTCTTTTGTGTATATGAGCGTATGATCATTTTATGTCGCCAGTCAGAAGTTGGCAGAGTTTGTATGTAGTCTCGTGGAAATAGCTTAGCTAATTGCATTATATGTTGCCCTCTCCAAAATTAACACAGCTGATATTTGCCTTATTCCCATTCTACTCCTCCCTATAATACCCACTCAATACCCTGTAGCAAGTTGTTCTACCAACCTCCCCTTCCTTTAGATTCGCGCATGAAGAATCTTACAGTTAATATTGCTATGAATCCCGCAGTTAGTAAGTCCAATTTTCAGTCTGTCCTGACGGCTGCTCGAAAGTTATCACAGGCGGACCAAGAAAGGTCTATTTCACCACTTTAGCTCCAAGCTTCAAGAAAAGTCTCGCATTCCGAAGGCTTTAGCCTCAATTTCAAGCAAGCGTTGTTTCCAGCCTATGCCACCGCTAAACCCACCAAGATTTCCGTTTCTACAAATCACCCGATGGCAAGGGATTATTACGGGCAAAGGATTTTTTGCCAAAGCCTGCCCCACAGCCTTGGCTGCTTTAGACATACCCAGTTTATCGGCAACCCAAGCGTAAGTCCTCGTCTCACCATAAGGAATAGATTGAGTTACCTCCCATACTCTTCTCTGGAAGGGGCTGGCCCAGGATAAATCTAACTTATCAGGGAAACTAATCGGCTCGCCACGCAGGTAATGCTTTATTCTTTCGGGCAGATCACCAAAATAATTGGTTTTAGCCTCGCTTAAAATTTGACTGTGCCATTTCAAAGCAAATTCGTTAAGGAGATGCAATGTTTGTTCTGGTGATGGCTGGGGTAAAACGAGCCTCCTCAACCCATCTTGTGAGCTCAAGCTTCCCATCCACCCCAACGAAGTGTTAAAAATAAGGTAGTTTAGTTCCCCCCCTCTCAAAGCAACTTTAGTTGTCTCATTATTCTAGCTCAGGCTCAATCAAGCCATAATCGCCGTTTTTGCGGCGGTATAAGAGATTGAGTTTACCAGTTTCAGCATTGATAAAAAGGAAAAAGTCATGTCCCAGAAGCTCCATTTGATTTATGGCTTCATCTTGAAGCATGGGTTTGATCAAGAAGTGCTTACTTTTTACTACTCTTTTCGGCGTTTCAACTTCCTCCATTTCTTCTGTTGCTCCTTGGCGGGCCAGGGAAATGCCTCTGCCTTTGTCATATAGCTTACCTTTGTATCGTTCAATTCTACTGGTTAGCGCATCCATTACCTTATCTATGGCTGTGCGGATATTCGCAGCTTTTTCCTGAGCTCTGATTAAGGTGCCTTTACTATCAAGGGTAACCTGGACGGTAAATCTTTGCTCGGGCAGCTTTGCCTTTTCCTCGGAAATCTCGACCTTGCCTTCAGCAATAGCAGGCAAATAACGGCTTAGTTTGCCAATCTTTTTCCTGGCTTGCTCTTGTATTGATTTAGAGGCTTCCACGTTTTTGGTAATGATTTGCAGATTCATGTTCCCCCCTTTTAGATTTCTCTGGCTAAGGTTAAGCCCCATACTGAAATAGCACCGCTACTTTTGAGAGCTGAAGCGCAGGACTCCAGTGTGGCTCCAGAAGTGCACACATCGTCAATGAGGATAATCTGTTTATCACTCGCCTTTCCATTCTGACAGGCGAAGGCATTGGCTACGTTCCTTCGCCGCTCCTCTATATTAGATGCTTTTACCTGAGGTTTTGCCTCTTTAACTCGAATAAGGCAATCTTCAATCACAGGCAAGTTTGTGAGCTTACCCAATTCCCGAGCCAGGAGGCTTGATTGATTATAACCCCGCTCCCTCAGTCGTCGTGGGTGGAGGGGCACTGGAACGAGAGCTTCGCCAGGCAGGGGGTTTGACTGCAGGTAATCGGCTAATAATTCAGCTAAGCAAAGGGAAAGCGCCTTCAAATTCTGGTACTTTAGTTGATGGATGGCCTTGCGCATCACTTCATCAAAACGAAATGGAGAACGGATGCCATCAATTTTGCTTTGTAATTGGCGGCAACTTGGACATAGAATGCCACTAGCTTGAGGTCTGCCACATTTGGGACAGAATGGGAGTAGCAATCTTGGTAGTTTTCTCCTGCAATTAGGGCACAGAAAACTACCTACTTTCCCACAGCCGACACAATGACATGGAAAAAAGGAGTCGATCGCTAACTCAGCCAGTCGACTTAATTGAGACAAACCTACTATTGGTACGCCGGTTTTCAGCGTGAGCGAGTTTGAAGCGCTCCACTGAGAATAGGTTCGTTTAGATATACGTCACCCTTCCTGATCTTGATGTTGTAGCTGCAATCAGGATTAGTGCATACCCATGCCTTGTAACGAACTTCTCCACCCTGACTGAAATCAGAGAGGGGCACTAGGTCTCCCTTACCGCACACCTGACATTTGGGGAACGAAATATTTTCCAAGGTTCCACCTCCCATCCATAAATTTTTATTATGGCATATACTAAAAGTAATAAGCATATACTAAAAATAAGTTGTTTGCAAGCGAAATTTAGGTTTGATCCAAAAAATTTTGTTTTTCAATTGATATTTCTCAGTCTCTAGGCCTCTAACTTTGTCATAAATAGGCGGGTATAAATAGCTCCAGCGGGTGTTAGCTGACTTCTCATAAGGCTAACAGCCTCAACATCAAAAGGATAGCTAATTTCAAAACTGGTAGACATTACTAGTTCGCCAAAACCTTTTCTTTCCTTAGGTGACGCTCCTTCTCTGATGCGAGCTAAGGTTAGATGCGGCACAAAGGGGCGCTCCTCTTTAGCAAAGCCTAAAGGAGCAAGTGCCGAATCAATGTTTTGTTGCAAGCTCAATAACTTATCTATCTCTCCTTTGATGCCAACCCAAAGGACACGAGGCTGCCTTAGATTAGGGAATCCCCCCAAACTTGAAATCTCCAGATGAAAAGCAGAGATCCCTTTGGTAGCTTCCTCTATGGCTTTGGTTATCTCAGCTACTTGCTCAAAAGGGATATTGCCCAAAAACTTTAAAGTTAAGTGGATGCTTTCAGGATTCACCCATTTGACAAAGGGGTGTTCGGCTTGCTCCAACTCACTTCTTAGCTGTGCCAGCCCGTCTTTAACATTGTGCGGCAATTCGATAGCAATAAAAGAGCGGATTTGTTCAGTATTATGTGACAACTTTGCTCCCTTGATATTAATTCATAGCTCCTTCACTATGTTCAGGATTTTTTGTGCATTGCCACCCAAAATCTTAGTTCGGTCCTTTTTGGCAAGTTTGAGAGACTGGATTTGAGCCATTATTCGACTTTGGGAAATAAGGGGATAATCACTGCCAAAGAGTATTTTGTCACTGCCAATAATTTCGCTCACTTGTTGGAAAATCTGAGGTTGGTAAAGGAAAACGGTGGCGGCGGTATCAAAGAAAACATTAGTCAACACTTTAGCCACCTCAGGCATTAAGGCATAGAAGGGCGAACCACCACCCCAATGGGCACAGACCAGCTTCAAATCGGGGAAGCTTACTATAAAAGAGTAGAGGACGTCGGGAGTAATGCTGCCTTTGCCGATATATTGATGTCCCACAGGCTCGGAGGAATGGGTTAGAAAAATTAAATTGTGTTTCATCGCGGCATCAACTAGAGGCTTCATAATCGTTTTATCTGCAAGGTCAAAGCCCTGCACATCAGACCTTATTTCTCCAATTCCTTTAGCTCCGGCTTTGGCACAGCGCTCTAGTTCAATTATGGCAGCATCCCCGGCCTTAGGTTGAACGCTGCAGAAGCCGATAAGCCTTTTGGGATAGCGTGACATGGAATCTAAGATATAATTGTTAGTTTCCACACAAAGCTCGTGGCTCACCCAGCCTATGTTAAGAGCAACAGAGAAATCAACCTCGGCTTCATCCATGCTGGCAATCAGTTCTTCAGCAGTTACCAGTTTGGCTTTTGGCTGAGAATAAAGCAGGGAGAAGCAGGGGTCGCGCTTAATATATTCGTCACGCCTTTCCTTTATCCAGGGAGGGAATATATGGGTATGAAAATCTATAATCATTCGAGATATTATACCCTGATTTGCCTAACGTCCTCAATGGTGGGGGTTTACCAATCCTGCTTGTCATTCTGAGCGCATGAGCCGAAGCCCTGAATGAAATGAAGGGGAAGAATCTCGCGCCGCTCAGGACAGCGTCTAGAGACTCTTCATTTTGTTCAAGGTGAGAGATAAACGGCATCCTCACTACAAAATTTAGAAATATTTGTAGATAGCCATAGACATATAGGCTAGTGCTAGTTTACAATTTACCCACATAACAGATGCCAAATCATATCAAAGTACCTCCTGAGCCTGCCCCGCAAGCTAATATATTCAACTTGTCTATAGAGGAGCTTAAAGAAATGGCTAAAAAGCTGCGTCGTCATGTAATTACTATGACAGCCACAGCGGGCAGCGGGCATCCAGGTGGTTCTCTATCAGCTGCTGATATTATTACCGCGCTTTACTTCAAAGCTATGCGCCATACCCCGAAGAATCAACAGTGGCCAGACCGCGACCGATTCATAATGAGTAAAGGACATGCTGCCCCAATCTTATATGCCGCCTTAGCTGAAAGTGGCTACTTCCCCATAGCTGAGCTAGCAACCCTGAGAAAGCTGGATAGCCGACTTCAAGGACATACCGATAGGAATCTTACTCCCGGAGTGGAGATGTCAGCTGGCTCTTTGGGTATGGGTTTATCCTTTGGCATTGGTGTTGCTTTAGCTGCTAAGCTTGATCATCGTGACTATAGAACCTACGTCCTCCTTAGCGATGGTGAATGTGATGAGGGGCAAACATGGGAAGCGGCTTTGTCCGCAGCCCATTTCAAGTTGGATAATCTAACAGTTATTGTCGATCGTAATCGAATTCAGCTCACTGGCTGGACTCGAGATGTCATGAACCTCGAGCCTTTGAGCCAGAAATGGCAAGCTTTTGGCTGGCACACCATTGATATAGATGGTCACGACTTCAATCAAATTCTAGCTGCTTTTCAGGAAGCTGAAAAAATTAAAAATAAGCCCCCTGTCATCATTGCCCGCACTATCAAAGGCAAAGGTGTCAGTTTTATGGAAAACAACCCAAAATTTCATGGCAAGGCGCCTACCCCAGAAGAAGCAGAAAGGGCGCTTAAGGAGCTAGAATAGTGGCTGTCATTGCGTTGAGCCGAAGCCCTGAGCCCTTCGCTTCCTGTCATTCTGAGGGAGCGAAGCAATCTCCTCTCCCTCGATGGGAGGTGAGGCTAGTGCTGAGCGTAGCGAAGGAACTAAGGTGAGGGTGAAATGATGGTAGAAGTCTCCACTCGGGAAACCTATGGCAAGACTCTGGTAGAGCTAGGCAAAGAAAACAAGGATATCGTTGTCCTGGATGCTGATTTATCGCCTTCAACCATGACTCACTTCTTTGCCCGGGAGTTCCCCGACCGTTTTTTTGACTGTGGCTTAGAAGAGCAAAATATGATTTGTATAGCGGCTGGTTTAGCTGCCTCAGGGAAAACAGTTTTTGCCAGCACTTTTGCCATCTTTGCCTCCTGCCGCTGTTTCGACCAGCTAAGGATGTGTCTTTCTCAGCCCAGGTTAAATGTCAAAGTCGTAGCCACTCATGGCGGTATCAGTGTGGGCGAGGATGGCACCTCTCACCAGGCTATTGAGGACTTAGCTTTATATTGTTCCCTCCCCGGCTTTACTGTTGTTGTTCCCGCCGATGCCATAGAGACTGCTGGGGCAGTAAAAGTAGCCGCAGCTACCTATGGGCCTTTCTATATCAGGCTAAGCCGGCCCAAAACGCCACTTGTCTATCCTGAGAGCTATCACTTTACCTTGGGCAAGGCGGTAACTATGAGACAAGGCGGGGATGCCACCGTTATAGCTATGGGCATTATGGTAGCCAGGGCTTTGGAGGCATCAGATATCTTGGCAAGGCAAGGGATAGATTGCCGTGTAATCAACATGCCCACCCTTAAGCCCTTAGATGAAGAAGTCATAGTTAGAGCAGCCGCAGAGACAGGGGCTATTGTTGTTGCTGAAGAACATCTAGCCCATGGTGGTTTAGGCAGCCGTGTTGCTCAAGTGGTAGCTAGGGAAAAACCAATTCTTATGGAGTTTGTTAACCTTAAAGACAGCTATGCCCTCTCAGGCAAAGCCGAGGAGCTGCTTCAAAGATATGGGCTGACTGCCGGAGATATTGAGGTAGCGGTGAAGTCGGTGGTCAAGAGGAAGTAAAGAACCTCGATAGGAAAACACTCAAGCATAGCTACAGAAGCCGTTGACTCTTCCCCTAAGGGATTTGCATTAATACATCAATACATCTGAACAATCTTGATGATTGTGCAATTAGGTAACAAAACAGGCTAATGTGCAATGTCACCGCCAGCCATACTATAGTTTTGCTACAGGCCACCAGTTGTTAGAAGAATGCCATGCTGTATGTCCACTATGGCAGTCCCTCTTCTCCTATATCTAACACCTGCCATTAAAGTACCCCCTCTTGTTACGCTGCCAGCCTACCATCTTTCTGGCTGGCTATCAATCGTCCGCATACGTTTTATTGAATCCAGATCCAAAGAAGATAGCAAGTAGCTCAGGCTTACAGGTTTATAATTTATTAGCTCCAAACTCACATTTATCGTCTTTTGTTCGCCATTGATGAAAGGATACTTGTCGATCTTATTGTTGTGAACGTGGCCATGAATGATCCAATCATGCCTAACTTTAATAGCGTTGATCTTTTTATCCGCCGGGTTATGTACAAGCAGAAAACTGTACTGAGCGACATGCAATATCATGGCCTTTTCGAATTCTATGCACCCGCCATTCCTGTCGTGATTACCCAAAATGGATATCTTAATACCGTTTAGTTGCCCGGTCCAGTATCTTAGTTTTTCGTGATACATTCCCAGCTTTCTTGGTGGTGGTCCAGTGTAGTCACCCAAGAAATACACCGTATCATTTTCACCCACGCTTTTGTTCCAATTCTTTTCCATCACCCTGTTCATTTCGGCAACGCTAGAAAAAGGCCTGTGGCAAAATCTGATTATGTTCTTATGGTCGAAATGAGTATCTCCAATCAAGTACACGGATTTGTCAGAGATTGACAGGTATTCTTCTCGTGGTGGACTTCGCAATTCTTTAAACTCCTCGATAGTTTTTCTCCACAAACGTTCGCTCAGCGCCTCCCTCCGAGATAACACTCTCCCAAGAACCAAATCATATTCAGCTTGAATGCGGCCTCCTCTTCCGAGAATTGTTACTCTGAGAAGATACTGACCTATGCCTGCGTCCTCTTCCTCCTCAGTTCTGAATACATATTTCTTAACGATATTGAGTAGTCTGCCAAAGACCGAGATTCTGCGCTGTTTGAAGGCTTCTAAGCTGCATTTGTCTTCGGCAAAGTCAGATAGCTTTTCAAATTCAGCGTTGTCTCTTGGGTTGTACTTTCCTATCGAACAGTGAAATTTGTATTTCGGCTTATGGTCATAGGGTTGGCAGGTATCATATATCATCCTTTCCAGCCTGAGTAAGCTCTGCGCCAGTTCGTACCGGAATTGTTCAAGGTCGTGTGAAGGGTGGACATCAAGATAAAGCCAGTTTGCATCCTCCCTCTGAAATTCGCCGCGCTTAATGCCGAGCCTAAAAGGAACTAAAGTGTACTTCCGACCAATCCTTGCCACTTCACGAACAAGGTTCCGGAGATTATGTGCCTCTGCTGGCCCGAATACGGTTATGTGTGGTACAAACCTTGGTTGTCTTAGCTTTCTCACTCCGAGCTTCTTAGCCCCTCGGAGACTACATGCCCTGGCCCACTTTGCATACTTCTTAGCATAGCCCCGTAGACGGAATTCAACTAAAAAAGATACCGCCATCTACTGACTCCAGAACTCTTTCTTAGCCACTAGTATTAGCCCGAACACTTCGCCATCATCATCCGCTTCTTGTTGTTCCTGTCAGACCTCTAATCCATCTGTCCTAGAAACGCCTCAGACCGTGCAGAGCTCCAACCACAGCACCGACTATTACCGCAGCTGAGAGTGTAGCCAGAATACCTGTTTTGAACACACAACAAGCCTAAATATTTGGCCTCCACCACCACCATCTCTTATCCTGCCATTCAAGTGATTGACCCACCTCTCAGGAATACTACCAAGACCATGAAGAGCTCCAATAGCCGCGCCAACTATTGATGCAATCGAGTCATTATCTTTCGTATCGTTTACAGCCCTGATTACGGCTTCCTCAGGGTCATCAGTATGAGTAGCTAGGATATGTAATACTGAGGGCACAGTCTCAAATAGATGACCTCCTGAGCCCCATGCACTGCACGCCTCCTCCACCGTTAGCTTTCTTTCCAAGGCGTCCCTGCATACCTTTGAAACGAAATGCCAGAGCGAGCCGGAATACTCGCCTAGGATGCCGCCGCCATGTTGATACTTGGTATTCCCCTCTAGGTCTTTGGCTATATAGCAGTAAGTATCAGCCCACCAGTCAGGTTCCGGGGGAGAGCCCATTCCCAGCAATTCCCACAGCATGTGGACGAAAGCTACACAAGTCGCATTGCTAGCAAAACTGTTATGAGTCATCATAGCAGCTATTGCAGTGTCAGCATACATTGACGGGTGAGGGTTACGAAGATGGGGTAAAATAATCGGGGCAATTCGCATCAATGCGCCATTACCCAAATTATCCGTTCCGGCTTTGTACCACGGTTGTCCATCTTTGAGGTTCTTTATGAACTCCCTCACCGCTCCACCAGCACCCCAAATGCGGCGTGCGCAGAACTTGTTTGCCAGCGACTCCGGGATGAGCCCATGGTCATCTATTAGCTGTTCCACTGTCCAGAAAGACATCTGCGTATCATCAGTGCCTACCCCGGCGGGGCGGTTCTGTCCCGGTCGCCGGTCAGGCACGTAATCTCTTATCTCGCCATAAAGCCTGCGCCTGTCGGACGGGTTGAGCCCCTCAGAGGTAGCCCCCAGTGCATCTCCTATGGCGATTCCTAACAACATTCCCTCAATCTTTTCATACTTACAAGAAGCTGGTAGAGGATTAGGCGTCTGGTTCAGAATCTGACCATCACGTAGGCGAATCAATTCATTAACCATTAAGTGTCTGAGTAATTGAGTATTGTCTATCATGGTGAAACTCCTAGTAGCGTTGGACAACGTTGGATTTCGCACAAGATAAGAATCCAAAGGTTGTGGCAAGCCTGAAGCTGTGCTGGCTGACCACATAGGTAACACTGAGCTACGGATTTTAGCAAGTTCTTTTTCAATATACCCCACATGAGCAAGATAGGCAAGGGATTGGTGTTGAAGTCATACTCGACAAGCCATTCGGTTAGCCAGGGACTTAACTCTTCGGGGTCGAGACATAGATTAAAGTCATTCGTACTCCGAACCATGGGTGTTACCCATGTATCTCAGCCTCCGCATAAATCGAATTCGGGCATATTCCTACATATTCAGTTAGGAAAAGCCAAAACTGTGCTCCCACAGGATTTGGCCCCTCACGGCCCACTATTTTACGTTGGTCATTCTCTGGCCACAAGCGAGGGCGAGGTAGCGGGGATGGCTAGGTGAACAAACCACCCTTTTGTTATGTTTCTGTCAGGGGCCGACTGTACCACATTAAGCTGACTCAGCCTTACACCAAAGTACCGACACATGATGTGGTGGAACAACACTGGTGTTCCAATCTATCCACTTGCTTTCCGGTGGCGGATCTCGATGACGGAAATAGCTTCCCTCATCTATGAATAGTGAATAGGCTATCCGCGCTGCGCCTTCGCTTACAAACCTTTGGATTCGCTCAATGTCTCCCCCCACCCCTTCACGCCCCCAAAAGACAACTGGAAATTTGCTGGGCCAAATATCACTCCGTACATGAGCCGGCTCATACTTGAACTCCACAGCAACCTCCACCGTGCCATTTGGGCTCAGAATAGCAAGGTCTGTGCATATGCTGCGCCGTTTACCGGACAGGAGTGGATAATCGTTGATGACTTTATAGGGCAGAGCTTGCTCATCCAGTACTCGGATGATGTAGGTCTGTACTGTCCATACGACGTCACGCTCGACAAAAAAGCGGAAGCTCCCATACCCTCGCCTTAGCCACGCTACAGCATTCTCAAACAGTTGCTCTGCGCCTGTCATTGCTCACTCCGGGAAAATAATACGCCGATGAGATGAGCCGTCCACCATCCCAAACAAACTGAAACAGCGCCATTTCTATATCTGCAAGGAACCATACACCTCCTGATCTTGGACCGAGTGTCGTAACTTGACGCTCTATCTCACGGCAAATCTTCAAGAACCTAAGGTAACCCCTTATCATTGAATCAATGTTTCCGTCGTAAATCGTGGGTAGCAGGGCCTTGCTGATAGCTTTTCGCAACTTCTGGTCGAGAGCAGGATAATTCTGCGGACACACACATCTCAACGTCTTGCTAGCATAGGTAAGCCCCCATTGATTAATACGTAGTACCACTCTAATGGCCTCTGAAGGCTTATCTAGCCTCTGAATGGCTTCTAGAGTTGCTTGTCTAACTTCGCCTTCGTTGTTGCTTCTCAGAAGTCTTTGCTTTATGGCTCGTTGGTTGCCACCCCAAGCTGCAATATCAGCCAAGTCAACCAGTTCTAGATAACCTTCATCACTCGCTTTTTGCGAAAGTTTCTGTTCTAGCCTGATATATGGGTCAAAATAAGGTGAGTGTGCATACTTTTGATACCATTTCGCAGCTTGGCCTGAAAACTGCTGAAGAGTCAATGCGGGGGGTTCAGTCAGCGGTGTTGTGTTGTTTGCGACACATCTTTTCATCACTACGTACCATCATCCCAACAATTAAATTGCCCGTACATGGGCATTGTATACGAGGTAATGGTGAGCAGCAAGTGTTTTATTCCGTGAAGCCTACTCGGTGAACTTTCCGCTATTTTGTCAAGTATTTTGCACAGTGCTCCTAGGCCATTGCAAAAGTGAAGCATTTAGGCGACAAATTGACTAATTTGAGTAGGAAGTGCCGAGGGAGGGACTCGACCCTACACTCCCTTTCGGGAAACGGATTTTAAGTCACCCTGATAGGGGCAAGGTGCGAAACACCGCAGAGTGCCCAAGCCCAACTTTTTTAGATTTTCAAATCTCTTCTGGTCTTTGCTTCTTGGGAGGAGCCATAAGAAAGAAGGGACTCTACCTTTTCCCTTTTTTTGAGAACCATCCTTCCCCTTTCATTACTTCCCTTGAAACTCTGCTGCTTTGACCGTCTCCTCTGGCTACGGCAACACCAACGTTCTCTCCAACCGCTTCTGCTATCCCCGCAACATCCCGATGTGTAAATCCTGGGCAGAGGAGGATCGAGTGAAGGCAGAGAAGACCGCTAGAAAGAGAGCCCAAGCCCGCCAGAAACCAAAAAAGAG